>JADGOX010000305.1 GCA_017882745.1 Mycobacteriaceae bacterium | reverse complement strand
GACCCGTTCCTCGAGCGCGCGCATGGTCGGGTCGCGGTCAAGGACGTCGTCGCCGACCGCCGCGCCGGCCATCACCGCCCGCATGTGCTGGTCCGGTGTGGTGACGGTGTCGGAACGCAGATCGATCGGATGGCTGTTGATCACGACTGTTACACAACCGTGATGTTGGGTGGGATGCAAGTTACGGCGTTCGGCGGCGTGGCGTCACCGCTAGGCTGACGACCCGTGACCGCCACCATTCCTGACGTCCTCGCTTCCCGCTACGCCAGCCCCGAGCTGGTGGTCTTGTGGTCACCCGAGCACAAGGTGGTGCTGGAACGTCAGCTGTGGATCGCCGTGCTGCGTGCGCAGGCCGAGCTTGGCGTTGACGTTCCCGCCGAAGCCATCGCCGACTACGAGCGGGTTCTTGCGGACGTGGATCTGGGTTCCATCGCCAAGCGTGAGCAGCTCACCCGACACGACGTCAAGGCCCGCATCGAGGAGTTCAACGCCCTCGCCGGGCACGAGCAGATCCACAAGGGCATGACCTCGCGGGACCTCACCGAGAACGTGGAGCAGCTCCAGATCCTGCGCTCCCTGCAGCACGTGCACGCCCACGGGGTGGCCGTCGCCGCACGGTTGGCCGAACGGGCCGCAGAGTACGCCGAGCTGGTCATGGCCGGGCGCAGCCACAACGTCGCCGCGCAGGCCACCACCCTGGGCAAACGCTTCGCCTCCGCCGCGGACGAGCTGCTCATCGCGCTGACCCGGCTGGAAGAGCTGATCGCCCGCTACCCGCTGCGCGGCATCAAGGGCCCGATGGGCACCGCGCAGGACATGCTGGACCTCCTCGACGGGGATGCAGACAAGCTGGCCGAGCTGGAGTCACGCGTTGCCCGCCACCTCGGGTTCGCGCACGTGCTGCGCAGCGTCGGCCAGGTGTACCCGCGCTCGCTGGACCACGAGGTGCTCTCGGCCCTGGTCCAGGTGGCCGCCGGGCCGTCCTCCCTTGCGCACACCATCCGGCTGATGGCCGGAAACGAGCTGGTCACCGAGGGATTTCAGGCCGGGCAGGTCGGCTCGTCCGCCATGCCGCACAAGATGAACACCCGCTCCTGCGAGCGCGTCAACGGGCTGGCTGTGGTGCTGCGTGGGTACGCGTCCATGGGGGCCGAACTGGCCGGGGCGCAGTGGAACGAGGGCGACGTGTTCTGCTCGGTGGTGCGTCGCGTGGCACTGCCCGACGGATTCTTCGCCATCGACGGGCTGATCGAGACCTTCCTGACCGTGCTGGCGGAGTTCGGCGCCTATCCGGCGGTGGTGTCCCGCGAGCTCGACCGCTACCTGCCGTTCCTTGCCACCACCCGGGTGCTGATGGCGGCGGTGCGGGCCGGGGTCGGTCGGGAGACCGCGCATGAGGCCATCAAGGAGCACGCCGTGGCGGTGGCCCTGGCGATGCGTGAACAGGGTGCGGACAATGACCTGCTCGACCGCTTGGCCGCCGAGTCCCGCCTGCCGCTGGACCGCGCCGGGCTCGACGCTGCGCTGGCCGACCGCTCAGCATTCACCGGGGCTGCGGGCGCACAGGTGGCTGCAGTGGTGTCCGCAGTGGAGGAGCTGGTCGCGCGCTATCCCGAGGGCGCCACCTACGCTCCGTCTCCCATCTTGTAGTCCGGAGGGGCCGGGCCCGGGGCCCGGTGGACGGCGATGCTCCCGCCCACGGTTGCGGCGCCGATGGTGATCAGCGCGCCGAGCAGCAACGCGGCAGGCTCCCCGGAGGCAAGCAGATGTTGCTGCGCCCCGATGGTGGCTGCGGCAACAGGCAGACCCAGCTGTGCTGACGCGATGGCGCCAAACGGGGTGGGCTGGCCGGTGACGCGCATGAGGCTGTGGACCAGTACCGCACCCACGCCGAGGGCAACGCCCAGGACGATGAACCGGGGATGCTGCCAAAGCTCGTGCAGGTCGATGGTCGCACCCAGCCACACGAAGAACAGCGGGCCGAAGAAGCCCTCGGTGACGGCGAACAGCTGCTTGGCCAGTCGTCGTGGTTCGCCGACCGCCGCCACCGCCAACCCGGCTGCGAATCCGGCGAGCATGATCGACACGTGCAGAGCGGTCGCCAGTGCGGCCAAGGCGAAGATGATGGCGAGGCTCACCCGGAGTTCGAGGGCGAGTTTGTGTTCTTTCGAGGTGGTGTGGACACGATGTTGGACGCCCGAACGATCGATGGCCCGCAGGAGGAGGAAGAGCAGTACGCCAGACACCGCGACCACGAGGACCCCGAAGCTGGCCCGGACGGCGTTCCCCGGGTCGATCGCCAGAGGTAGTGCCACGATGCAGACCGTGTCGGCGATGGCGACCTGAGCGGTCAGCTGCAGCGCCGAGGTCCCCTTGAGTTGGATGCTGTCCAGAAGCGGCAGCACGAACGCCGCCGAGGACGAGGCCAGCAGGACCGCGAACAGCGCAGGGTGCCCGGTGTCCGTGGCGTAGGCGATGCCGATGCCCCCGGCCGTGGCCAGCAGCCCCACCAACGCGGCTCGCGCTGCGCCGATCCGCAGTGCCGAGCGAATGAGTGGAGCCCGCACCGGCACGTGCGTGCCGACGACGAACATGATCAGCACAAAGCCGATGTCGGCAAGGAAGGTGAATGCCTCGCTGGACGGGCGCAGGAAACCGAACCCTGAATTGCCGAACACGACGCCGGCCAACAACTCACCCAGGACGATCGGTATCGGCCAGCTCTTGCGAAGCGTCAACATCGGGCCGAGCAGGCCGATCAGTGAGATGACTGCAAGCGTTGAAAAGGTCACAGGTGGTTCTTACACCTTCTCCCAGCCTCGTCGTTCAGCCCGCGCACCCAGGGGCACGTCCTTGCTGCGGTAGACGACGTACGGTCGCCACAGGTAGCCGACGGGTGCACTGAACACGTGCACGAGACGGGTGAACGGCCACAGCGCGAAGAGCAACATCGCCACCGCGCCGTGCAGCTGGAAACCAATGGGTGCGTGGGCCATCAGCTCGGGGTGCGGCTGCAGCACGAAGATGCCGCGGAACCAGACGGACACGCCCAGCCGGTAGTCGTAGTCACCGAACATGTTTGCGATCACCGTGTTGACCAGTCCGAGAATGATGACGGTGGACAGGGCCAGGTACATCACCTTGTCCATCCGCGTGGTGGCGCTGAACACCGGTCCGACGGTGCGCCTGCGGTAGATCAGGATCACCATTCCGATGACCGCGGCCGCTCCGGCCACTGCACCCATGCTCACGGCCAGGAAGTGGTAGACGCCTTCGGATACGCCGACGGCCTCGGTCCAGCTCTCCGGTATGCCCAGACCGACGACGTGTCCGAGGAACACCCCGAGGATGCCGAAGTGGAACAGCGGGGAACCGATGCGCAGCAGCTTTCGCTCGTACAGCTGGGAGGAGCGGGTGGTCCACCCGAACTTGTCGTAGCGGTAGCGCCAGTAGTGGCCGACGACAAACACCGCCAGGCAGGCGTAGGGCACCACCACCCACAAGACGATGTCCTTGGTGTCGTTCATGCGTGAGCTCCCATGACGTCTGGTGGTGCGAACGGTTCGAGTCCGACCTCTTCGCCAGGGGGCCCCTCGGCTGCGAGTCGGGCCACGGCTCGGCGTTCCTCGCCCTGCAAGGCGGGGAGGGTGGCGGTGACCGCGGCAACACCGTCGGCCCAAGGAGAGTCGCCGTCCTGCAGAGCCAGGCGCAGCATCTCCAGGCCTGCCCGGTGCTCCAGCAGCATCTTCCTGCCCCGGGCGAGGTCCGCGGTGGCCGCAAACTCGAGAACCACGCACAGGTGGTCGGGCAGCTCATTGGTGCTCAACTCCACCTTTCCCCGGCGGAAGGACTGCTTGAACGCCAGCAGGGCGACGCCACGCTTGCGGGTGTCGCCGTAGGCGTAGTAGCTGAGGTACAGGCAGCACCGCCGGCGTAGGTCGAAAGTGGCGACGTAGTCCGCGGCCAGCGACTCGGTCGGGGCGGCAGCGATGTGGTCCAGGAGGCGCCCGAGCGGAGCGGCGAACGAGGTGGGTACCTCCCGCAGCGCGGCCCGCATCATCGGAATGTCCGCCAGCAGCTGTTCATCCGGGTAGTCCAGGGTGCGGGACGCCACCTGGTAGACCACGGCTGTTGCCCGCGGGCTCAGCGCGCTCATGACGGGCTCCCGGTGGTCGGGAACATGCCGTCGGGTCGACCGTTTCCGTCCCAGTTGAGCAGGTTGACGCGGCTGCTCTTGTCTTCGGGATCGGCGATGCTGTCGGAGGTCTGTCGCTGCTTGAGTGCGTGAAAATTCTCCACAGCCAAGGCAACCGGTCCGCCGGAGCCTTCACCGAAGGGCCCCGAGCCGCCCATGCCCGGTCCGCCGTCGTAGTCCAGGCTGCACTCGGTGGCGAGCTCCTCCAGGCTGTGTGCAGTCTCGGCGTGTGCCGGGGGAATGACGTAGCGCTCGTCGTAGGCGGCGATGGCGAGCAAGCGGTACATCTCGTACATCTCCTCGCCGGTCATGCCCACGGCTGCGGGGATCGACTCCTGTGGCTCCTTGCCGAGGTTGATGTCACGCATGTAGCTGCGCATCGCCGCAAGCTTGCGCAGCACCCCGGCGACGGGCTCCGGGTCACCTGCGGAGAACAGCTCGGCGAGGTACTCGACCGGGATCCGCAGCGACTCGATAGCGGCGAACAAGGTGTCCACCTGCTCCGCGTCCACCCCGGTCTCGGCCACCGCGTCCACCACCGGCGACAGCGGCGGGATGTACCAGACCATCGGCATGGTCCGATACTCCGGGTGCAGCGGCAGGGCCACCCTGTACTTGTTGATCAGCGACCAGATGGGTGACCGTTGAGCGGCGGTGATCCAGTCGCGTTGGATGCCTGCCGCTTCCGCCGCGCGCACCACCTCGGGGTCGTTGGGGTCGAGGAAGACGGCCCGCTGTGACTCCAGCAGGTCGTGGTCGTCTTCGACGGAGGCCGCCTCCAGCACCTTGTCGGCGTCGTAGAGGATGAGCCCGATGTAGCGGAGGCGGCCCACGCAGGTCTCCGCGCAGATGGTGGGGATGCCGACCTCGATGCGCGGGAAGCAGAAGGTGCACTTCTCGGCCTTGCCGGTCTTGTGGTTGAAGTAGATCTTCTTGTACGGGCATCCCGTGACGCACTTGCGCCAGCCGCGGCACTTGTCCTGGTCGACGAGGACAATGCCGTCCTCACTGCGCTTGTAGATCGCACCGGACGGACATGAGGCCGCGCACGAGGGGTTGAGGCAGTGCTCGCAGATCCGCGGCAGGTGGAACATGAAGGTCTTCTCGAAGTCGAGCTTGATCTCCTCGGAGACCTTCTTCAGGATCGGGTCGTTCTGGGTCAGCTTGGGTGAGCCGCCCAGGTCGTCGTCCCAGTTGGCGCTCCAGCTGATCTTCATCGGTTTGCCGCTGATGAGCGAGTGCGGCTGCGCGACCGGGGTGTGCTCCTGCAGGGGTGAGCTCAGCAGGGTGTCGTAGTCGTAGGTCCACGGCTCGTAGTAGTCCTGGATGGAGGGCATCTTGGGGCTGGAGAAGATGGACAGCAGGTTCTTCAGGCGGCTGCCGGCCTTGAGCTTCAGCTTGCCGCGCTTGGACAGCTCCCACCCACCCTGCCAGCGCTCCTGGTCCTCGTAGGTGCGTGGATAGCCCTGCCCCGGACGGGTCTCCACGTTGTTCCACCACATGTACTCGACGCCGGTGCGGTTGGTCCACGCCTGCTTGCAGGTGACGCTGCAGGTGTGGCAGCCGATGCACTTGTCGAGGTTCATCACCATTGCCATCTGGGCCATGACTCTCATGTGCTCACTCCGCAAGCTGTATTCGGCATCAGTACACAACTTCCTGTGAGCGACGGCGGATCACGGTGACCTCGTCGCGCTGGTTTCCGGTCGGCCCGAGATAGTTGAAGGCGAACGACAGCTGGGCGTAGCCGCCGACGAGGTGGGTGGGTTTCACGAGGAGCCGGGTCACGGAGTTGTGCGTACCGCCGCGCTTGCCGCTGGTCTCACTGCGCGGAACGTCGATCACCCGGTCCTGGGCGTGGTACATGTACACCGTTCCGGCGGGCATCCGGGTGGACACCACGGCGCGGGCGACAACGACGCCGTTGCGGTTCACCGCCTCGATCCAGTCGTTGTCGCTGATCCCGATGGACTCCGCGTCGACCGAGCTCATCCAGATATTCGGCCCACCACGGGACAAGCTGAGCATCAGCAGGTTGTCCTGGTACTCGGAGTGGATCGACCACTTGGAGTGCGGGGTGAGATAGCGGACCGTCAGCTCCGTCTGGCCGCCCTCGCCGAGCCGCGGCTCGTTGAAGAGCTGGTGCATGTCCAGTGGGGGGCGGAAGACGGGTAGCCCTTCGCCGAGCTCGTGCATCCAGTCGTGGTCGAGGAAGAAGTGCATCCGCCCGGTGAGGGTGTGCCAGGGCTTCAGGCGCTCGACATTGATGGTGAACGGGGAGTACCGCCGGCCGCCGTGCTCGCTGCCGGACCACTCGGGTGAGGTGAGCACCGGGGTGGGCCGGGACTGGGTGTCGGCGAAGGTGATCCGTTTGCCCTCGTTGTCGGCCGCGAGGTCGGCGAGCGTCACTCCGGTGCGTTCTTCGAGGGCCCGGAAACCCTGGGTGCCGAGGCGTCCGTTGGTGGTGCCGGACAGGATGAGGATCGCCTCGCACACGTCGGTGTCCCGCGCGAGCGACGGTCGACCGTCACCCGGTCCGCCGTGCACGGTCCCGTTCTTGTGCCGGAGCAGCTCCACCTCGGGCTCGGGGTGGTAGGTGACGCCCTTGGTGACCATGCCCACGGTCTCGATGAGCGGACCAAGGGAGGTCATCTTCGCCCCGATCGCCCCGTAGTCGCGCTCGACCACCACGATCTTGGGCATCGTCTTGCCCGGGACGGGCTCGCACTCGCCGGCCTTCCAGTCGCGCACCACCCCGCCGGGGGTGGCCAGCTCGTCGATCGTGTCGTGGGCCAAGGGCATGGCCACGACGTCACGGCGGGTACCGAGGCGCTCCGCGGCCATCGTGGAGAACACCTTGGCGAGGCTGGTGAAGGCGTCGAAGTCGGTCCGGGTCTGCCAGGGCGGGGCGATGGCGGGGTTGAAGGCGTGCACGAAGGGGTGCATGTCGGTGCTGGACAGGTCGTGCTTCTCGTACCAGGTGGCCGCGGGCAGCACGATGTCGGAAAACAGTGTGGTGCTGGTCATCCGGAAGTCCAGCGACAGCAGCAGGTCGAGCTTGCCGCTGGGTGCTTCCGGTCGCCACCGGACGTCACGCGGTCGGGACTCCACCGGGGTCTCGTCGGCCCGCAGGGAGTTGTCCGCACCCAGGAGGTGCTTGAGGAAGTACTCGTTGCCCTTGGCCGAGGAGCCGATCAGGTTCGACCGCCAGACGGTGAGGATCTTCGGGGAGTTGCCTGCCGCGTCGGGGTCCTCGCACGCGAACCGCAGCCGTTGCGCCTTCAACTCGTTCACAACGTGCTCCGCGGGGGAGATGCCCGCCGCTTCGGCTTCATCAGCCAGGTCCAGCGGGTTGCGGTCGAAGGTGGGGTAGGAGGGCATCCAGCCCATGCGTGCGGACTGCGCTATGAGGTCCGCGGTGGATTGGCCGGTGAAGCGCCCCTCCGCCAGCGGGGAGGACAGCACATCGGCCTGGAAGCCGTCGTAGCGCCACTGCGAGGTGTGCAGGTAGAAGAAGGCGGTGGCGATCATCTGCCGGGGCGGACGCGACCAGTCCAGCGCATTGGCCACCTGGTTGTAGCCGGTGAGCGGGCGAACCTTCTCCTGGCCGACGTAGTGCGCCCAGCCGCCGCCGTTGACGCCCTGGCAGCCGGTGAGTGTGGTGAGTGTCAGGAAGGCCCGGTAGATCGTGTCGGAGTGGAACCAGTGGTTGGTGCCGGCGCCCATGAGGATCATCGAGCGGCCGCCGGACTCCTCGGCGTTCTTCGCGAACTCCCGGGCGATCTTGGTGCACGTCGCGGCCGGCACCGAGGTGATGCCCTCCTGCCAGGCCGGCGTGTACGGCTCGTCGTCGTCATAGCCACTGGGCCAGGTGCCGGGCAGGCCGTCGCGGCTCACGCCGTACTGGGCGAGCAGCAGGTCGAACACCGTGGTGACCAGCTGGCCACCGATCTCGCGTACGGGCACCCCGCGGCGCAGCACGTCGCCGGTTCCGTCCGCAGCGTCGAAGCGCGGTAGGTCCACCTCGGCTGTGCGGGCACCGGCTTCATGCAGCGTGAGCATCGGTGTGACGTCGCCGAGGTCGAGGTTCCACTTGCCTTTGCCCGACTCGGTGAACCGGAAACCCAGGGAGCCGTTGGGCACGACGATGTTGCCCTCGGTGTCCAGCAACACCGTCTTTGCCTCCGCGCCCTCGGCTGTCTCGCCCAAGGCTGCGGCGGTGAGGAACTTGCCGGGCACGTATGCACCCTGCCGCTTGGTGAGGGTGACGAGGAACGGCAGGTCGGTGTAGCGGGTGACGTAGTCGTGGAAGGGCTTCGTCTGTGTGTCGACGAAGAACTCCTTGAGGATGACGTGACCCATCGCCATCGCGAGAGCGCCGTCCGTACCGGGGTGCGGGGCGAGCCACTCATCAGCGAACTTGGTGTTGTCCGCGTAGTCCGGTGAGACCACGACGACTTTCTGACCGCGGTAGCGGGCCTCGGTCATGAAGTGGGCGTCCGGCGTGCGGGTGACGGGGACGTTGGAACCCCACATCATCAGGTACGCGGCATCCCACCAGTCCGCGGACTCCGGGACATCGGTCTGGTCGCCGAACACCTGGGGTGAGGCCACCGGGAGGTCGGCGTACCAGTCGTAGAAGCTCAGCATCGTCCCGCCGAGCAGGGAGATGAACCGGGCGCCCTCCGCCTGAGAGACCATCGACATCGCCGGAATCGGGGAGAAGCCCGCGATGCGGTCCGGGCCCTCCGTCTCGATGGTGTGGATGTGCGCGGCGGCGATCATCTCCAGCATCTCGTCCCAGGTGGCCCGCACCAGGCCACCCTTGCCGCGGGCCGCCTTGTAGGCAGCGGAGCGCTTCGGGTCCGAGACGATGTCCGCCCAGGCGTCTACGGGGTCGCCGAGGCGTTGCTTTGCCTCGCGGTACATCTGCAGCAGCATCCCGCGCACATACGGGTAGCGCACCCTGGTCGGGGAATACGTGTACCAGGAGAAGGCCGCCCCTCGGGGGCACCCGCGGGGCTCGTACTCGGGGCGATCCGGCCCGATGGAGGGGTAGTCGGTCTGCTGCGCCTCCCAGGTGATGATGCCGTCCTTGACGTACACCTTCCACGAGCAGGATCCGGTGCAGTTGACGCCGTGGGTGGAGCGCACGACCTTGTCGTGGGACCAGCGGTCGCGGTAGAAGGTGTCCGCATCACGCCCGCCGATCTGGTGCAGGGTGCGCAGGTCCTCCGACACCCTCTTGCTGAAGAACCGGCGGGTGCGCAGCAGCGCCTCCACGGCCGAACCATCCATCTGGGTGGTCATGAACTGCTCCTTGTTCGTCAAGCGAGATCAGGGTCAGAAGGCCTGGGCCATACGTTTCACGGGCCACCACGTGAGTGCGGCGGCGCCGAGTGCGACGACAGCGAGCAGCAGCAGCCCGATGCGGTAGTTGCCGAACGATCCATAGAGTGCGCCCATGACCAGGGGTGGTACGAATCCGCCCAGTCCTCCGGCGGCGCCGACGACCCCGGTGACCGAGCCGACCTGCGCGGCAGGGACAACCTTGGCCACCAGCGCGAAGCAGGCCCCCGAGGCCGCGCCGAGCATTGCCGCCAGCCCGAGGTAGCCGATCGTGGCAAGAGGCATGAGCGAGAATCCGCCCGCGGTGAGCAGGGCAAAAAGAGCGGCGGTCGTGAACGACACCCCGAGCACCGGTATGGGGCCCACCCGGTCGGACAGCCAACCGCCGAAGGGGCGTGCCGCCACCGCCAGGACGACAAAACCGGCTGTGCGGGCGGCAGCGTCTCCCACGGTCAATCCGTACTCGTTACGCAGCGAGGTGGGGAGGTAGACGCTGAAGGCGACGAAGCCGCCGAAGCCGACGGCGTAGAGCATGGACAGTTGCACGGTGGCGGGCATCCGCACCGCCGCCAGGGTTCGGGCGAGGAAGGAGCCGCCGGGTGCCGGACGTCCTGCCGGAGTCCTCAGCAACAGGGCCGCCACCACGGTGAAGATCCCCAGCAAGATGGCGACCAGGATGAACGGAGCGCTGCGACCGTAGGCGTCAGCCAGGCGGATGGTGGTGAACGCCGAGACGGCGGTGCCGCCGGTGCCTGCCCCGAAGATGCCGATCGCCAGGCCGCGTCGTGCCGGCGGGAACCACGAGTTGACCAGCGGGACCCCCACCGCGAAGGCGGTACCGCCGATGCCTAGGAAGAAGCCGCCGATGAGCAGCCGCACGTAGGAGTTGCCCCCGAGACCAACGAACAACACGGGGAAGATGGTCAGTGCGCTCACCGCGGGAAACATCACCCGGGCACCGAAGCGATCGGTCAGGGCCCCTACCGGAATGCGGCCCAGCGACCCCACCACAACCGGCAGCGCTACCAAGAGCGACTGCTGCAGGGAAGTCAGGTGGAGCTCTTTGCCGAAGGTGGGGCCCAGCGGGCCGATCAGTGCCCACGCCCAGAAGTTGATGAGGAAGCCCACGGTGGCCAGCGACAGCATGCGCGTGGCCTGCCCCAGCTGCGAAGCCTCGGGTGGGTCCTGGGTATGGCCATGGTCTGTGATGTTCATGAGTACTCCAAGGACGAGACCAACGACCAACCTTCGCGTCACACACTGTCAGCAAGGCGGTGAAATTGGTAGGAGCGATGCCACTTTTCGCGGGTGTCGGGCGTCACCGGACTCGACCGCGCAAGCGGGTCAGAGAAAAGTCAGCTCGCGGGTCCGGCGCGGCATGAGCAGAACAGCGCCGACCATCAGCACCGCCACCACCGCGAGGCTGAGAAACACGTAGTGGGTGGCGTCGCTGAGGGCGACGCGGACGAACTCATGCAGTGCCGGCGTGGACCCTGCACTGCCGTCGAGCACGGCGCTGGTGCCATTGGAGTTCACCGGCAGTTGCCCGGCGAGGGCGTCCGGCGCACTGGTGTAGCGGTGGGCCAGGACGGCGTTGGCCACCGCGCCGAGCACCGCGACCCCGACGGCGCTGCCCAGGGAACGGCTGAACATGTTGGTCCCGGTGACCACGCCCCGTCGTTCCCAGCCGACCACCGACTGGGCAGCCACCACAGTCGGGCTGGACACCAGGCCGAGCCCCACTCCCACGGTGAAGCAGGCCCCCGCCACCTCCCACACGCCGGACCCCGCGCCCAGCCCCAGTGTCAGCACCGCCCCCGCCAGTACGAAGACCATGCCGATCAGTGCGGTGTCCCGGAACCCGATGCGCAGGTAGACGCGACCGGCGAGCGCGGCCGCCAAGGGCCATCCGAGGGTCAGCGCCGCCACGGCGAAACCGGCGACCACCGGTCCACTGCCCAGCACGCCCTGCGCGTATGTGGGGACGTAGGAGCTGAGCCCGATCACCACCGCTCCGACACCGACCGCGACGAGGCTGCTTCCGGCAAGCACCCGACGCGTGAACACCCACAGGGGCAGCACGGGTTCCGCGGCCTGTTTCTCCACCAGGAAGAAGGCGGCGACGAGGATCGCTCCCAGGACAAAGATCCCCACGCTCACCGGGGACCCCCAGCTCCAGGCCACACCGCCCTCGAGTAGGCCGAGGATCAGCAGCGAGCAGCCGACGGCGAGCAGCACGGCACCCGCGTAGTCGATGGTGTGCTTGCGTTGGTGCACCGTCTCATGCAGGTGCCGGTGCAGCATCCACACCGCGACGGCGCCGATCGGCAGGTTGACGAAGAAGATCCACCGCCACGACAGGTACTCGGAGAACACTCCTCCCAGGGTGGGTCCAACTACGGCCGCCGCGCCCCACACGCTGGCCAGGTAGCCCTGCACCCGCGCGCGCTCGGCCACCGAGTACAGGTCGCCGGCGATCGTGATCCCCATCGGCTGGACCGCACCGGCGCCCAGGCCCTGTACGGCCCGTGCGGCGATCAGTGCCGGCATGCTCCATGCGAAACCGCAGAGGACGGAGCCAAGGAGGAAAAGTCCGATGCCGAAGTACAGCACGGGCTTGCGGCCGAACTGGTCCGCCAGCTTGCCGTAGATGGGGACCGAGACGGCTTGGGCCAGCAGGTAGAGGGAGAACAGCCAGGGGAACTGCGAGAAGCCGCCAAGATCCCGCACCACCGAGGGCACCGCTGTCGCGATGATCGTGCTGTCCAGGGCGACCAGTGCGGTGCTCAGCATGAGGGCAATGAGCACGGGCCCGCGCTCGGAGCGGAAGCCGATGCCACTCCCGCGTGCGGTCTCGGTGGTCACTCTGGTGGCAACTCACGCGGTGCCCCCGGAATTCCTTGTCCACAGGTCCCGCGCGAGCCGTCGCCGGATAGGCTTCTGCACTGTGCGCCCACAACTCGCTGACTACAGCCACGTCGCTGGCGGCAAGGTCCGTGACCTCTACGCCGTGGACGCCGAGCATCTGTTGTTCGTCGCCTCGGACCGGATCTCCGCCTACGACCACGTGTTGCCGACGGCGATTCCGGACAAGGGCCGGGTGCTCACGGCAATGAGCGTGTTCTTCTTCGGGCTGCTCGGCGGCAACAACCACCTGGCCGGCCCGCCGGATGACGAGCGCATCCCCGCGGAGCTGCTCGGGCGGGCGCTGCTGGTGCGCAAGCTCGACATGGTGCCGGTGGAGTGTGTGGCCCGCGGGTACCTCACCGGCTCCGGGCTGGTCGACTACCGGGCAACCGGTGCGGTGTGCGGAGTGCCCTTGCCCGCCGGACTGACCGAGGCCAGCCGCTTGCCGGAGCCCATCTTCACCCCGGCCACCAAGGCCGCGCTCGGTGAGCACGACGAGAACGTGGACTTCGACGCCGTGGTTACTCAGGTGGGAGCAGAGCTGGCCGAGCAACTGCGCACGGCAACGCTCGACATCTACTCACGCGCTGCGGCACACCTCGCGGAGCGAAGCCTGGTGCTGGCCGACACCAAGCTCGAGTTCGGGCGCGACGCCGACGGCACGCTGGTGCTGGGCGACGAGGTGCTCACCCCTGACTCCTCGCGCTTCTGGCCGCTGGAGGGCTTCGAGGCCGGGCACGTACAGCCGAGCTTCGACAAGCAGTACGTGCGGGACTGGCTCACCGGGCCGACGTCCGGGTGGGACCGGCACGGTGACGCGCCGCCGCCCGCACTGCCCGAGGAGGTCGTCACGGCCACGCGATCACGCTATGTCGAGGCTTACGAGCGGGTGTCCGGGCTGTCCTTCGACGACTGGCTTCAGCCCTAAACGCAGAGTTCAGTCGAGGGCCATGGGACTGGGTGCTGGAGTTCATCTCGGGGGAGTCTCCTTTCGGTGTGGCCTCAGTGATCGTCTCGCTGTCCGGTATCCGCGCTGACACTCTCGATGACGCGGCGGAACTCGCCACGGAACTCGACGACCGCGGGGTGCCGCTGTCCCTGCTGGTGGCGCCGCGGCTCAAGGGCGGCTACCGGCTCGCCGAGGACGCCGCGACGCTGGAGTGGCTGCACGGGCGCAAGGGCCGCGGTGACGCCATCCTGTTGCACGGGTACGACCAGGCTTCCGTCAAGCGCCGCCGCGCCGAGTTCGCCACGCTGCCCGAGCACGAGGCGGCACTCCGGCTGACCGCGGCCGATCGTGTCCTGGAGGCGGTGGGTTTGCGCACCAGGTTGTTCGCCCCGCCGCGCTGGGTGGCATCGCCAGGTGCGTTGGCGGCCCTGCCGCGTATCGGCTTCGCGTTGTGCGCCGACCTCACGGCGGTCCGCGACCTGCGCACCGGCGCCGTGCTGCGCTCACGGGTACTCGGTGTGGGTGGCGGGAACAAGACCGAGCCCTGGTGGTGTCGGGCCATGGTCATGGGCGCCGGTCGCATCGCGCGTCGTGGTGGGCTGGTGCGGGTGAGTCTCGACGCCAAGCACCTGTCACGCTCGGGCCCGCGCCAGGCGGTGCTCGACGCGCTGGACCTGGCGCTGCACCATGGGGCCGTGCCGCTGCGGTACCAGCTCGCGGCAGTGCGACGGGCGGCGTGAGCTCACATCTGAGCGGCAGCACCCTCGGGGAGCTCCTGAAACTCGGTGGCCTCGGGCTTCAGCAAGCGGAGTAGCCGGTAGTGCATCGCGGGATTGGCCAGCACCGCCTGATGGATGGGTACTGCAACCCTGGGTGCTACTGCCCGCAGGTAGTCAACGGCCTCGGAGATCTTCAGCCAGGGTGCCCCGGTCGGTAAGGCCAAGACGTCGACGGGCACATCCGGCACGTGGAAGGAGTCGCCTGGATGCAGCAGCTGGTTCGGCTGGCCGGCGGTGCCCAGCAGGTAGGCGACGTTGTCCACGACCGGTAGGTCCGGGTGGATGACCGCGTGCCGGCCACCTTCCACCCGTACCTGCACCGGTCCTACCTGCACCTGCTCACCCGGATTCACGGCGGTCCATGGGTCGCCGAGCTGTGCGGCGGTCGTCGGATCGGCCAGCAGTGCTGCATCGGGGTTGCCTCGGAGCAGTGCTGGGAGGGCGTCGATGTCGACATGGTCGGGGTGGTGATGCGTCACGAGTACCGCATCGAGGCCGGTGAGCTGGGTGAAGCCGCCAGCGAAGGTGCCAGGGTCGATCAGCAGGCGGGTGCCTTCGAGCTCCACGAGAAGGCACGAGTGGCCGAAGTGCGTGAGCTGCATCAGGATTCCTTCTTCCATTGGCGCAGAACGCGGTCCGCCGGGATGTGTCGTCGACCGGTGGACAGAAAGCTACGAGTCAGGCGCATGGTCAGCTCCGGCAGCTCGAACTGCGGAACGTGACCGCAGTCGGGGATGACGACCGACTCCGCCTGGGGCAGTGCCTCGGAGACGTAGCGGGCGAACTTGGGTGACACGAGTCGGTCGGCCGCACCCCAGATGAACAGCGCTGGCGGTGCCAATTCGGGCAGGCGATCCCAGAACCCGCTCTCGCCGAAGGGTTCGTCGGTGTAGATGTTGAGTGTGGCCGAGAGCGCTGCTCGCCGGTGGCCCGGATCTTTCATGGCGATCAGGAACTCGTCGATGGCTGAGTCATACCAGCTCTTCGGGAGCCTGCTGGGATCGGCGAACATCGCTTTGAGGCCACGCACCAGGACGGCCCGGGGCGGTCCGAAGGGCGGTAGGCGGGCGAGGTCGACGGGAAGGATACTGGCCAGGGGGGCCAGCTGACGGAAACGGCGGAACGCTGGTGCGGCGCAGAGGAGTACCAGTCGGTCCACCGCCTCCGGGTCGCGCAGCGCCAGCTCGAGCGCCAGGCGGCCCCCGAGTGAGTTTCCGATCACCACGGCACCCCGCGCATCGACCGCATCCAGGAAGGAGCGCAGCCAGCGGTAGAGCTGGTCCGCTGTATAGCGCCACGACGGGGCCTCGGACGAACCGAAGCCGGGGGTGTCCGGCGAGATGACCCGATGGTCCTTCGCCAGGTCGGCAAGAACGGGGAGCATCGAGGCGTTGGTGGCGCCGAGTCCGTGAAGCAGCACCACTGGGCGCCCGTCGGGCGGGCCCGCCTCGAGATAGCCGGTCCGAATGCCGAGCGCGCTGACCTCGCGGGAGTGGGCTCTGGTGGGCAGATCTGCTTCGGGCGCGAACGCGCCGCCGATCTGCAGGACGGTGGCGAGGCTGCCGCGGGCAATGAGGTCGCCGGCCAGAAATGCGTCGACACCGCTGCGGCGCCCCAGCAGCATGTCCGCGAGGGTGGCGGCGTCCGTGCGGATGCTGCACGTGGGGTGCGACATCGCGCCCACGATGAGGCTGACCTCGCCGTGTTCGATGCGCAGCGTCCACCGTCCGCGACCGACGATGTCCAGCACGATGGTCACCAGCGGTATCCGTGCGAGAACCGACCTGGTGAGGTCACGAGGCAGGTAGTTGCGCAGCACCGTGCTCGGATCGATGCTTTCCTGTGCAGATGGCATCGGAGGACTCCTGACGTGCTCGCGTGTTTGCCCGGTTTTGGCCAACAACCGAAACTAACCGATAGTTCCGGAGTCGTCAGTACCAGTCTGACAACGGTGTGGGGTCCGTGCGATGTCGGCCTGCCAGTAGGCTCGACTCCTGCCCATTCCGATTCGAACCAGGGAGCACAGCGTGGCCCGAGTTGTCGTCGACGTGATGCCTAAGGCCGAGATCCTCGACCCGCAGGGCCAGGCTATCGCGGGGGCCCTTCCGCGTCTGGGTTTTGCCGGGGTGACGCAGGTGCGGCAGGGCAAGCGCTTCGAGCTGGAGGTCGGCGACGAGGTCGACGATGTCGCACTCGAGCAGATCGCGCAGACCCTCTTGTGTAACACCGTGATCGAGGAGTGGACCGTCCGCAGGGTGCAGGAGTGAGTTCGCGCATCGGCGTCATCACTTTCCCCGGGACCCTCGATGACGTGGACGCCTCCCGCGCGGTGACGCTGGCCGGCGCAGAGGCTGTGAGCCTCTGGCACGGCGACGCGGACCTGCATGGAGTCGCTGCGGTGATCGTGCCTGGCGGGTTCTCCTACGGGGACTACCTCCGTGCGGGCGCGATCGCCCGCTTCGCCCCCGTGATGAGCGAGGTGGTGCGTGCCGCAGCCGCGGGAATGCCGGTGCTGGGTATTTGCAACGGCTTCCAGGTGCTGTGTGAGGCCGGTCTGCTGCCAGGTGCGCTGACCCGCAACGAGAACCTGCACTTCCTGTGCCGGGACCAGTGGCTTCGGGTGGAGTCGACGGCGACGGCGTGGACCTCTCGCTACGAGCCGGGCGCCGAGATCCTGGTGCCGCTGAAGTCCGGCGAGGGCCGCTATGTCGCCTCGGAAGAGGTCCTCGACGAGCTGGAAGGCGAAGGGCGCGTGGTGTTCCGCTACGTCGGGGACAACCCCAACGGGTCGGAGCGCGGGATCGCGGGGATTGCCTCCGCGGACGGACGCGTGGTCGGTCTCATGCCTCATCCCGAGCACGCCACCGAGAAGCTCACCGGCCCTACAGAGGACGGCCTCGGGATCTTCCTGTCCGCGTTGGACAGCGTCCTCTCCGTCTGAGCGATCGCCCTGGACGGCATCCAGGGGCCCGAATGCAGTTTCGGTGGCTGAAGGGGTCGCGTCAACGCGTCCGGCCAGCCAGGATGGTTGAGTGGATCTCCCCGTAGCGCCGCCTGTGAAGCCGATGCTGGCCAAGGCGGCCGATGCCGTGCCCGGTCAACCCGCCGGAGCGGACCCCGTGTGGTCCTACGAGCCCAAGTGGGATGGCTTCCGCTGCATCGTGTTTCGTGACGGTGACGAGGTGGAGCTGGGATCTCGCAGCGGCAAGTCGCTGACGCGGTACTTCCCCGAAGTCGTCGATGCGGTTCTCGCGGAGCTCCCCGAACGGTGCGTGCTCGACGGCGAGGTCGTCGTCCCCAAGGAGATCGACGGGCGTACCCGCCTGGACTGGGACTCGCTGAGTCAACGCATCCACCCCGCGGAGAGCCGGGTTCGCATGCTCGCCGAGCAGACGCCGGCGCAGGTGATCGGCTTCGACCTCCTCGCGCTCGGCGACCAGAACCTGATGCACGAGCCCTTCTCCCGGCGCCGTGAGCTGTTGCTCGAAGCAGTCGGTGAGGGGCCTTCCTGCCACGTCACCGCAGCTACCGCGGACGCCGAACTCGCGCAGCGGTGGTTCGAGGACTTCGAAGGGGCCGGGCTCGACGGCGTGGTGGCCAAGCGGCTCGATGGTCACTATGTGCCAGACAAGCGCGACATGATCAAAGTCAAGCACCATCGCAGCGCTGAGTGCGTGGTGCTGGGATACCGCCCGCACAAGAGCCTGCCGGGCGTCGGTTCGATATTGCTCGGTCTCTACGACGGCACGGAGCTGCGCATGGTGGGCGGAGCGTCGGCGTTCACCGCGAAACGGAGGGAGGAGCTGCTGGCTGAGCTGGAACCCCTGCGCCTCGGGGAGGACGTGGTGGCCCAGGGCGAGGCCAACCGGTGGAACCGGCGCATCGACCACAGCTGGGTGCCGCTGCGGCCCGAGCGGGTGGCGGAGGTGGCCTACGACCAGATGGAGGGCGACCGGCTGCGTCACGCGGCCCATTTCCTGCGCTGGCGGCCCGAGCGCAGCCCGGAGGAGTGCACCTACGACCAGCTCGAGGTGCCGGTGCGCTTCGACCTTGCTGACGTCCTCGCGGGTGGGGAGCAGTGATGGCCGCGCGGTCACCGGCGGAGGACCTCGACATCGGGGGCGTCGCGGTGCGGCTGAGCAATCCCGACAAGATCTACTTCCCCGCCCTCGGCGCCGAGGGCGGAACCAAACGGCACCTCGTCGACTACTACCGGACGGTCGCCGAGAACGGGGCCGTCATCACGGCACTCCGAGACCGGCCGACGTACCTGCAGCGCTTCCCCGACGGCATCGAGGGGGAGGAGATCTATCAGAAGCGGATTCCGGCCAAGGCGCCCGAGCACGTCGAGACCTGCCGGATCACCTTTCCTTCCGGCCGGACCGCAGACGCCTTGAAGGTGCGCAGTGCCCCGAACGTGGTGTGGGCGGCCAATCTGGGGACGGTCACTTTCCATCCCTGGCACGCGCGCTGTGCCGACGTCGACCACCCCGACGAGCTGCGGATCGACCTGGACCCGCAGCCGGGGACCGCGTTCGAGGAGGCCCGCGCGGTGGCCTTGGACGTGGTGCAGCCGCTGCTCGACCAGCTGGGACTCGTGGGTTATCCGAAGACCTCCGGTGGCCGCGGACTGCACGTCTACATCCGCATCGAGCCACGGTGGACCTTCACCGAGGTCCGTCGTGCGGCCATCGCCCTCGCCAGGGAGACCGAGCGCCGCGCTGGGGGCCGCGTCACGACGGCCTGGTGGAAGGAGCAACGCGGCGAGCGCATCTTCGTCGACTTCAACCAGAACGCCCGTGACCGAACGATCGCGTCGGCGTACTCCGTTCGGAAGACCCCACGGGCCACCGTGTCGACCCCGGTCACGTGGGCGGAGCTGGTGGATGTGCAACCCGAGGACTGCACCATGGCCACGGTGCCGGCGTTGCTGGAGCGCCGCGGTGACCCGATGGCCGAGCTCGACGCCCGAGCGTTCACCCTGGACAGCCTGCTGGAGATGGCCGAGCGTGACGAGGCGGGCGGGCTCGGCGACCTGCCCTATCCGCCGAACTATCCCAAGATGGCCGGCGAACCCAAGCGTGTGCAGCCGAGCAAGGACCGCGACAGGCCGCGGTCCTAGGCGGCGTCGGCGAACTCGATAGGCTGTACCTGTGCCAGCGCCCCTCGACACCACAGCCCACGCCGCCGCGACCCCGGAGGTGGAGCAGCCCTACCGGGAGCTCGGCCTCAAGGACGACGAGTACGGCCGTATCAGGGAGATCCTCGGACGGCGGCCGACGGACTCCGAGCTGGCGATGTACTCGGTGATGTGGAGCGAGCACTGCTCCTACAAGTCCTCCAAGGTGCACCTCAAGTACTTCGGTGAGACCACCACCGAGCAGATGCGCTCCTCGATGCTTGCAGGCATCGGGGAGAACGCGGGCGTGGTGGACGTCGGCGACGGCTGGGCGGTCACCTTCAAGGTGGAGAGCCACAACCATCCGTCCTATGTGGAGCCCTACCAGGGTGCGGCCACCGGTGTCGGCGGGATCGTTCGCGACATCATGGCCATGGGCGCGCGGCCGATCGCGGTGATGGACCAGCTGCGTTTTGGCGCGGCTGATGCTCCCGACACCCGTCGCCAGGTGCACGGCATCGTGGCCGGGGTGGGCGGGTACGGCAACTCCCTCGGCCTGCCCAACGTCGGTGGCGAGCTGGTGTTCGACCCGTCCTACGCGGGAAACCCACTGGTCAACGCCCTGTGTGCCGGGGTCATGCGCACCGAGGACATGCACCTCGCGTTCGCCTCCGGTACGGGAAACAAGATCATCCTGTTCGGTGCGCGCACCGGCCTGGACGGCATCGGCGGGGTCTCCGTGTTGGCCTCAGCCACCTTCGACGGGGACGAGGCTGCCGGCGGACGCAAGAAGCTGCCCGCGGTGCAGGTCGGCGACCCGTTCATGGAGAAGGTGCTCATCGAGTGCTGCCTGGAGCTCTACGCCTCCGGGGTGGTCGTCGGCATCCAGGACCTCGGTGGGGCCGGGCTGTCCTGCGCGACGTCAGAGCTGGCCAGTGCCGGCGACGGCGGCATGCGGGTCGAGCTCGACGCCGTGCCGCTGCGGGCCACGGGGATGACGCCCGCGGAGGTACTTTCCAGCGAGTCGCAGGAGCGGATGTGTGCCGTCGTCGCCCCCGCCGACGTGGACGCGTTCATGGTGATCTGCAAGAAATGGGACGTGCTGGCCAGCGTCATCGGCGAGGTGACCGACGGAGAGCACCTGGAAATCACCTGGCACGGCGAGACTGTCGTGGACGTACCGCCACGCACTGTCGCCCACGAGGGCCCGGTCTACTCGCGCCCCGTGCAGCGCCCGGACACCCAGGACGCACTGGTCGCCAACGTGCCGGACTCGCTGCAGCGTCCGTCCACACCCGCCGAGCTCAAGGCGACCTTGCTGACGATGATCGGCTCGCCCCAGCTGTGCAGCCGCCGCTGGGTGGTGCAGCAGTACGACCGCTACGTCCGGGGCAACACCGTGCTGGCCGAGCACGCCGACGCCGGAGTGGTCCGCATCGACGAGTCCACCGGCCGCGGCATCGCCCTGGCCACCGATGCCAGCGGGCGTTACACCGCGTTGGACCCCTACGCCGGAGCGCAGCTCGCACTGGCCGAGGCCTTCCGGAACGTCGCTACCACCGGCGCCACCCCCGTCGCCGTCACCAACTGCCTCAACTTCGGCTCCCCGGAGGACCCAGCGGTGATGTGGCAGTTCAGCGAAGCGGTCCGCGGCCTGGCCGACGGCTGCGTCACCTTGGGCATTCCGGTCACCGGCGGCAATGTCAGCTTCTACAACCAGACCGGCACCACCGCGATCCTGCCAACCCCCGTCGTGGGCGTGCTGGGCGTCATCGACGAGGTGGACCGCCGCATCCTCACCGGGTTCGGCAACACCCCTGGGGAGACGCTGATTCTGCTGGGCGACACCCACGACGAGTTCGGCGGCTCCATCTGGACGCAGGTCGTGCACGACCACCTCGGTGGCCGGCCCCCGGCGGTCGACCTGGCTCGCGAGCAGTTGCTGGCGGACATCTTGCTCGCCGGTTCTCGGGACGGACTGATCTCCGCAGCCCACGACCTGTCCGAAGGTGGCCTGGCACAGGCCGTGGTCGAGGCCGCGCTGGCCGGCGACACCGGGTGCCGGGTGCTGCTGCCCGAGGGCTCCGACCCCTTCGTCCAGTTGTTCAGCGAGTCTTCGGGGCGCATCCTGGTGGCGGTTCCGCGCAGCGAGGAGCCGCGCTTCACCGCCATGTGCACCAACCGCGGACTGCCGTGGGCGCGCATCGGCGTGGTGGACGACGGCTCGGACGCCGTCGAGATCCAGGGACAGTTCTCCGTCACCCTGGACGAGTTGCGCGCCACCTTCGAAGCGACGCTGCCCGCCCTGTTCGGGTGATCAGTCCTCGCTGGTGACCACGGTCGTGACCGGCGCCTCCGGGGTCTCGAGCGCAGCGTCCTGCGTTGCGCGCAGCGCTTCATTCCGAGCGCGCAGCGCGGCAAGGTTCTTCGCGCGCAGCGCGCCGAGCCGATCTGGTCCAGCCATTGGGTTTCTCCCCTGCTTGCTACATCACTGTCAGACGTCGTCCGTCCGTGAACAAGTCCCTCGCTCGACGTGTGGCCGGCTCACCGGGTGGGCGTTGACGAACGCCCACCCAACTGCTCCCGCAGGGTCGGTTCGATCGCAGCCCAGAACGCGGAGGTGTACCGCCGGTAGCCCGAGTCGTCAGGGTGCGCGAAGCCATCGCTGAACTCGTTGAACGCCATGCCCGTCGTCGCCGCTTCGACGGCCACCGGAACCAGACCGGGATGCGCACCGACGAGCTCCCGGCAGACGGCGGCGAGCTCGCGAGCCTGCTCGCCTGCGTGCCCGCCCTGGAAATCGGGGATGTCCGTGACGAAGGCACCCTCGGGCAAGGCCTCGCAGACGGTGGAGAACGCCTTTCGAAACTGTTCGGTCGGTGTTGCCGCAGCATCGTTTGCGCCGATGCACACCGTCACCAGATCCGGCTTCAGCTCGTGGAGCTGGGGCAGCTGCTCATCCACCAGCTCGCGCACCGTCGCCCCGCACACGCTTCGGTTGACGACACGCACCGGCGCCCCCGTGCGTTGCGCGACCAGCTCGACCAGCTGGCCGACATAGCCGCGGTCAGGCGCGCTGGCCCCGTACCCCTGCGTCAGGGAGTCGCCCAGTGCGAGGTAGCAGAACTCGCCGGACTGCTCGGCTCGCGCACGCCAGTAGTCGGCATGGTCGTCGATGGTCCGCACGGGGAAATTCTACCGGCGCGCCCTAGGCTGCGGGGTATGAGTTGCGGGCGATGACCAGTCGTCGTGAAGTCGACCCCGCGCAGCTGCGCGAGTCTGTGCTCGCAGTGGCGCGGTGGCTGGCCGACGAGAGCCTGCCCGCGCCCGCCCGGACTGCGCTCGCTGCGGCGGTGCGCATGTCGGCGCGCACGCTGGCCCACGCGGCTCCGGGCAACAGCGTGGAGGTGCGGGTGCCTCCCTTTGTGGCCGTGCAGTGCGTCGCGGGTCCACGGCACACCAGGGGGACTCCGCCGAACGTCGTCGAGACCGACCCCCGCACCTGGTTGTTGTTGGTCACGGGGATGGTCACCTTCGACCAGGGTGTGGCCGCCGGACGGCTCACGGCCTCGGGCACGCGGGCCGAGGAGATTGCACACTGGCTGCCACTGTTGCGGGTGTAGCTCAGAACAGCACGTCGAGCAGTTTCTTCGCGGCATCGTGCCCCAGTTCCAGACCGCCGCCCAGCCTGTTCACGACGAGGTCAGTGGCGTCCGCGGCGAGTTCGTATGCGGTATTCGACGCTCTGTGCACGGCATCTGCGGGGTGGCCTGTCACCAGGTCGACTGCGGTCTGGGCGCCTCCGCGGAGCGCGTCCTGGCCGGCTTCACCGAGTTGCTGCACGGGCCCCGCAACAGGGCTGTTGCCCGGATCTGCCGCGGTGACCTCGCTGTAGTCGCCGGTGGAGATGGCGGCAAGGTTGCGCAGCGACGGGGATCCTTCGGCGTAGTACTCGGTGTGTCCGGCTGCGAGCGCGAGGGGGTTGGTCGCGTCGAACTGGAGCGCACCGAATGACCTGTCGTAGGGCCCGACACCGCTGCCGTCCGCGCTGAACCAGCTGCCCTGGGTGACCTGCACGACGGGATCGTGCTCAGCGCCCCCAGCCCAGACGTGGCCATGACCGGGAGAGAGGCCGTCGGCGGAGGAAGCCCCGACTCCGGGTGAGCCCACCACGGCGATGTCGTCGGCTGCAAGCCCGTGCTGCCCCGCGATTCCCACCAACGTGCTGCCGTAGGAGTGTCCGATCACCGTGACGTGCTGGCCACCGGCCGAGGCTGCGCGCCAGCCGGCAACATCGTCGACCAGTCGGGCGGCGCCCTCCTTCGCGAGCCGGGGGTCGGCTACCCGGGTGTCGCCGAGGCTGTCCGGAGCGTCATAGTCGATCCACTGCACCGTCGAATGAGTGCCCGTGGGGCGCTTCCGGTCCATCTCCCTGCGCAGTGCCGAAGCCTGCTCCAGGCCGGGCTGCCCCGGGCCGGCTCCGGTTCCTGGCACCGCCACGGCGACGTCGTGGGCCTTGGAGGGGTCGCCGAAGGCGATGGCGAGGCCGCCCGCACCGGTGTTGCGGTAGTCCACCAGGAGCACGGGTCCGATCGGCGGGGCGAGCGCAGCGGTGGCCTGTGCGCTGCGGACTGCAGCGTCTGCCTGGTGTGTGCGCTCGAGCAAGCCCTGCGCCTCGGCGTGTGTACGTGCCAGCCGTCGGATCTCGGGGTCGCGGTTGCCGAGTAGCTCAGCGTCGGACACCCCCGCCAGCCCGTGTGCGCGCAAGCCCTCGTCCGTCGCATCCAGGCGGGCCTGGGCGTTCCTTTGGTCTCGAGAGACCCGCGTCCGGTTGACGCTGTCGAGCACGGTGGGCGGCAGGCCGTGGAGCTCGGCGAGCTCATCGGGATGCTGCGCCTGCAGCGCGTCCCGATACGCGGGGGTGAGCGCCTTCCACCAGGAGGCGATCGCTTGAGGTGAGGTGCCCGCGGGAGGCAGTGCACCCGCGCTGACGACGAGAGGTGCCGCGCATTCGGCACCCCCGGCCAAGCGGTCGAACCCGGTGGCGATGCGTTGCAGCTCAGCGAGGTGGGTGACGCGGAGCTGGCTCAGTGCCGTGCACACCTGGGCGCTGATGAGCTCCAGGAGAACCTTGTCGGTGAAGACGAGAAGCACGTAGGCGCGGCACCACCACCGGATGAGCGGGGTGGCGGCGCGCTTGACCCGCTCCTGCTCGGCGGCCAGCGAGGACAGCAGGTCCACCGCGGCGCCGAGCTCGGCGTCGGCGGCACTCAGCTCCGCCGAGCGTCGCTCGAAGCACCGTGTCGCCCCGGTGGCCCCCAGGCCCTGCCAGGAGCGGCGTAGGCGTCGGCGGGCGTCGTCGAGTTCGCGGGTGCCTTCGTGGACGGCTGCTCGGGCGGCAGTGAGGGTGGCGGTGGGCGCGCTGCCGACACTCCCGCTGGTCAGCTGCCGGTACGGCGGACGGGGATCGTTCACCGGGCCGCCCGCAGACGTGCGGCTGTTGCTTGGTCGACCTCGGCGTAGCCGGCACAGGCGGTCCGCAGGTCCGCCGAGTGCGTGCGCAGAGAGCTGCTGTTGTCCGCTAGCCGTCGGGAGGCCCGCTCGGCAAAGCGCCGGACCGCCTGCGACACGACATCACCGTCGGGTGCACCGGCCTGCGCCGGACTCAGGCGCAACTCCTTGAGCGCTGCGGCACCCTCGCCCACTGCGGTCGCCGATGCGCCCAGCTGCACTGCGGCGGAACGGACCTCGTGGAGGTGGATCTCGAAGACGGTCATGGCGATGAGACGGAATGGTCGGCTGATCGGTTCCACACCTGGCACGATCGACTGCCATGACCGTCCCTGAACCCTCAGCCGCACTGCGTGCGCAGTACCTCGACGTGGTCACGCGCGCTTTGGCCACCATTTCCGCCGCCGACCCCGGACTGCGGATTGGGCTGGGCCCGGGAGCCACGGTCGCCGACGTCGTGAGCTGGACCGCCGCATTCGCCACGACGGCCGCCGACCAGCTGTCCTCGATCGCGTTGACACCCCGGCCGCCCGTGCCGCACCCGGACGGACTGACCACGGCCAGTCCGGCGTTGCTGGAGGCCCTGGTGACCACGCCGTCACGCCGTCCCTGCTGGACGCCCTCGCCGGCAGTGCCTCCGCAGGCAGAATTCTGGCTCAGGCGCAGCGCCCACGCGCTCAGCGTTCGCGCCTGGCAGGTGCAGGTTGCGCAGGACGAGCCGGTGTCGCTGGAACCCTGGTTGTTGCTCGACGGTGTCGACGAGCACCTGACGGTGATGTTCGCCGTGGCGTGCTGCGACCCGCAGACCCCGGCGGGCCGTGCCGCCGGAACCATCGCGGTGCGATGCACAGATGTTGACGCGCACTGGAGGCTGCGTCTGGAGCCTGGCTGCGTTCCCTTGCTGATCGGGGGAGAGCCTGACGCACCTGCTGACGCCGTGCTGGCTGGTGACACGGCGACGCTCCGGCTGGGTTTGGCGGGCATGCTGCCGCTTCCGGAGGGCTCGGGTGAGGCTGCGCTGCTCGCCGCGCTGCGTCTGCGCTGAGCGTTGTTCCCAGGGTGGGCGGTGGCGGTTGTCGCCTCGACGGCGACGGGAGCACTGCTCGCAGGCCGTAGACTGGACTCCACCTTGAGCCCAACCCGTGAGGGAGCCCCATCCGGTGTCTGACGCCGATTCTCCGTTAGCCGTGCAGGACAGCCTCGTTGACCTGGAAGCGGATATTCCGCGCGAGGAGTGCGGCGTCTTCGGCGTCTGGGCCCCCGGTGAGCAGGTGTCCAAGCTCAGCTACTACGGGATCTACGCGCTGCAGCACCGTGGGCAGGAAGCGGCGGGAATCGCTGTCGGCGACGGCTCTCAGGTACTCGTCTTCAAGGATCTCGGCCTGGTCAGCCAGGTCTTCGACGAGCAGACGCTGAGCGCCCTGCGCGGCCACGTCGCGATCGGGCACACCCGGTACTCCACCACTGGCGTGACCAGCTGGGATAATGCGCAGCCGACGTTCCGGACCACCGCCGCAGGCACCGGGCTGGCGTTGGGGCACAACGGGAACCTGGTCAACACCGCGGAGCTGTTCGCGCGCACCCGGGAGCTCGGGCTGCTGCCTGTGCGTGGCGGCATGAACTCCACGACCGACTCCGACCTCGTCGCCGGTTTGCTGGCCCACGCCGCAACCGACTCGACCATCGAGCAGGCGGCGATGGAGCTGCTGCCCACCCTGCGCGGTGCTTTCTGCTTCACCTTCATGGACGAGAACACCCTCTACGCGGCCCGTGATCCCCAGGGCGTGCACCCGCTGTGCCTGGGCAAGCTGGAACGCGGCTGGGTGGTGGCCAGCGAGACCGCGGCCCTGGACATCGTGGGTGCGTCGTTCGTCCGGGAGATCGAACCGGGCGAGCTGGTGGCCATCGATGCGGACGGGGTGCGCTCCAGCCACTTCGCCGCGGCCGAGCCCAAGGGCTGCGTGTTCGAGTACGTCTACCTCGCCCGGCCGGACACGACCATCGCCGGTCGCTCCGTGCACTCCACCCGGGTCGAGATCGGCAGGCACCTGGCCCGGGAGCATCCGGCCGTCGGTGATCTGGTCATCCCTGTTCCCGAGTCGGGGACCCCCGCGGCCATCGGCTACGCGCAGGAATCGGGTATTCCGTACGGCCAGGGTCTGGTCAAGAACTCCTACGTGGGCCGGACCTTCATCCAGCCCTCGCAGACCATCCGTCAGCTCGGGATCCGGCTCAAGCTCAACCCTCTCAAGGAGATCATCCGCGGGAAGCGACTGGTGGTCGTCGACGACTCGATCGTGCGCGGCAACACCCAGAGCGCCCTGATCAAGATGCTCCGCGAAGCTGGTGCGCTGGAGGTGCACGTCCGAATCGCGTCGCCACCTGTGCGGTGGCCGTGCTTCTACGGCATCGACTTCGCCAGTCCGGGCGAGTTGATCGCCAATGGGGCGGGGACCGCCGACGGAGTTCTCGAGGGGGTCCGACGGGCTATCGGGGCGGACTCGCTGGGCTACGTTTCCGAGAAGGGCATGATCGCCGCCACCGACCAGCCGAAGAGTCGACTGTGCTCAGCCTGCTTCGACGGCAACTACCCGATTCCGCTGCCAGAGGACGCTGCGATCGGCAAGAACCGCCTGGAAGTCACTGCTGTGTCTCGCTGAGTTGGGCGTTTTCGGGGGATCAGCGGATGCCTCGCCCGAGCCGTAGGCGCAGGCCGTCCACGAGCGCTACCAGTGCCAGTTCCACCGTGTCGGCGTCGACCCGCTCGCGGTGGCTGGCCAGTCGGTGCGCGTCGGACAGGCGCGGGTAGCGGCCCGCGTACAGCCCCGGGTCGGCAGGGAACCCGGCGGTGGCCGACCCTGACGCGGCGCCCATCACCAGGAACTTCACGGCTGCCGCGATTTCGGTGGCCTCTCGCGGGGTCCAGCCTGCGTCGACCAGCCCGCCGTGCACCCGATCGATCCGACGCAACGCGGAGTCCGAACTGCCGGGGGAGTTGACGAAGAGCGGCGCCAGGGCCGGGTGTGTCGCCAGCGCGGCGTGGTAGGTCCGGCCCCAGCGCAGCAGTGCCTCGTCCCAGCTGCGCTCGCCGAACCACGAGGCGTCCGCGCCGGCGCCCACCTGCTCCACCAGGGAGGCCAGGAGCTCGGCCTTGCCTGAGACGTGGTGGTACAGCGAGGGGGCCCGTACGCCGAGCTCAGAGGCGAGCTTGCGCATGGACAGCGCTTCCAGCCCTTCGGCGTCGATCAGCTCCAGCGCGGCGTCGCGCACTCTTTGGGGGTTGACGTCACGCATGGGTGTCAGCGTAACCTAACAGTGTTAGGTAGGGCACCGATCAGCAGAGGAGACCGGCGTGGATCTCACGTTGTCCGAAGAGCACCAGGCGCTCAAGGAGTCGGCTGCCGCATTCGTCGACAAGGAAGTGATTCCGCACGCCGCGGAGTGGGACCGCGCCGAGCAGGTCGACAGGGGCATCGTCGCCAAGCTGGGACGCGCAGGCCTGCTGGGTCTCGGTGTGCCCGAGGAGCTCGGCGGCTCCGGGGGCGACATGTTTGCCTACTGTCTCGCGATCGAGGAACTCGGCCGCGGCGACCAGGCCATCCGCGGCATCGTCAGTGTTTCACTCGGGCTCGTCGGCAAGAGCATTGCCAAGTACGGCACGCCCGAGCAGCAGGAACGCTGGTTGCGGGGGATCTGCACCGGTGAGCTCGTCGGTTGCTTCGGCCTCACCGAGCCGGGTATCGGCTCGGACGCGGGGAACCTCACCACCAAGGCCACGAAGGACGGAGACGACTACCTCCTCACCGGGTCCAAGCAGTTCATCACCAACGGCAACTGGGCGGATGTTGCGCTGGTATTGGCACGCACCGGTGGCGAAGGCGGCCGCGGGGTCAGTGCGTTCCTGGTACCGACCGACTCCGAGGGCTTCAGTGCCACCAAGATCACCGACAAGCTCGGTCTGCGCGGACAGGACACCGCCGCTCTGCATCTGGACTCCGTGCGGGTGCCTTCCTCGGCGATGCTCGGTGAGGAAGGCCGTGGGTTCACCGTCGCGATGACTGCGCTGGACCGGGGTCGAACCTCCATCGCCGCCTCGGCCGTGGGCCTGGCCACCGCCTGCCTCGACGCAGCACTGGACTATGCGGGCAGCCGCGAGCAGTTCGGGAAGAAGATCGCCGGTTTCCAGCTCGTCCAGCAGCTGCTGGTGGAGACCCAGGTGGAGCGGGATGCCTCCCGACTGCTGGTCTGGCGTGCGGCGGACCTTGCCGACCACGGGCAGCCGTTCCGGGCCGAAGCTTCCGCCGCCAAGTACTACGCCGCGGAGGCCGCCGTGCGGGCGGCCAACCGGTGCCTCCAGGTATTCGGCGGCTACGGCTTCGTCGAGGAGTACCCGCTGGCCAAGTACCTGCGGGACGCCCGCGTCCTCACCCTCTACGAAGGCACCACCCAGGTGCAGACCCTCCTGCTCGGCCGCGCCCTCACCGGCATCAGTGCATTCAACTAGAGCCGGCAACCCCACTGAATCTCCCGATGACAGCGAAGGACACTCCTGATGGTCGACTTCTCGATTTCCGAAGAAGAGCGTGCAATGCGTTCCACCGTCCGCACCTTCGTGGAACGCGAGTTGATCCCGCTGGAGAGCGAGATCATGCGCCGCGGGCGGGAGGGCGGTTCGGACGTCGTCACCGACGACGAGATGGCCGAACTGCAGGCCAAAGCCAAGAAGTTCGACCTTTGGGGCCTGAGTACCCCCGAGGAGTACGGCGGTCTCGCGCTGCCGGCCGTCACCCGATCCCTGGTGGAGATGGAGTTCGGGCGCAGCTTCATCTGGTTCCGGCCCGGGGGCGAGACCGACAACATCCTGTTCCACTGCAACCCGGAGCAGGCCGAGATCTACCTCAAACCGGCCATCTCCGGGGAGCGCAAGTCCTGCTTCGCCATCACCGAGCCAGGGGCAGGCTCGGACGCAGCGAACATCCGGACGAGCGCCAGGCGGGACGGTGACGACTGGATCATCAACGGGGAGAAGGTCTTCATCACCGGCGGCAACTCCTCGGACTTCATCATCTGCATCGCAGTCACCGACTCGGACAAGGGCACCAAGGGCGGCTTCACCGCGTTCCTCGTCGACCGTGAGATGGGCTACACCACCTCCCCGATCGAAACGATGGGTTCGGCCTGCCCGGCAACCATCGTGCTGGACAACGTGCGGGTACCCGGCAGCAACGTGCTCGGCGAGGTCGGCCAGGGCTGGGAGCTGGCGATGTCCTGGATCGGCAAGGGGCGTTACCTCATTCCCTCGCGGGCGGTGGGTGGCGCCGAGCGGCTGCTGTCGCTGGCGTTGCAGCAGGCCAACGACCGCAGCACCTTCGGCAAGCCGATCGGCACCAACCAGGCCATCGCGTGGATGATCGCCGACTCCGACGTGGAGCTGGAGGCCGCCCGCTGGCTGGTGCTCAAGGCCGCGTGGACCGTGGACAACACAGCCTCGGGCTCCTCGGCCAGCCGCCACGACAGCGCGATCGCCAAGCTCTACGGCACCAACATGATCAACCGCGTGGTCGATCGCGTGATGCAGATCCACGGTGGCATGGGCTACACCAGGGAGATGCCGATCGAGCAGTGGTACCGCGACGTGCGGCTGTGGCGCATCTTCGAGGGCACTGACGAGATGCAGCGCCTGATCATCAGCCGCGACCTGCTTCGCGGGTACACGAAGATCGGCGGCCAACTCGCCTAGCTCCGCCGGGCGCACCACCATGGTCGCCCGCGCAGCACGGGTCACCGGCGGCGAATAGGGCAGCGGGCTGTACTCCGGTAGCGTGGCGGCGCATCCCGCACCGACCGATCCGGAGTTCTCCTGCCATGACCGACGACGCGCGTCACCCCTCTGAGTCGCCCTCAGGAGGCGTCTCCTACGCCGCCGCCGGTGTCGACATCGCCGCCGGCGAGAGGGCAGTTGAGCTCTTCGCGCCCTCGGCGCGCCGCGCGAGTCGACCGGAGGTGATGGGCGGCCTCGGAGGTTTCGCCGGACTGTTTGCCCTCAAGGCCGGACAGTGGCGGGAGCCGGTGCTCGCCGCGTCCACCGACGGGGTGGGTACGAAGCTCGCCGTCGCGCACGCCATGGGCAAGCACGACACCGTCGGCCAGGACCTCGTGGCGATGGTGGTCGACGACCTCGTCGTCTCAGGTGCTGAGCCGCTCTTCCTGCAGGACTACATCGCGATCGGTCGTGTCGTGCCCGAGTTGGTTGCGGAGATCGTTGCGGGTATCGCCGGGGGCTGTGTGCTCGCCGGCTGCGCCTTGCTCGGTGGAGAGACTGCTGAGCATCCCGGGTTGATGGCTGAGGGTACCTACGACATCTCCGCCACCGGAGTGGGCGTCGTGGAGGCCGATGCGGTACTCGGGCCCGAGCGGGTCCGGCCGGGCGACGTGGTGCTGGGCATGGCCTCGTCCGGTCTGCACTCCAACGGCTACTCCCTCGCGCGCAAGGTGCTGCTGGAGATGGCCAGGATGCCGCTGGAGGGGCAGGTGGAGGAGTTTGGCCGCACCCTGGGTGAGGAGATGCTGGAGCCGACGCGTATCTACGCCAAGGACTGTCTGGCGCTGATCGCGGAGACTCAGGTACGCACCTTCTGTCACGTGACCGGTGGCGGACTGGTGGCCAACCTGGAGCGGGTGCTGCCGCAGGGACTCGTCGCCGAGCTCGACCGGGGCACATGGATCCCGGCCCCGGTGTTCGGAGTCATCGCCCACCACGGACGGGTCGAGCGCGCGGAGATGGAAAAGACGTTCAACATGGGCGTCGGCATGGTGGCTGTCGTCGCACCGGAAGACGTCGACCGTGCCCTCGCGGTCCTCACCGCCCGCCACGTGCCGTCCTGGGTGCTGGGTTCGGTGCAGAAGTCCAGCGCCACCGCGCGCGCCAGCCTGCATGGTTCGCACCCGCGGTTCTAGACGTTTCAACCAACGAGGCTAGCCTCGGTCGACGTGACTGAACAGAGTTGTGTCCCCCTCCTTTCCCAGCCCCTCGTGCTCCGCGGTGTAACAGTGCCCAACCGCATCGTGGTGTCCCCGATGTGCCAGTACAGCGCTACTGACGGTGTGCCCAACTCCTGGCACATGCAGCATCTGGGATCCCGTGCGGTCGGCGGGGCCGGGCTGGTGTTCACCGAGGCTGCTGCCGTCTGCGCAGAGGGGCGAATCTCGCCTCAGGACGCGGGAATCTGGAACGACGCTCAGGCAAAGGCCTGGCGTCCCATCGTGGACTTCATCCGCAGCCAGGGCGCTGTCGCCGGGATCCAGCTCGCGCACGCCGGGTTCAAGGCCTCAACGCATCGTCCCTGGGACGTGGAGAGCGGGGCGGTCGCGACCGATGCGGGTGGCTGGGATGCGGTCGGCCCGACGAGTGCGCCGTTCAACGACAGCTACCCGGTGCCACGGCCACTAGATGCTGCGGGGATCGCCACGGTGATCGAGGACTTCGCCGCGGCCGCGCGCCGTGCGGTGGACACCGGCTTCGACGTCCTGGAGGTGCACGCTGCGCACGGCTATCTGCTGCACGAGTTCCTCTCGCCGCTGTCCAACACCCGCGCCGACTCCTACGGCGGCAACCTGGAGAACCGGATGCGCCTGGCGCTCGAGGTGACTCGGGCCGTGCGCGCCGAGGTGGGTGGGGCAGTCCCGTTGTTCGTGCGGATCTCCGCGACGGACTGGACCTCGGGCGGCTGGACGGTCGAGGACAGCGTCGTCCTGGCCAGGGCGCTCGTGGAGGCCGGAGCAGACCTCATCGACTGCTCATCGGGCGGAGTGGTGCCGAAGGCAGAGATTCCGGTGGGTCCGGGCTACCAGGTGCCGCTGGCGGCACAGGTCCGCAAGGAGGCGGGGGTGCTCACGGGAGCGGTCGGGATGATCACCGAGGCAGAGCAGGCCGAACGGATCCTCGCCGATGGTCACGCTGATCTGGTGCTGCTCGCGCGGGAGACCTTGCGTGACCCGTACTGGCCTCGACGGGCGCTCGCCAGCCTGGGTGCCGAACCGCAGTGGCCCGTGCAGTACGAGCGGGCATTCTGAGACCTACCCGACAACATCTGGGCAGCGAACAGCCCGCCACAGCCCGGTAGTGGACTGTGGCGGGCTGCTCAATGCAGTGTCAGCGCTTCCGCTCGTCGACGTCGTCGTCTTCCCACGAGGGACGAACCTCATCGCTATGGAGGACCTCGCTGCGCCTCGGCTTGACGGTGAACGGGTCTGACCCGCCATTCGCCAACTCACGTTGCAGTGTGTCGAAGTCAGTGTTCGGAGAGCTGTACTTGAGCTCTCGCGCAACCTTAGTCTGCTTCGCCTTAGCCCGGCCGCGGCCCATGGCTCGACCCCCTCGCGCAAGGATGGGGCGGCCAGGGGATTCGGCGGCCCCATCCGAATGTATGTTTCTTCCTACACAGAGCATACAGCGCTTCGGGAGCTGCTGACGACACGAGCGGTCGCCGCTCCCGGGGCGCGGTCTGGTACCCCGGGCTCAGCGCCCCCGAAGCTTGGACACGGCCGCACGCCCGGCCTGCTCGCGCTGCTCCTCGGCGAGCGATGCAGGGTCGATGGCTGCCGCGCAGGGACCAGCGCGCAGCTCGGTGTCCACCGGAACGCTGCGCTTGATCAGCGCCAGCGCAATGGGTCCGAGCTCATGGTGGTCGACCACCGTGCCGACCCGGCCGACCGCGCGGCCATCGACTGTCACGTCGTCGCCCGTCTCCGGACGTCCGTCGGCGGATCCGTCCAGATGCAGCAACACCATCCTGCGGGGCGGCTTGCCCAAGTTGTGCACGCGGGCGATCGTCTCCTGCCCCCGGTAACAGCCCTTGTCCAGGTGTACCGCAGTGCCGATCCAGCCGACCTCGTGCGGAATGGTCCGCTCGTCGGTGTCCACGCCCGCGCGGGGCCGCAGCGCCTCGACGCGCAGCGCCTCGAACGCCCAGGAACCCGCCGCGCGTGCGCCGGCAGTGGTGAGCCGTGCCCACCACTGGCCCAGCTCTGCCCGGGGAACCAGCAGGTCCGCCGCGTGGGAGCCCTCAGGTGCAGGCATGCGGCGGACGTACCCGCCGCCGGGTAGTGCGCTCACCCCGTAGACGTCGCCAGGAAGCTCCAACAGCTGATCGGCCATCGGCCCCTGCACGCTGAGCATCGCCAGCTCGTCATGGGCGTCTCGTGGTTGGGCATCGGCCCAGAACACCATCTTCTGCAGATAGGCCAGCAGGGCCTCGGTGCCGGCCGCCTCGGTGTCGATCCACGTGGTGCCGTCCAGGTTGGCGAGCACCATGTGGTGTTCCACCCGGCCGTTGATGTCCAGCAGCAGCGCCTCCGTGCCCTCACCGTCAGCGAGCTCGGTGAGGTGCTGACTGGTCAGCGAGTGCAACCAGCTCAAGCGATCAGCACCAGGGACGGCGATCAGTCCCCGGTTGCTGCGGTCGACGACGACGGCTGCGGTGCTGGCGGCGCGCTGTTCGGCGAAGGGATCGCCGTAGTGCCAGGCGACGCCCGCATCTGGAGAGTTCTCCGGCGCCGGGGCTGCGCCCTGGGTCTGCAGTGGTGAGGTCACTCGGATTCCTTCGCTGGGGATTCGGAGGCTGTGCATTCGGCACACCGGCCCGAGAGGGCAAGATGCGCGGGGTCCAGCACGAACCCGTGGGTGGTATCGAGAACGGCGGCGAGCGGAGCCAGCGCGGCGGGGTCGATCTCGATCACGCGCTGGCACTGGTGGCACACCAGGTGCACGTGTTCGTGGGCCTCGCTGGAGTAGGTCGGCGCGCCGTGGCCGAGGTGGGTGTGGCGGACCAGCCCGATCTCCTCGAGCAGGTCCAGCGTGCGGTAGACCGTGCTGATGTTCACCGCGGGCGCGGACTGCTGCACGCAGGCACAGATTGTCTCGGGTGTGGCGTGGCCGAGTTGGCGGACCGCGTCGAGCACCATCTGGCGCTGCGGCGTCGACCGCATGCCCCGTTCGTGCAGGGTTCCCCGAAGTCCCGCATGTGGCTCGATCACAACACTCATCGTAGGCGTCCGTCCTGGACCCGGACGTGCCCGCAGGCCGGGGCCAGTAGGGTCGAACCATGGCTGTACAGGTGCTGGTGACCTTGGACGGAACTGTGCTCGACCCGAAGCTGCCCTTGCTGACAGCAGATGATCTTGCCGCTGTGCGGGGCGACGGCGTGTTCGAGACGCTGCTGGTCCGTGACGGGGCCGCCCGCGAGGAGGGCCCGCACCTTGCCCGGCTGGCGCGGTCGGCCGCCATGCTGGACCTGCCCGAACCGGATCTGGACCGCTGGCGTGGCTGTATTGCCGCAGTTGTCGAGCACTGGGTGGGCAAGGACGACTTCGCGCTCCGTCTCATACTGAGCCGCGGCGGGGAGAGCAGCGGCACCGCGACGGGTTATGCCACCGGCTCGCCGATCTCGGCCACCGTGCTGGCCCAGCAGACGAACGGCCTTGCGGCGGTGACCCTCGACCGCGGGGTGTCCAGCGACGCGGCCGAACGGGCGCCCTGGTTGCTGCTCGGAGCCAAGACGCTGTCCTATGCGGTGAACATGGCCGCGTTGCGGCACGCCGGCCGTCTCGGAGCCGAGGACGTCGTGTTCACCAGCACCGACGGCTACGTCCTCGAGGGCCCGACATCAACGGTGGTGCTCGCGACGGGGAGAACGCTGCGTACACCCCCAGCCGAAGCCGGGATCTTGCCCGGCACCACGCAGGGTGTGCTCTTTCGAGCGGCGGAGCGCGCAGGGTGGGAATGTGAGGTGGGTCCGGTCCGTGCGGAAGATCTGCTGACGGCCGACGGGGTGTGGCTGGCCTCCAGCATCCGACTGCTCGCCCGCGTGCACACCCTCGACGGGGAAGCACTGGGCGACGCCGCGACCGGAGCAAGGCTGACCACGGAGCTGCAGCAGCTGCTCGCGGGGGCGTGAACTAGCCCGCGTAGCGGGTCAGGCGTGCGGACAGGTGGGCCTGCAGGTGCTGGCCCATCATGGCCCGTTCCTCCACGTAGCCGAGGTCCCCGCCCTCGATGAGTCCGTACAGCCGCTTGGCCGCGGTGACCTCTTTGGCGGACTCGGTTCGCAGTACCACGTCGGTGGCGAGCTCCCACGACGACTGGTTCAGCGGTGCACCGTAGTACAACTCGATGATGCCGGTGCTGTGGGTGAGCAGCAGCTCCAGTGTGTCGTTGCCGTCGTCGCTCGTGTTGACCCGCCAGAAGCCCGACTCCCGGGCAGCCTGTCGGAGGAATGCACCGTCCGCATCGAGAATCCAGGAGCGCGACTCCCAGGTCAGAAATCCGCGACCATCATGCGCAACGACGATCTGCTGGCCAAATCGGTAGGTGTCGATGGTGGGATAGCTGGCTTCGCCCTCGCCGCGCCACACCCCGACCAGCGGTAGCAGCGCGAGCAGCGCCGGATTGAGATCGGCGCTCTCACGCAGGTTCGCGGTGTCGTCGGGTACCGGCAGCCCGGACAGCTGCGGAATGTTCCGCGACCGGGTGCGCTGCGCGCGCTCCTCGGCGGCCTGCAGCGCTCCGTCACCGGAGTCGGTCGAGGCCGACGAAGGGTCTGACGCTGCTTGCTCCTCGGGAACGGTGTCGCTCACGGCTCGTTGGTGATCACGCGGTGGATGACGAACAGCGCGAAGAACGTGATGAGCAGGGCGTCGAGTGCCAAGAGGACCGTGTAGGTGATTTCCACACGTTCACTCTAAACGCACCTCGCCTCCGCAACACCGGTGAGGGTGCTGCGGAGGCGAGGGTGGTGACCGTCGTCCCTGAGTGGGTGGGGGTCAGGCCACGACAACGTCCACGGCGTGCAGGCCGGGGGCCTGGGGGTTGACCGATACCGTCCCGGTGCCGACGCGGCTGAGTGCCCGGAGTGTCCACTCGCCTGGCGCGGCGAAGAAGCGGAAGTCGCCGGTGGCCGAGGCGACCACCTCGGCGGTGAACTCGCCGGTGTCGTCGAGCAGCCGGACGAACGCACCGCCGACGGGCTCACCGCCAGCAGTGACGCGTCCGGCGATCACAGTCTCCTTGTCCAGGTTGGTGCCTGCGGGCAGGTCCGGTGTCTGCGCCGGTGCGCCGCACATCAGTTCACCTCGCGGCTGATCGGGGCGCCGACGAGGGAGCCGTACTCCACCCAGCTGCCGTCGTAATTCTTGACGTTCTTGTGTCCGAGGATCTCCTTCAGCACGAACCAGGTGTGGCTCGAGCGCTCGCCGATCCGGCAGTAGGCGATGGTTGCCTTGTCCCCGTCCAGCCCTGCGGCGCTGTACAGGGCGCTCAGCTCGTCGTCGGAACGGAAGGTGCCATCCTCGTTGGCTGCCTTGCTCCAGGGCACATTGATGGCGCCCGGAACGTGGCCGCGTCCCTGTGCCTGCTCCTGCGGAAGATGCGCCGGGGCGGCGATCTTGCCGGAGAACTCATCGGGGGAGCGGACGTCCACCAGGTTCTTCGAGCCGATGGCGTCGATCACCTCGTCGCGGAAGGCGCGCAGCGACAGGTCGCGCTCCTTGGCGACGTAGGTGGTGGCGGGACGGTTGACCTTCTCGGCGGTGAGCTCGCGGCCGTCGAGCTCCCACTTCTTGCGTCCGCCGTCGAGCAGCTTGACGTCCTGGTGGCCGTAGAGCTTGAAGTACCAGTACGCGTAGGCGGCGAACCAGTTGTTGTTGCCGCCGTAGAGAACCACGGTGTCGTCGTTGCTGATGCCCTTGGCGGACAGCAGTGCGCTGAAGGTCTCACGGTCGATGACGTCGCGCGAGTTCGGATCCTGCAGGTCGGTGGTCCAGTCCAGCTTGACTGCGCCGGCGATGTGTCCGTCGTCGTAGGCGCTGGTGTCCTCGTCCACCTCGACGAAGACGACGCCATCGGTGTTGAGATTCTGCTCTGCCCAGTCAGCGTCGATAAGTACGTCGGAGCGGCTCATGGGGGTCCTTTCAGGGTTGAGACATGGATGGATGAGCTTGTGTGGGTGGCTCAGCGAGTGGGCACGGGTGCGGCCCGGCGGGCGCGGACCAGTGCGACGAGCGGGTAGATCTGGCACCCGAGGCAGATGCCGAAGGCTGCGTTGAGCAGCGCTGCCACCAGTGCAGCGCCGGTGGCGACGGCGCCCAGAACGGGCGCGCCCGACACGTATGCCACGGTGCCCACCACCGCGAACGCCAAGCCGACACCCTGTGCGAAGCGCAGCGGGGCCACCGGCTCGCGCTCAGTGGTGGGGCTCAGGCGAGGCGCGACGAGCCGGGCGTAGAGCAGTCCGTACGGGCTGCGGCGCGGGCCGAGCGCCGTGCCCGTGGCAAACACCGCTGCCTGCAGCGCCAGTAGAACCCAGCTACCGGTGAGCAGGACGGTCGCCAGTACAAACGTGGTGATCCAGGCCGCGACGCGCGGACCCCGCACATCGACCTGGTCGATGCCGGCCGGCTTGCGGGATTGTGGGGAGGTTGAGCTGATGGTGGACACAGAGGTGCTCCTGCGCAGAATGGGAGGCGAACGGGGCCATAGCGAGCTGACCCCGGGGATACCTCAGGCAGGTCAGCTCAGCGCATACAGCACGGCGCGCTGCCGACGCGACACAGATCTACTGTGCGGCGACGGGTGAGCAGCAGCTCATGCCAGGTGAACACGTCGCGCACTCTACCCGGACGTGGGCGCAGTGGCGTTACCGCCATCGAACAGCGGAAGCAGCACCGCGCGCAGATCGGCTGCGCTGGGCGTGCCGGCCACCCGGAAGCGCTGCCGCATGTCGGCGTCGTAGACGAGCACGGTGGGCAGGGACAGCACCCGAAGCTCGCTCGACAACTGGGGGTGCTCGGCAACGTCGACCTCGATGTGCCGAACCGAGGGGAGCTCATCGGCGAGCTTGTCCACGAGCTCGCGCACGGCCACGCAAGGGCCACACCAGGACGCCGAGAAATGCAGGATGAGTGGGGCCGGTGGGAGGTCGGTCTTGCCTGCGTCCGCCAGGCCTGCCTCGAGGAGGTGTGCGGTCAGGTGCTCGGACTCAGGCGCGACGCGAGGGAAGTCGACGACGCGCACCGTCCCAGACCGTCGGCGAAGAACCAGGCCTGTGACCGCGGCCACCGCAAACGCCGCGAGGAGCACCCACATGCCGGTCATGAGCGGGACGGCCGGATGATATGGACGTTGGTGCCCTTGCCCTCCACCACGATGTCCGCGCCTTCGGCGTGCACCGTGGTGGGGGCGATGCCGAAGGGCAGGTAGTCGGAGTCGAGGGTGACGGAGAACATCTGCATCGCGATCTCGGCCAGGGGTGGCGCGAGGGTCATCGACTTGCTCGACCGGCCGCCCAGCGCAAAGCCGGTGGCGATGATGCGCACTTGTTTGCCTTCGAGGGCGAGGTCGGCGTTGACGCTTACCTGCTGTTTCAGCACGCCGCCGAGCTTAACCGTCCCGGTGAGCACGATGCCGCTCTTGGGCACCTGGTATGCCCCGCCGCCACTGGTGCCGAGCGAGGGGTCGGCCACGGGGGCAGACACCTTCAGATCGGAGATGCCGATGAGCTGGCCCAGTTGGGTGTCGTCGATGCGAATTCTGCTGTCCAGTTCGCCGACGACGATATTGTTCAGGTTCCCGCCGAAGATCTGTGAGGCCTGCACCTTCGCGTCCCACAACGTCGCCTCGACCGTCACCTTCCCCAGCGATGCCATCGGAACGCCGACGGCCCGAACATTGACCTGGCTGAAATCGCTGTCCGCAACCTGGGTGAGGAAGGGGAAGCCGGTGACTCGCACGTCGGGGTCGGTGTCCAGTGACAGCTCGTGCCGGATCTCCTTCGACACCTGGTACTCCGCGTACGCAGCCGTCCCGTAGTCGGCCAGCACCGCGACGAGAACGAGCCCGATCAAGGAGAAGAGGAAGGTGCGCACCCCCCCATCCTCCACGATGGTGTGGAGCTCTCTGTCCCCTCGGTGTGTCCGGCCTATTGGTGCGCACGGCTATTCTTGGGTGGACGCTTGAATAATCGGGAGGCCGCATGGACCTGTTGTTGCTGACCGCCGACCCCGATCCGGACACGGTCCTGCCGGCACTTGCTCTGCTGGCACACTCAGTTCGTGCTGTGGCACCGCAAGTGCCGGCGCTGCTTGAGGCCGGTTCCTGTGATCTCGCGCTGGTCGATGCCCGTACCGATCTGGCCGCCGCGCGAGCGTTGTGTCGCCTCCTGGGTGGTGGCGCGGTCAACATGCCCGTGGTGGCGGTGCTCACCGAGGGCGGACTGGTGGCGGTCAACCCGGAGTGGGGCCTCGACGACGTTCTCCTTGCGGGAACCGGGCCGGCCGAACTTGACGCGCGCCTGCGGCTGTCGGTGGGGCGGCGCATCCGAGTCAATGCGGACGACGCCTCGGGATTGGTCACTCTCGGGGAGCTCGTGATCGACGAGGACACCTACAGCGCCCGCCTGCGTGGCAAACCGCTGGACCTCACCTACAAAGAATTTGAGCTGCTCAAGTATCTCGCCCAGCACGCGGGGCGGGTCTTCACCCGAGCGCAGCTGCTGCACGAGGTGTGGGGATATGACTTCTTCGGTGGCACCCGCACCGTGGACGTGCACGTACGGCGGCTTCGGGCCAAGCTCGGTGCCGACCAGGAGGCGCTGATCGGCACGGTCCGCAACGTGGGATACAAGGCGGTGCGGCCGAGCAGGGGGGCAGCCGGATCCGAGGCGGGATCGCCGGACGACGAGCGTGGCGATGACGGCCCGCCAGCACCCAGCAGCACCCGGCTGACCGGAATGCGGGCGTGAGTGAGCCGAGCTGGCTGGCTCAACTGGATGCGGTTCACCAAGCACAGGTTCACGGGCTGCTCGACGCGGCCAGCCGTGTCGACGGGGTCGCCCCGGTATCGGAACAGGTGGTCTTGGCCCTGCGGTCCGCAGCCGTAGCCGAAGGGCATCCGCAACATCTCCTTGCCGTGTCTGGAGAAACGGTGACCGGCTACGCGAGCCTTACCGCCGCCCCGCCGGTCGCCGAGCTGGTCGTGCACCCGGAGCACCGCAGGCAGGGAATTGGCGCCGCACTGGCCGCCGAGGTGTTGCGGGCTGGTGGGGACGAGCTGCGGCTGTGGGCACACGGAAACGGAGTGGCCGCACGGGGCTTGGCGGAGAAGTTGGGACTGGTGAGTCGGCGCGAGCTGTGGCAGATGCGTGTGGACCTCACCGCCGTCGAGCTGCCTCCGGTGCAGGCGCCCGCCGGGATCCGCTTGCGAACCTATGTCCCAGCTGTGGACGACGCCGCTGTGCTCGCCGTGAACAACGCAGCGTTCGCCTGGCACCCAGAGCAAGGCGGTTGGGGTGAGCAGGAGCTCGCCCAGCGCCGGGCGGAGCCGTGGTTCGACGCCGAAGGGTTCTTCCTCGCCGTTTCGGACAGCGGGGAGCTGCGGGGCTTCCACTGGACCAAGGTGCACGAGTCGGAGGACGGCCAGCCTGCGCTCGGCGAGGTGTACGTGGTAGGAGTGGCGCCGGACGCACAGGGCAGCGGGCTCGGCAGGGTGCTGACCCTGGCGGGACTGCACTATCTCCGCTCGCGCGGACTCAGAACGGTGCTGCTGTACGTCGAAGGCGACAACGCCGCAGCCGTTCACACCTACACGAAGCTCGGATTCACCAGGTACCACGTCGACGTCGCATACGGTCGATAGCAATGTGGGGCAGGATACGCCGTAGCGCGCGGTTGTTCACCTTGCGTTCACCCGCACTAGGCCGACAGTCCACCGAACCCGGATACCTTGCTTGATGAGCGGCAGACAGTCGCGAACTACCCGAACGTACGCGGAGGACTCCCAGGTGACGCTCAAGCGAAACGGTGCCGCTCTCAGCCTTCTGGCAGCCAGTGCACTCCTGCTCTCGGCCTGTGGCTCAGACAACAACTCCCCGGCCACCAGTAGCCCTGGGACGAGCACGAGTTCGAGCGCGTCCGACGTGCAATGCGGCGGTGCCTCCACCCTGAAGGCCAGCGGTTCCACCGCCCAGGCGAATGCGATGAAGCGCTTCATCACCGCGTACCAGGATGCATGCAGCGGAAAGTCCTTGGACTACAACGGCAACGGCTCCGGTGCGGGCATCACCGAGTTCGTGGGCAAGCAGACCGACTTCGCCGGCTCCGACTCGCCGCTCAGCGCCGCGAAGGGTGAGGTGGCGTCGGCCAAGGCGCGCTGTGACGGTGCCGACGCGTGGAACCTGCCCGTGGTGTTCGGACCGATTGCTGTGAGCTACAACCTCAAGGGCGTCGACAACGTGGTCCTCGACGGCCCGGTGCTCGGGAAGATCTTCACCGGGGCCATCACCAGCTGGGACGATCCGGCCATCAAGGCCCTGAACCCGAGCGCATCGCTGCCCAGCACCAAGGTCACGGTGATCTTCCGCAGTGAGGAGTCGGGCACTTCCGACAACTTCCAGCAGTACCTGCAGGCGGCATCGGACGGTGCCTGGACCAAGGGCGCGGGCAAGTCCTTTGTCGGGGGTGTGGGCGAGGGCGCCAAGGGCAACGACGGCACCGCCGCCGCTGTGAAGGCCACCGACGGCGCGGTCACCTACAACGAGTGGGCGTTCGCCAAGGCGCAGAAGCTGCAGATGGCCTCGGTCAAGACCTCGGCCGGCGGTGACGCCGTCCAGATCAGCACCGACTCGGTGGGCAAGACCATCGCCGGCGCCAAGGTCAAGGGCACGGGCAACGACCTGGTCCTGGACACGTCGAGCTTCTACAAGCCGACCGTGCAGGGGGCCTACCCCATCGTGCTGGCCACCTACGAGGTCGTCTGCTCGAAGTACACCGACGCGGAGAAGGGCAAGGCAGTCAAGGCCTTCCTGCAGGTGGCGATCGGAGCAGGGCAGAAGGGCCTGGACGCCAATGGATACATCCCCGTCCCTGACTCGTTCAAGGCCAAGCTCACCACAGCTGTCAACGCAATCGCCTGAACGACACCCTGATGGCCACGACGGCTCACCGGCCTGATCTGCCTCATGGCGTTGGCCGGGCACCCGAGGTGTCCGGCCAACGTGAGGCGGGCAAGATGAGTCGTATGCCGAATCCAACAGAACCCGACTTCGGGAAGCGTCGGTCCACCGGCCGGCGCGCCGACCTCGTGTTCAAGAACCTGACCACCGCGTCGGGTATCTCCATCGTCGTCGCGATCGTCCTGATCGCTGCGTTCCTGCTGTGGCAGGCTGTGCCCTCGCTGCGCGCGGATCATGTGAACTTTCTGACCTCTGACGATTTCGTCGTCGGTGACATCAACAACATGAAGTTCGGCATCCGCAGCCTGCTCATCGTCACGCTTCTCAGCTCGCTGTTCGCTCTGCTCATCGCGGTTCCGGTGGCCATGGGTATCGCACTGTTCGTGACGCAGTACGCGAACAAGCGACTGGCGAACTTCTTCGGGGGCTTGATCGACCTGCTTGCTGCGGTCCCCTCGATCATCTTCGGACTGTGGGGCATCCTGGTTCTGGCGCCGAGGCTCACCCCGGTCGCGGAGTTCGTCAACCGTCACTTCGGCTGGTTCCCATTGTTCAAGACGGGCAACGTCTCCGTCAGCGGTGGCGGGACGATTTTCACCGCCGGGATAGTGCTCGCCGTGATGATCCTGCCGATCATCACGGCGGTCACGCGTGAGGTGTTCCGGCAGACCCCGAAGGAGCACATCGAGGCCGCACAGGCCTTGGGCGCCACCAAGTGGGAGGTCATCCGGATGACCGTGCTCCCCTTCGGTCGCAGCGGGACGGTCGCTGCCTCGATGCTCGGCCTGGGACGTGCGCTCGGCGAGACCGTGGCAGTGCTGATCGTTCTGCGTTCCTCCAGCGTCGGTGCCTCCTTCTCGCTCTTCGACGGCGGGTTCACCTTCGCCTCGAAGATCGCCTCCGCTGCTTCGGAGTTCAGCCAACCGCTGTCTACCGGCGCCTACATCGCCGCGGGCTTCGTGCTGTTCGTGCTCACCTTCGTGGTCAACGCCGTCGCCCGTGCGGTTGCCGGTGGAAAGGTCAACGGATGAGTCCGTCCTCGCTGGAGAAACCGTTGGTGGCCCCAGCGTTCACCTCGATCAGCGGCGGCCGGAAGGCAAAGAACGCCTTCGCCGCCCTTCTCGTCACTGCGGCCTTCGTCATCGCCGTCATCCCGCTGGTGTGGGTGCTGTACACGGTCGTGGACCGCGGCTTCCGGGCAGTGACCAACGCCGGCTGGTGGACGAACTCGCAGAGGGGCGTCCTCCCGGAGGACTTCGGTGGGGGCATTTACCACGCCCTGTACGGGACAATCGTGCAGGGGCTGATTGCCTCCGTGGTGGCTGTGCCGCTGGGGATTCTGGTGGCCATCTACCTGGTGGAGTACGGCCGAGGCCTGCTGGCCAGGATCACCACCTTCATGGTTGACGTGCTCTCCGGCATTCCATCCATCGTCGCCGCGCTGTTCGTGTTCAGCGTGTGGATCACCACCTTCGGATTTGAGCAGAGTGCCTTCGCGGTGTCGCTGGCGCTGATCCTGCTGATGTTGCCTGTGGTGATCCGCTCTGCCGAGGAGATGCTGCGCCTGGTTCCCGACGAACTGCGGGAGGCCAGCTACGCGCTCGGCGTGTCGCGGTCGACGACGATCCTGCGTGTGGTCCTGCCGTGTGCGGTTTCCGGGATCATCAGTGGGATCCTGCTGGCCGTCGCCCGAGTGATGGGGGAGACGGCGCCGGTGCTGGTACTGGTCGGCTACACCACGTCCATCAACACCGACGTGTTCCACAACAACATGGCGTCCTTGCCGTTGGTCATCTACAACGAGCTGACCAACCCCGAGCCTGCGGGACAGCTGCGGGTGTGGGGTGCTGCGCTTACGCTGATCCTGTTGATCGGACTCCTGAACATGCTGGCTGCAGTCGTTGCACGTGTGGCCGCCCCCAAGACCAAGTGAAGCGGTAGGTGCGACATGGCGAAGCGTCTTGATCTCAAGGACGTCAACATCTACTACGGCAAGTTCCATGCCGTCGAGTCGGTCAATCTCGCTGTGCCGCCTCGGAGTGTCACGGCGTTCATCGGGCCCTCGGGCTGCGGCAAGTCGACGGTACTGCGGACCCTCAACCGGATGCATGAGGTGATCCCCGGGGCCCGGGTCGAGGGCAGTGTGATGCTCGACGGGGAGGACATCTACGGCAGCACCGTCGACCCGGTAGCCGTTCGCCGGACCATCGGCATGGTGTTTCAGCGCCCCAACCCGTTCCCGACGATGAACATCCGGGACAACGTGGTGGCGGGCTTGCGGCTTCAGGGCGTGAAGGGCAAGAAGAAGCTGGACGAGGTGGCTGAGCGGGCACTGCGGGATGCGAACCTCTGGAAAGAGGTCAAGGACCGGCTCGACAAGCCCGGTGGGGGCCTTTCGGGTGGCCAGCAGCAGCGACTGTGCATCGCCCGGGCTATCGCCGTACAGCCGGACGTGCTGCTCATGGACGAGCCGTGCTCGGCGCTTGACCCCATCTCCACCTTGGCCATCGAGGACCTGATCACCGAACTCAAGCAGGATTTCACCATCGTGATCGTCACGCACAACATGCAGCAGGCGGCCCGAGTGAGTGACCAGACGGCATTCTTCAACTTGGCGGACGTGGGCCAGCCCGGGCACCTGATCGAGGTTGCCGACACCGAGGTGATCTTCTCCAACCCGGTGGAGAAGGCGACGGAGGACTACATCTCCGGGCGTTTCGGCTAGTCGGCCTATCCCGTCCCGGTGAGTTTGGGGGTCGGAGGTTCGGGGTGCTTGCCGGTCACCAAGAAGATCACCTGGCGGGCAACCTCGACGGCGTGGTCCGCGAAGCGCTCGTAGAAGCGGCCGAGCAGGGTGACGTCCACTGCCGCGGCGACACCGTGCGGCCATCCGTTGTCCATGATCACGGTGAACAGGTGCTTGTGCAGGTCGTCCATCGCGTCGTCCTCGTCCTCGATCAGGGCCGCGCGGTCGAGATCCCGAGTGACCAGCACTTCGCGGGCGGAAGCGGCGAGGGAGACTGCGACGTGGCCCATCTCGGTGAAGTAGCCCCGTACCTCGTCAGGGAGCACCCGTTCGGGATGCCGCCGCCGGGCGATCTTCGCGACGTGCAGGGCGAGTTCACCCATCCGGTCGATGTCGGCGACGATGTGGATGGCACCGACGACCGTGCGTAGGTCCCCCGCGACCGGGGCCTGCAGGGCGAGAAGCGCGAAGGCCTTGTCCTCGCAGGCGACGGCCAGCTCGTCGATGTGGTCGTCGTCGCTGATCACCTGCTCCGCGAGGGGGAGATCGGCCTCGAGCAAGGCCTGCGTGGCCCGTTGCATGGCGAGTTCGGCGAGACCGCACATGGCGGCGAGTTCGCCAGCAAGGTCACTGAGCTGTTCTGTATAGGCGACGCGCATCTCTGCAGAATACGGCCTTCTCGCGAAAACCGGTGGCAATACGGGTGAACGCCGCGTAAACGACGGACAGATGGGGCGGTGACGGTCAGCCGCAGCTGGCGTCGCCGGCGTTCACCACGGACAGGTTTGTGGGCAAGGGGGTGCTGGTCGCGGGGGCTGCCTCAGTGCTCGGAGCCGTCACGGTGCCGCTGAAGTCCTCGCCGAGCACGAGTTCGATGCTGGTACCCAGGCCGGTCACCTCCTGCAGCTGCGCGCCGGGTACTGACGACTCCAGCTGCTTGGCGGCATCAACCTGATCCACCGAGTAGCGGATGGTGGTGGTGGTGCGGTTTGTGGTGGAACTCGACACTCCGTCCACCGTGTAGCCGAGGTCGCTGAGCTGCTTGGCGGTTGCCGCGGCGAGTCCAGTCGTGCTGGTCGCGTTGAGTACGTCGATCTTCGCGGAGATGTCCGGCTTGGGCGCAGGTGTCGAGGTGGTGGGTGGTGGCGTGGCCGAGGTGCTGGCCGGGGAGCCGGGCCCTTGCTCCCCGGGAAGCGGCACGTCGTTGATGATGGCGTCGAAGATGGCGGTGATTCCATGGGTGTTGGGTACTTCGTTGCCGTCGCGGGTTCCGGTGGTGGGCACGGTGATGAAGGTGACCCGGCCCGCCGAGAGCCCCTGCAGGGACTGCCCGAGGGTGATCAAGGAGTCCGCGCCCATGTTCTCCCCGAAGGTGGCTGCGGTGAATCCCTTGATGAAACCGGTCAGCTTGCCGAAGTTGAGCAACACGTCGGTGGACATCGACTTGCGCAGCAAGGACGACAAGAAACGCTGCTGACGCTTGATCCGACCGTAGTCGCCCGTCCCCTCGGCATCGACCTTTCGGGCGCGCACGTAATTGAGTGCGGTACTGCCGTCGATCAGCTGGGTGCCGGTCTTGCGGAGAACGGTGCCCAGCTCGTTGTCGACCAGCGGGCGCTTGGTGCACACCTCGACGCCGCCTACCTGGTTGACCAGCGCCTCGAACCCGGAGAAGTCGACACCGACGAAGTGGTTGATCTTCAGCCCGGAGATGTGCTGGATCACCTGGACCAGGCACTTGGGCCCACCCAAGGCGTATGCGCCGTTGAGCTTGGACCTGGTCTCTGCGGGGACGCTGGTGTCGGTGTACTTGGCTTCGGCGTTGTTCCACTCGGCGCAGGCCGGACGATCAATCTCGAGGTCGCGGGGGAAGGACACCACCACAACGCGCCCCCGGTCGGCCGGCACGTGCGCCAGCATCACGGTGTCTGAACGGGCCCCACCGGCTTGCGCAGTGGTGCCGGCACCGATCTCGCCGTTGGACCCTGCTCGCGAGTCGGAGCCGACCAGCAGGTAGTTCTCGTCGCCCCGCTGTGCTTCGGGGTTCTGGACGTTGGCCGAACCCTGGTCGAGCGCATCCACTTTGTTGACGTTGACATCGACATACTTGGTGGCGCTCCACGCTGCGCCGGTGACGAGGAAGATCAGTACGGCAGAGAGCGCGCCGACCGAGCGGCGCAGTACGGTGCTGCGTCGGCGCCGGCGGGCCCGCTTGGCCTGCAGTCGCGTCGGAACCGTCGGGTCGATGGTGACGGGTTCTGTAGGCAGCGACAGGGCCGTGACGGGGTCTCCTGGTGCCGGAGGTTCAGCACGCCGCGGGTTCGGCAGCTCGGGACGAAGCGACTGTGGACGCTCGGTCCGAATCCGGGCCGGCCTCGGCTCCGTCGAGCCCAACGGGAGGTAGGGCTCGGGTGCACGGGACAGGAGCGTCGTGTCCACGTGAGGGGGCGGGGCGGGCGCGCCGAAGGAGTGGTCATCAACCGTGCCGTCATCACGGCCTTCATCATCTTCAGCGCGCCGTCGGCGCCGGCGCCCGCTGGGTGCAGCGCCGCCGACCCTGTTCAGGAGCTCGGCGACGCTCAGCGCGGCGCTGTCTTGGGGGGCGGGGCTCATTGCTGAAGGGCGATCGGCTACCGCTTCGGCAGGGCGCGGTCGTGGGGTCGGCCTCGGGGGCCTGGTGGTCGCCGCCCATGGCCGTTCCCAAGGTGCTGGCGCATCTGGCGGGTCCTGACCAGGGCCGCCGGGGTCAGGAGTGCCCGGTGATTCGATGTCGCTCAACCGGTCCCTCCTCGTCCGGGCAGTTTCCTGTCGACCTGACGTGTGGTCGGGCGCCTGCCAGCGGTGCGCCACCGGTGGGGGGCGCGAGCATTCATCGTACGGATTTCTTGCGTGCGAGATACCAGTTGGCTCCGGTCAACCCCCTGAGTTGTTGATCTCCGCACCCTGGGGCACGGTGATGTCGTCGGGGTCATCCAGCCACCCCGCGGGAAGTGCGACCTTGCCGGGGGAGCCCTGCCGTCCTCGTGGGCCCTCGGCGTCTGCGGGGAACGGCACGTCCTGATCGAGCTGGTCGAGCAGTCGATCGAGCTCGTTGAGGTGCGAGACGAGTGCAAGTTGCTGGCGCAGCTCGGAGCCGACGGGGAACCCGCGGAGATACCACGCCATGTGCTTGCGGAGGTCGCGCAGGCCGCGGTCGGGGCCATGGTGGGCGGCAAGCAGATGGGCGTGGCGTCGGAGCACCGTGGCCACCTCGCCGAGCGTCGGCGGGGTGGGCGCGGGCGAACCGGTGAGGGCGGCGGCGAGCTCGGCAAAAAGCCACGGCCGCCCCAGGCAGCCCCGGCCGACCACCACACCGTCGCAGCCGGTCTGCGCCATCATGGCCACAGCGTCCTGCGCGTCGAAGATGTCGCCGTTACCCAGCACGGGTATGCCGGACACGTGGTCTTTCAGACGGCTGATCTCGTCCCAGCGTGCGGTACCGGAGTACCGCTGTGCCGCGGTCCGGGCGTGCAGGGCGACAGCGACCGCGCCCTCCGCTGCTGCGATGCGGCCGGCGTCAAGATGGGTGTGATGCTCCTCGTCGATCCCAATCCGGAACTTCACGGTGACGGGGATGCCTGCCGGCTCCGCGGCCCGGACCGCCGCGCGCACGATCTGGGCAAACAACTGACGCTTATAGGGCAGCGCCGCGCCACCGCCCTTGCGGGTGACCTTGGGGACCGGGCAGCCGAAGTTCATGTCGATGTGATCCGCCAGGTCCTCCTCGGCGATCATCCGCACGGCGTCAGCGGTGGTGGCGGGATCGACTGTGTAGAGCTGCAGGGAGCGGGGCTGCTCGCTCGGCGCAAAGGTCGTCATGTGCAGCGTGTCCGGATGACGTTCCACCAGCGCGCGTGCGGTCACCATCTCGCAGACGTACAGCCCGGCCGCATCGGTTCCGCTGTACCGGGTCTCCTGCTCGCGGCACAGTGTCCGGAACGCAACGTTGGTGATGCCGGCCATCGGAGCGAGCACCACTGGGCTGCGCAGGGCCAGCGGCCCGATACGCAGCGCCGGGGCGGGGGCGTCGAGGATAGCGGTCACCTGTCCATTGTGCCTGTGCGGGCCCCGCGTCCCCAAAGCCACGCTGCGCACAGACCTTGGGTCTACTTGTTGCAGCGCCGTGCCAGCACCCGTGCGAACGTTCCGATGGCGGTGCGGAGGATGAGCTGGGCTCCGGGAAAAGCCGGCGTGAAGTCAATGGTCCACGCGAAGCGCGTACCGGTTCCGGATGGTGTGAGCGTGATTTGACCGGTGTAGTTCTTGGCGGGTACGCCCGACAGCGCCTCGTAGTCCAGGCGTTTGGCCGGCTCGAAGTGCGTGATCCGCTCCCGGATGGGTGCCCCCACGAGGTGCAACTGGCGCACTGCACCCACCCCATTGCGATCGGGTGATCCCTCGGACTCCATCACCACCTTGGGCAGTGGCAGCCACGACGGGGTCCACCGAGCCATTCCTTCGTGGTCAGCGATCTCTGCCCACACCCGCTCGGGCTCGGCGGAAACAGTGTGGGTGAATGTGTATCGGCTCATCGCTGCATCCAAGCAGAGCCGGTCAGCAGCCTCAGGCGCGGGCAGCCTGACGGGCGAACGCGCGGTCGCGCGACTCCTCGAACCTGCTGGCCGCACTGTCCAGGGCCTTCATTGCCGCCGCCAGCTCCTCGCGGGCGGCCTCGCCGACGGCCGTCAATCCGGAGCGCTCGAAGACATTCCACTTGCGCAGCACCGGCATGATCACGTCGTCGTGGTGCTGACGCAGGTCGTAGATCCCGGCCTTGGCTATCAACACCGAGTTCCGACGGAAGTCGGCCATGTCCGAGCCGGGCATCTTGAAGTTCACCACCTCGTCGGTGATTGCGCGCATGGTCTGGTCCGGGGCGCAGTCGAAGGCGCCGCTCACCAGGTTGCGATAGAAGATCATGTGGAGGTTCTCGTCGGCGGCAACCCGCGCAAGCATCCGGTCTGCCACCGGGTCGCCGCAGGCCTTGCCGGTGTTGCGGTGCGAGACGCGCGTGGCGAGTTCCTGGAAGGACACGTAGGCCACGGTCTGCAGCATCGACTTTCCGCCGGAGTCGTAGCCGTTGGTCATGTGCGCCATCCGCGCGTTCTCCAGGGCCACCGGGTCGACCCCGCGGGTGACCACAAGGTAGTCGCGCATCACGATGGCGTGGCGGTTCTCCTCGGCGGTCCACCGGCCGACCCAGGTTCCCCAGGCACCGTCCCGGCCGAAGTGGGTAGCGATCTCGCGGTGGTACGACGGCAGGTTGTCCTCGGTGAGCAGGTTGAGCACCATCGCGGCCTTGGCGGGCTCGCTCAGCTCAGACTGCTCAGGCGACCAGTCGCTGCCACCCATCGCGGCGAAGTTCTGTCCCTCGTCCCACGGGACGTAGTCGTGGGGGTGCCAATCCTTCGTTATCGCCATGTGGCGGTCGAGGTTCTCGGCAACTACAGGTTCCAACTCGTGCATGAGCTGGAGCTGAGTCAGATCTTCGGCCATGTTTTCTCCTCCTGAAGTGTCGTGACGCCCGTGTCCCTGCCCGCGGCCTCGTTGGTTACGCCTTCGTAGGTTACGCCACCGTAGGTTGGGCCTGCAGTGATTGGATCATGGCAAAGCAGGCACGATGGAAAAATGAGCGACGAGTCACAGAACGAGAGTCGGATCGACGACACGTCGGCGGCCTTGCTGCGTGCGCGTGCACTGGTGCTGCGCGACATCGTGGCCTGCGGCGCGGACGTCCATGGCATCGTGGACGTGCTGGATGCGGCCGTACGTGAACGTGAGTGGTGGGTACAGCGCTGGCCCGAAGGCATCGAATTTCTCGCGGGCCAGGTCGCTCAGGATGTGCAGGACCGGTTGGTGGACACCGAGGGGCGCTGGCCGCCCTGTCCGCAACACCCCGACGAGGCACTGCAGCTGGAGCCCCCGATGGGGGCGGACCCGCACTGGATCTGTGGGCGGGGCTGCGGAGAAATCGCCGCATTGGGCGAACTGCCCCGTCAGGCGTAGGAGGGGCGCCCGAGACGTACAGCAAGTGCACAGCCTGGTGACAGGAGCGATCTAGCCGCTACCAGCAGGCTGAGCTTCATGACCCGGCCGATGCTCGACTCTCAACCCGCAGCCCTGTCGCAGTCACCACACCAGAGCATCCCTGTTCTCGACATCGTGGTGCCCGTGCACAACGAGGAGGGCGATCTCGAGAGCAGCGTCCGCCGGCTGCACGCCTACCTGGATGTAGCGCTCCCCTACAGCGCGCGGATCACCATCGCCGACAACGCCAGCACCGACGGCACGCTGCTCGTCGCGCACCGAATGGCTGCGGACCTGCCGGGGGTGCGGGTGGTGCACCTCGCGGAGAAGGGCCGGGGACGTGCCCTGCGCACCGTATGGCTCGCCTCGGACTCACCCGTTCTCGCCTACATGGACGTCGACCTCTCGACCGACCTGGCCGCCCTGCTCCCCTTGGTGGCGCCGCTGATCTCGGGACACTCGGACATCGCGATCGGCTCGCGGCTCACCCGCTCGTCGCGGGTGGTGCGGGGGCCCAAGCGCGAGGTGGTCTCCCGCTGCTACAACCTCTTGCTGCACGGCACCCTGGCCACCAGGTTCACCGACGCCCAGTGTGGGTTCAAGGCCATCCGCGCCGACATCGCCCACGCGCTGCTGCCCCTGGTCGAGGACACCGGATGGTTCTTCGACACCGAGTTGTTGATCCTCGCCGAACGCAGCGGACTGCGCATACACGAGGTTCCGGTCGACTGGATCGACGATGCCGACAGCCGGGTCGACGTGCTGGCCACCGCCCTTGCCGACCTCCGGGGGATGGCGAGGGTGGCGCGCGCACTCGCGCGAGGGGCGGTTCCGCTGGCGGCGATCAAGGCCAGCCTCGGGCGGCAGCCGTTGACGCCACCCAATGCCGCCGTGGCCGGAGTGCCACCCGGCATGGTCGCGCAGCTGGTGCGCTTCGGCGTCATCGGTGTCGCGTCCACCGCAGCCTTCGCCGCGCTGTACCTGGCCCTGCATGCGGCACTCGGCGCCCAGATCGCCAATTTCCTCGCGTTGCTCATCACGGCGATGCTGAACACGGCCGCCAACAGGCGGTTCACCTTCGGAGTGCGTGGCAGGCAGGGGGCCGGCCGCCACCACGTCCAGGGTCTGCTGATCTTCGGTGTCGGCCTCGCGCTGACCAGTGGTTCGCTCGCTGTGCTGCACGCGGTGTCCGCTGCCCCGGACAAAGGGGTCGAGCTGGCGGTGTTGGTCGTGGCGAACCTGGTGGCGACACTCACCCGATACGTCGCGCTGCGGTCGTGGGTTTTCGGCCGACGCAATCTCACCTCAACGACTTTGGAGACCAACTGATGACCACCGCGGTAATCACCGAGGACACGGAAGCCATGCCCGAGCAGCCCAGGGCTGAGGTCCCCAACCCCCGCTGGGCCCAAGGCGGACTGGTCGCGCTGCTGGTGGCCACCGCGGTGTTCTACCTCTGGGGCCTCAGCGCCTCCGGGTACGCCAACAGCTTCTACTCCGCGGCCGTACAGGCCGGTTCGGTCAGCTGGAAGGCATTCTTCTACGGTTCCTCCGACGCCGCCAACTCCATCACGGTGGACAAGCCGCCCGCTTCCCTGTGGGTGATGGCATTGTCGGTCCGCGTCTTCGGCTTGAGCTCCTGGAGCATCCTTGCTCCGCAAGCGCTGGAGGGCGTGGCGACGGTGGCGCTGCTCTACGCCGTGGTCCGCCGTCGTTTCGGTCCGGCCGCCGGGCTGATCTCCGGGCTGGTGCTCGCCCTCACGCCGGTGGCTGCGCTGATGTTCCGCTTCAACAACCCGGATGCGCTGCTCGCGCTGCTCATGGTGGCCTCGGTGTGGGCGCTGATGCGGGGCGTCGAGGACGGGCGCACTCGCTGGCTCGTGCTCACGGGCGTGTTCGTGGGTCTGGGCTTTCTGACCAAGCAGATGCAGGTCTTTCTGGTGCTGCCCGCACTGTCGATCACCTACCTCGTGGCCGGTCCCGTCCGGCTCGGCCGCCGGCTGCTGCAACTGCTGGCCGCCGGGGTGGCGCTGGTGGCCTCCGCCGGCTGGTGGCTGGCCATCGTATCGCTGGTCCCCGCGGCGGATCGTCCGTTCATCGGCGGCTCGCAGAACAACAGCATCCTCGAGCTGACCTTGGGGTACAACGGTTTTGGCCGACTCAGTGGTTCGGAAACCGGGAGTGTCGTCCCCGGCGGCGGCGG
>JADGOX010000304.1 GCA_017882745.1 Mycobacteriaceae bacterium | reverse complement strand
GGTACACACCCAGCAGGTTCACCTCAATGGTGCGGGCCCAGGCGGCGGGGTCGGCATCGGCCAGCGGACCGAACGAGGCGATTCCGGCATTCGCCCAGACCAGGTCCAGCCTGCCGTGTCGGTCGACGGTGGCGGTCACCGCTTTTTCGCATGCGGCCAGATCGGCGACGTCCAGCGGCAGCGCCAATACGTCCGGACCGAGCGCGGCCGCCGTGCGCTCTAGCGCGGCAGTGTCGAGGTCGACGAGTACCACCGTCGCGCCCCGGCGTCGCAACTCGGCCGCCCCGGCGGCGCCGATCCCACGAGCCGCTCCTGTGATCAGCACGACCTGACCCGATAACGGTCGCTTCCGCACAGCCATCAGCCCTCCTTGCGCCGCGAGGTCGGATGCCGAGCAACGATAGGCCGCACCCGGACCCGATGCCGGGGAGCTCGCTGCGGATCGCCAACGACACGCTCTACGGGCTCGGCGCCGGCGTGTGGACCCGCGACAGCGGACGTGCCTATCGGCTCGGTCTGGCATCAAGGCAGGCCGGGGTCTGGACGAACTGCTACCACCTCTACCCAGCGCACGCTGCGTTCGGCGGCTACAAGCAGTCCGGGATCGGTCGGGAGAACCACAAGATGATGCTCGACCACTATCAGCAGACCAAGAACCTGCTAGTCAGCTACGACCCCAACCCAATGGGCTTCTTCTAGGACGCACAGGCAGGTTCGGAGCTCATCTATCCCAAGCGTTACAAGTATCGGTGGGGAGCCGACGGGGACGTCAGGTCGATGGCACGCGGCGGGGCAGCACGCCTGGACGGGCCTGGCCGACAACCAGCCTGACGCGGCGGCCCGGCGGCAAGCCGTTGCGCATCGACAGCCGCACCGGTGCGGACTCTGCTTGCCCGCATGGTCCGGTCTGCATATCGACGAGCGGGCCTGTGGCGCGGCGGGGCCCGCGGCGAGCGGGCCGTTGCCCCCCAGCTGGGCCGACTCGGCACCGCAATAATGGAATCCTGAGCGGCAGCGACCGCACCACGACGGCGGCGAAACTGGCCGACTCCTCGCCGGGGCATTTCCGTCCAAATATAGAATATGCCAGGAATGAAACCGCAGGTAGGAGGGTTCTTCTCCCCTTGTCCGTTCTCAGTGAAGTTGAGCAGTTCTCATCGAACCTGGCCGCTACTTGCATCTTTCTCGGTGAAGTTGAGCAGAGTCCCGCGTGTCGTCGCCGCGGCGCGCACGATCTCACCAGGCGGCGGCGGGAAGCGGAGATCAGATCCACCAGCACCGGCACCATGAAATTGCTCAACTCCGATGAGACGTCCAGGACAGTTCCTTCTCAATGAAGGTGAGCAACCACACCACGCTCTTCCGCTGGGTTCGCCGATTCACCCCGCTGTTCATCGAAGCGGCCCGGCCCGTCCGGCACACCCCTGGAGACAGGTGGTGCGTCGACGAGACCTATGTGCAGGTGCTCGGCCAGTGGCGCTACCTGTGCCGGGCGGTCGACCAATTCGGCCAGGTCGTCGACGTGCTGGTGTCGCCCAAGCGGGACAAAGAAGGCGGCCCGGCGGTTCTTCACTCGTGCGCTGGCCGGAGCCACTTCGCCGACGGAGGTGACCACCTATCGGGCACCCGCCTACCCGCGCATAGTCGAGGACATGCTGCCCGGCGCTCTGCACATCACCGTGAAGGACGCGAACAACCGGATCGAGGCTGACCACGGCCGGCTCCAGGCCCGGCTACGACCCACGCGCGGGATCAAGACAGACCGATCGCTGCGGATCGTCGCCACCGGGCACGCGTTCATCCAGAACCTGCGCCGCGGACACTACGAACTCGCCCCCGACGCCACCGCCCGTGATCGAGTGGCGGTCGCGTTCACCGAGCTCGCCCCCGCCATCTGATCGACCCGGCAGGTCAGCCGCTTCCGACTGTCCCCCGCTCGACCAACGCAACAGTGCCCCCCGCCCGAGTGTCGCCAGACCCTCAACCGACCGCCAGCGACTAACCTTCAACCACGGACCCCGTGGGGCATTGCGTGACGCCAGCCCTGGGGCTTTGCCTGACGTTCCACACCAACTGGGGCCGATCCGGTCGGCGCCTGGGATAGGGCCGTTGGCGGCCTCGGGCGGGCGCTCGCCGAACCCGGCGCAACAGACAAGTTGACGATGCCCGGAGGGGGTTAAGGTGAACACGAAGCGTAAGGGAAGACCTCCCGCAGCGTGGACCGCAATCGCAGCACATGGCGGGCACGGCCCCAGATCGCGGTCTGGTGCGCCCGCGCCAGCAGCTTGACCCTTCACCGAGCTCGCTGTCACCGGCGATCGGCGATGACGCTCCCTGTCCACGCGGACGATCTCGGCCAGCACATGCGCGTCGCAGGCGACTCTCGACCCGGCCCCGGGTGCGGTCAGGGCTGGCAGAGCACCTCGCCGTGCAGGACGGCGAACCATGCATCATCGCGAGCCGCCCAGTCCCGCCAGCCTTCGGCGAGGTCGGTCAGGTCATTCTCGGCGGCGAACCCTCGTTCCAGGGCCTGATCGGCCAGGGGGGAGACGGTGGCCCGGTCCGCCCACAGTGATGCCCACCAGCGACGCTCCTCGATGGAGGCGTAGCACCAGGCGCTCGCCGAGCAAGTCACCTGGGAGAAGCCCGCGGCCAGCGCCCACGACCGCAGCCGACGCCCGGCGTTCGGCTCCCCGGAGTTGCTGCGCGCGACGGACGAGTACAACCCCAGCCAGCGCTCGAGCCGCTCGTCAGCCG
>JADGOX010000303.1 GCA_017882745.1 Mycobacteriaceae bacterium | reverse complement strand
GCGGCGCCGCGGACTCCAGGAACGTGCGTGTGGTACCGGTGTCCACCGTCCGCCACCGCCTGGTCCCGACGCCGGCGTCATACCCCGGACACGACCGCCGGCACTGCGCACACCGGCCCCCGGACCGGGCGTCCGGACGAACCGACACCACCAGGACCTCACCGTCACCGTCCGGGTGCGGCTGCACCGTCACGTCCCCGACGACCATGCCCTGGACGCCCACCAACTGCCCGAATATCCTGATCTTGCACATGCCGTGCTCTCCTCCGTCGTCCCGGTCCCCAAGCAAGACCAAAACTACGGCAGAGCACGGCATGTCACATCAAACCCGCTGGTCAGGCACCCACAACAACGTCACAAGAGCCGGGAGGGAGACTAGGGCTTCGAGCCACCGAACGGGAGAGGATTCCGGATGTCTCTGTCGTGGCGTGCCTAATGCGCATTTCGAGCCACGCGCGTTCAGCCTTAACGGAGCTGATGTGTTCGATCGGATCGCGTACCAGGGGTTCGCATGTCGCCACGAAAAATCCGCCACGGACCATCCGGTCGGTTAGGGCTTTGGCCCCGGTCTCGGGGAATGACCGCTGCTCGCCCAGACCCACAGCTGACCTGAGGTTGGTTCCCCCAGCCCCCGCCGCGAAGAAGCGGTCTCGGTCGAGCTATCTATCTGCGTGACGCTCCAAGGTGCTGGTGTGCGGGGTCGTTGATGCTGGGTATTGGGGTCTGTTCGAGGTGAGCAGGAAGTCCAGCACCGGGCTGGTTTGGTCGGGAAGGACGTGTCGTGCCTCTGGCAGGAACCGGATGGTGGCCTGGGGTGCTGTGTGGGCCAGTCGGTGCGCGGTCTGGCGGGAATCGAAGATGCCGTCTCGGCCGCCGACCACGGCGAACACCGGCATGGTCAGTCGGCGCAGGGTGTCGTCGGTGAACACGGGGATCCGCTCCCTGGACTGCCGGAAGTGTTGGAAGATCAGCATTGTCAGAAGCGGAAGCAGCGGTTGCCAGCCGGTGGGATCGGGTCGAGGTGTGCTGACGGCCACGGTGACCGTGGGCCGGCCGACGACCGAACGCAGCAGTCGCCGACGCCCCCAGGCACCGAGCGGGCGGAGCAACACGGACCGGAGCAGGATGCCGAGCCTTGCACGGCCGATACCGCCCGGGGCGAGCAGTACCAGGCTGGTGACCCGTTCCGGGTAGCGGGTCGCGTAATCCGTCACGACCCACCCGCTGCGCGAGACTCCGATCAACGCGGCCTGGGCCAGCCCCAGCCCTTTCATCACGTCGTCCAGCCACCGGGCGTATGCATCGGAGGTCATCGGCGGGCGGACCGGCCCGCTGAGCCCTGGTTCACCGATCACGTCCACGGCGTGGATTCGCAGATGCTGCGCCCAGTGCTCGATCTGCGGCAGCCACCGCGCGGTGTTCGCCGCGGACCCCTGCAGGGCCAGCACCGCGGGTGCGTCTTCCGGGCCACTTGAGACGACGAACGTCGGGCCCGCGCGGGTGGGGACGGTTCGTTGCTGGTTGGGTACCGGCCACAGGTCCAGCAGTGCCCGGTATCTGTCCTGTACCGCGCGGGCGCCTGCGGCGGACCGGTAGTTGTCGACCGAAATGGCTTGGGGTGTCATGTCAATGGTCTCCCTCGATGAAGGCGCTGATCAGTCGCAGCAGCGCGGCGGTGGTGCCGGTGTCTCCCAGCACGATGATCTTCAGCCGGGCCTGTTCTTCGTCGTAGAGCGTCTGCACTCGCACAGGCCCATCCGCTCCGCTACTGCCCGCGGCGGCCATCACGTGAGTGCCGATCCGGCCGGCCAGATCCGGATCGATCGCGTCGATCTGCACGATGCTGGACACGTCGACGCGCCGGTGTCGTGCCGCGGTGTCGCGCGCGCTGCCGGCGACCGGATGCCCGGTCAGCGCCTCGACGTCCGTGCGGGCGATGCGGTACTGCTTGCCGATGCGGACGGCCTGCAACCGGCCGTCGCGGATGTAGTTACGGATTGTCCGGGACTGCAAGCCCAGCAGATCCGCCACCTGATCGACCGTGTACAACTCCTGCGGCATCACCACTCCCCCACTAACCATCGGATCGCTATACCTCAAACTACCTTATATGCCGCTCCATGCAAGCTCTTTATATGCGTATTTAGTACTATCGACACTGATTCGTCCTCCGGGCTCGAAGGTGGGATCCATTGTCAGCTGAGCCGGGTGGTCGCGTAGACGCCCATCGCGTCGCGCAGATAGCCGACCAGCGCAGGGTTGCCTCCGCCGATGTTGCGTGCGAAGCGTTCGTCGTCCTGGTAGGTCTGAGCCAGGCCGAGGTAGGTCTGCCGGGTTGGCGTCCAGAACAGCGACGTCACGTGGTAGTGCTCGTCGATGAGCTGTTGCACCCGGTCGTCGTCGACGGCGACGCCATCGGCGAGCAACCCGGCCAGGCCCTGGTGCACCGACCGGTACCCGATTCGGGCCCTTTCGGCGTCCTGCGGTCACCAGCCGCGGATCCGGGCGTGGGCGCCGTCCACGGCGTCATCGCCCCATCGTTGCCTGGCCTCGGCGTCGAGCGGGTTGTGTTGGAAATCGTCGAAGGTCTGGTCGGTGGTCATTGGTCCCCCTGGGGTCTGGATCGGTCGTGGCCACCACCGGGCGGTGTGGCGATACAACAACGCTAGAATCTCCCGTTGGTGGAGATTCAAGAGGAAAACCAAAATTGGTCCATCGGGCAACTCGCCCGCGGCGGCGGGGTGTCGGTCAAGACCGTCCGGTTCTATTCCGACGCGGGATTGCTCCCACCGCAACGATCCTCGGCCGGGCACCGCCGGTACGACTCGACCGAGCTGGCCCGGCTCACCCTGATCCGCAACCTGCGGTCTCTGGACGTCGGCCTGAACACGATCGGTGAACTCCTCACCGGCGCCACCGACCTGCAGTAGTGTCTGCGCGCCCAGGAGCAGGTCCTGCAGCTCCGGCTGTTGACCGTCCGCCGACAGCTCGCGGTGTGCCGGGCCTCGGCCCAGGACGACCCCGAGCATCACGACCGGTTACAGGCACTGACCCGGATCGAGGCGGCGGAGCGGGACCAATTGTTGGACCGGTTCTGGGACGCCGTCCTCCCGCAACCAGCTGCCGTGCCGGATCAGATGCGTCGGTCCGGTACCCCCGAACTACCACCCGAACCGACCGCCCAGGTCGACGCCTGGCTGGAGCTCACCGAACTGGCCGCCGACCCCGACTTCCGCCACACCGTGCGCCGCAACGCGGACTGGTTCTCCCAGCACGCCAGCGTCGGGTTCGATCAGGCCAGCTGGCCACACCGGTTGGCACAGGTCCTCACCCTCGCCGAGCCGCTCATCGCCGCCGGAGTTGCTCCCGGCGACGAGCGGGCCGCCCAACCGGTCGCAGCGCTCGCCGGCGCCTACGCGGCGGCGTTCGACCGCGCCGACACACCAGAATTCCGCCGCTGGCTGTCCCAACAACTGCAACAGGCCACCGATCCGCGGGTAGCCCGCTGGTGGCAACTGGTCACCGTCATCCAGCCAGCCGCCCTACACCCGGACGGACCATCCCTACACGAGGAACACCGGCGCCGCGCCCGAACTACCGCCTGGTTGCACACAGCACTCCACCTGCACTCGCACACCGACCCTCGCACGCCACCTGTGGACCACTCCAGAAGACCGTCACCACAACAGGAGTGACCTGACTGGCCATACCGAAACGCCGGCGGGAACTCGAGCTCGAAGCCTCGGGGGCGGCGCGCCATCGGATCAGCGGCACGATGGCAGCGACTACGCCACCATATACCGGCAATACGGAAATATGTAAGCAGACCAGTACGGCGGCGGCCGTTCGCGC
>JADGOX010000302.1 GCA_017882745.1 Mycobacteriaceae bacterium | reverse complement strand
TCTCCTACCGGCCCGGGGCGGGGGTCGGCGTGGTCGTGACCAAGCCCCCGACGGAGCCGCTGGCACCACTGGACGAGTACACCCAGAAAGTGCGGCGCTCGCGTGCCCGTGGCACCGTCTACCCCTATGAGATCGTGCCGATGCTCACCGGAGGCGGCGGTACCTTCATCGAACATGACCTGGATGAGGCCGGCCGGCTCGTGCCGGTCGACCGACCTCGGGGGCAGAACCGGGCAGGGATTGTCGCCGGTGTGGTGTCGACGCCGACCGCCTGCTACCCCGAGGGCATGGTGCGTGTCGCCCTCTTCGGCGATCCGAGCAAGTCGCTGGGTTCGGTTGCCGAGCCGGAGTGCGCGCGGATCATCGCGGCCCTCGACCTTGCCGACGAGATGGCGGTGCCGCTCGAGTGGTTCGCTCTGTCTTCGGGGGCAATGATCTCGATGGACAGCGGGACCGAGAACATGGACTGGGTCGCCCGAGCACTGCGCCGGTTGATCACGTTCACCCAGGCGGGCGGCGAGGTGAACGTGATCGTGGCCGGGATCAATGTGGGGGCGCAGCCGTACTGGAACGCTGAAGCGACCATGCTCCTGCACACCAAGGGCATCCTGGTCATGACACCCGACAGTGCGATGGTCCTGACCGGCAAGCACTCGCTGGACTACTCGGGCGGGGTGTCAGCCGAGGACAACTTCGGGATCGGCGGGTATGACCGGGTCATGGGACCGAACGGCCAGGCGCAGTACTGGGCTCCCAACCTGAGGGCCGCGTGCAGAACGCTGTTCGCCCACTACGAACACACCTACATCGCGCCCGGGGAACATCTCGGGCGTCGGGCGGACAGCAGCGACCCCACAGACCGCGATGTGCGCAGCTACCCGCATGTCCATCCCTGCAGCGACTTCACGACTGTGGGAGATATCTTCTCCGACGAGGTCAACAAGGAGCGCAAGAAGCCGTTTGACATCCGCACCGTCATGCGCGCGGTGGTCGATCAGGACCACTCCGTGCTGGAGCGCTGGGCGGGCATGGCCGACGCCGACACGACGGTGGTTCTGGACGCCCACCTTGGCGGCTATCCGGTCGCGGTGCTTGGTATCGAGTCACGGCCGATCCCTCGGCGGGGTTGGTTCCCCGCCGACGGTCCGGGCCAGTGGACTGCCGGCACGCTGTTCCCGAGGTCATCGAAGAAGACCGCCCGAGCCATCAACACAGCCAGCGGCAACCGCCCCCTGGTGGTGCTGGCGAACCTGTCAGGCTTTGACGGTTCACCCGAGTCGCTGCGCGGGATGCAGCTCGAGTACGGCGCCGAGATCGGTCGTGCCATCGTCAACTTTGCCGGCCCGATAGTCTTCTGCGTCATCTCACGCTTTCACGGGGGATCCTTCGTGGTCTTCTCAAGCGTTCTGAACGCCAACATGGAGATCATCGCTGTCGAAGGTTCGTTCGCCTCGGTGATCGGCGGGGCGCCGGCCGCCGCCGTCGTGTTCTCCCGCGACGTCGGGGCCCGCACGTCTGCGGACCCCCGGGTCAAAGCGTTGGAAGCGGCGTTGGCCGAAGCAGATGAGGTCGAGCGGCCCCGCCTGCGGGTCGAGCTGGCCGGCCTGCGCGCCGAGGTGCGTTCTGAGAAGCTCGGTGAGGTGGCAGAGGAGTTCGAACAGGTCCACAACATCGAGCGGGCTCTCGCAGTAGGTTCCGTTCATACGATCATCGCGGCACGAGAGCTCCGGCCCTACCTGATCGGCGCCGTCGAGCGGGGCCTGCACCGAGCTGGCCTTGACTCGGTCGATGCCCCGGCTACCTAGACGAGCTTGCCGGGGCGACATCCTCGGTGTCCACTCGCCAGCCCATCGGGCGCGATGGCCACCGGCAGCCACCACCACCGCTGGTGCTGGCTGCCGGTGCAACGCCGCTATCGCGTGCCTGTCTGTGCTTCGCTGACTGCACCCTGCCCTGAGGTGGGCGCCGTGAACAGCACCGTGCACCGGGGGCGCTTACCACGCTTCGGCTACTTGCTCAGCGTGCCCCGGTGGTGGAGGGCGTTCCGGTCCTGATGACATCCCCGAGGTGCGCGCGATGTCATGAGGTGATCGGGTACGGGCCGGCCCAGGGAGCTGACGGCTACGTCTTGACAGACACATGGAGCCACGGGGTCGATGTCCTTGCTCATCGGCTCAGGCTTTGTCAGCGTGAGGTCGTGCACGCTGACCCGATCGACCTGGTCCACGCTTTCGCCCGACATCTTGGTGCCGAACGGGGTCTTTCCGAGCACACCCAACGGGCTTACCTCGGCGACCTGCGCAACCTCATGTCGTACGAGCGCGATCGCGGGATCACCGACCTGTCCGAGGTGACGCTTTCGGATCTGCGGTCTTGGCTGGCCACTCAGTCGCGAAACGGTGCGGCCAGGTCCACTCTCGCGCGCAGGGCGGCCTCGACCCGGGCGTTCTTGCGCTGGGCTACCCGGACCGGGGCGATCGATGCTGATCCCTCACTGCGTCTTGTCGCGCCCAAGGGTGTCAAGTCCCTGCCAGCAGTTCTCAAACAGGACGAGGTCAGCGCTGTGCTGGACGTGGCCGCGGTTGCCGCTGACGACCAGGACGCAATGCATCTGCGAGACCGAGCGATGTTGGAGCTGCTGTATGCCACGGGGATCCGGGTCGGGGAGCTGGTGAGCATGGACATCGACGACATCGACTTCGGCTCCAGCCTGGTCCGTGTCATGGGCAAGGGAGCCAAGGAGCGGACGGTCCCGTTCGGCAGGCCTGCGGCCGCCGCCCTGCAGGGGTGGCTGCAGCTCGGTCGCGGTCATGTCGTGACCGCTGGCAGCGGCCCAGCACTGTTTCTGGGTCGGCGAGGTGGGCGGGTGGACCCACGTCAGGTCCGCGCCGTGGTCCACCGTCTCCTGCAGCACGTCCCTGACGCCCCGGACGTCGGGCCTCACGGTCTGCGGCACAGCGCGGCTACGCATCTGCTCGAGGGAGGTGCCGATCTGCGGGCGGTCCAGGAGATGCTCGGCCACGCCAGCCTGGCCACGACACAGATCTACACCCATGTCTCGGTCGAGCGGCTGAGGCGCTCTTACCAGCAGGCGCACCCTCGTGCCTGAGTTCGAGCACCCGCTCACCGAGCCGCAGCAGGACCTGCCCGCCCAGACCCAGAGGCTTCAACCGGTCCCGGTGGGACAGCTCGAAGATGGCTCTGGATGAGGCAGGAAGCAGCCCATGGTGTCCCGCGGTGCGAAGACCCATCCCGACCTGCGGGCGAGGTGGTCCGTCAGCGCGCCGCGAGCGCGGCCAGGCGACCCACAGCCTCGTTCAGCACCCCATCGCGCTTGCAGAACGCGAAGCGTACGAGGGTCCGCGCAGCGTCCTTGTCGTCACAGAACACAGACACCGGCACGCCGACCACCCCGCACAGCGCTGGCATCCGTCGGCAGAAGTCGAGCGCGTCGCTGACTCCCAGGGGCGCGGCATCGGCAACCACGAAGTACGTGGCAGCCGGCGGCGCAACGCTGAGCCCGGCAGCGGAAAGTCCGCGGCACAGCAGGTCTCGTTTGGCCTGCAACGACGACGCGGCACCGTGGTAGAAGTCGTCCCCGAGGCCGAGCGCCACGGCCACAGCCGGCTGAAAGGGCCCGCTGGCGACGTAGGTCAGGAACTGTTTGACCGTGCGAGCCGCGGCGACAGCGTCAGCGGGGCCGTGCAGCCAGCCGACCTTCCACCCGGTGGCCGAGAACGTCTTGCCTGCCGATGAGATCGTGATGGTCCGGTCCGCCATGGCCGGCAGGGTCGCTATCGGAATGTGAGCCGCGCCGTCGAAGACGAGATGCTCGTAGACCTCGTCGGAGACCACCCACGCGTCATACTCGCGCGCCAACGAGCAGATCAGGTCCAGCTCGGCCCTGCTGAACACCTTGCCGGTGGGGTTGTGCGGAGTGTTGAGCAGGACCAGGCGGGTTCGGGGCGAGAACGCCGCACGCAGCGAGGCCTCGTCAACGGCGAAGTCAGGGAATCTCAGGATCGACGTCCGCCGGACGCCGCCGGCCAAGGCGATCGTGGCGGCGTAGCAGTCGTAGTACGGCTCAAAGGTCACGACCTCGTCGCCGGGCTCGCACAGGGCCAGGATCACGGCTGCGATCGCCTCGGTTGCCCCCGCCGTGACCAGGACGTCGTGCTCTGGGTCGAGCGACAGGCCGTAGAACCGCCTCTGATGTTCGGCAATGGCTAGCCGCAGCTCGAGGACGCCGGCTCCCGGGGGGTACTGGTTGCGGCCGGAGTTGATCGCCTCGATGGCAGCGTCGAGCATTTCGCGCGGTCCGTCGGTGTCCGGGAAGCCCTGTCCGAGGTTGATCGCGCCGGTGCTGTGCGCCAGCTCGCTCATCTCGGCGAATATCGTGGTGCCAAAGCCCAGCATCCGGGCAACAAGTGGATTTCCCATGTCCGGCAGGCTAGCCGTACCATGAGCACACCACAGGTTCGTCTTCAGGCAGATCGGTGGAATTCGCGCGTCTGCTCACCGTCGCATGACGGGTGTGCGCCACCGCAGTCCCGAGCACTTCGGGCGGGGTGCGCTCGCAGACGCCAGGCACGAGTATGGCAATCCTGCCGGCCTCGTGGATAACTGGAACGAACGAAAGCGAGACCACGGCATGGCCGTCGTCACCATGCGTCAGCTCCTCGAGAGCGGCGTCCACTTCGGGCACCAGACCCGTCGCTGGAACCCCAAGATGAAGCGCTTC
>JADGOX010000003.1 GCA_017882745.1 Mycobacteriaceae bacterium | reverse complement strand
GAGAATCCAGCGGGAGGTGATCCAGCACCACGGGCACAGCGGGTCGAACCAAAAGTCGACGGCGTCTTTCTCGGGTTTGGTACCGGTCTGGCTCACGTGCGGTGTCCTCCTGGGGTAGGCATGCGCTGCTGACTGCCACTCGGCACCAACGATACGAGCCGTCATCGTCTTCCCGGACGCGCCTGCCGAACCCGCCAAGCGGCACCGACCCCACCCGTCGTGATGGGATGGCTGTAGCTGTCGTAGGTACGAAGCACGAAGAACGAAGAACGAACAACACCGACACGAAGAAGGTGCCCATTCCGTGACCGCTCCCAATCTGACCCGCGAGCAGGCAACGCAGCGCGCAGCCGTCCTGGATGTGCTCAGCTACCGCGTCGAACTCGACCTGACCGACGGTTCCGGTGCAGCCGGCAGTGGAACATTCAGCTCCACCAGCACCGTCACCTTCGACGCCACTGCCGGGTCGACCACCTTTGTCGACATCATGGCCAAGCGCGTCCACAGCGCCGAGCTCAACGGAACCCAGCTGGACGTGTCTGCGTACGACGAGGAGCACGGCCTGGAACTCCCCGTCCTCTCGGCCCACAACAGGCTCACGGTGGCGGCCGACTGCGAGTACTCCCACACCGGAGAGGGCCTGCACCGTTTCGTGGATCCGACCGACGGTGCCGTGTACCTCTACAGCCAGTTCGAAACCGCAGACGCCAAGCGGATGTTCGCCTGTTTCGACCAGCCCGACCTCAAGGCCACCTTCGACCTCACCGTCACCGCCCCGGCCGACTGGCAGGTGCTCTCCAACGGGGCGGCCCGCGAGACGGCGGAGAACGCTGCCGGTGGACTGACGCACGTCTTCGCCACCACGCCCCGAATGAGCACCTACCTCGCGGCGCTGGTGGCCGGGCCGTACGCGGTGTGGACCGACTCGTACTCCGACGCTCACGGCGAGATCCCGCTCGGGTTGTACTGCCGCGCGTCCCTGGCTGAGCACATGGATCCCGAGCGACTGTTCACCGAGACCAAGCAGGGCTTCGACTTCTACCACCGCAACTTCGGGCTGCCTTACGCCTTCGGCAAGTACGACCAGTGCTTTGTGCCCGAGTTCAACGCCGGCGCGATGGAGAACGCCGGCTGTGTGACGTTCCTCGAGGACTACGTGTTCCGCAGCAAGGTGACCGCAGCCTCCTACGAGCGGCGCGCCGGGACGGTGCTGCACGAGATGGCGCACATGTGGTTCGGCGACCTCGTGACGATGCAGTGGTGGGACGACCTCTGGCTCAACGAGTCTTTCGCCACCTTCGTCTCGGTCCTGTGCCAGACGGAGAACACCCAGTACACCAATGCCTGGACCACCTTCGCCAACGTGGAGAAGAGTTGGGCGTACCGGCAGGATCAGCTGCCCTCCACGCACCCCATCGCCGCGGACATTCCGGACATGGCCGCCGTGGAGGTCAACTTCGACGGCATCACCTACGCCAAGGGCGCCAGCGTGCTCAAGCAACTGGTGGCCTACGTCGGGCTGGAGCCGTTCCTGGCGGGCTTGCGCGCGTACTTCGCTGAGCACGCCTACGGCAACGCCACCTTCGACGACCTGCTGCGAGCCCTCGAGGAGTCCTCTGGCCGCGATCTTTCCGACTGGGGCACTCAGTGGTTGAAGACCACGGGCCTGAACACTCTGCGCGCCCACTTCACCACCGACGAGAAGGACCGCTTCACCTCCTTCACGGTGGTGCAGGGACCCGCTCGTCCGGGTGCCGGAGAGCGCCGCACCCACCGGCTGGCTGTAGGGATCTACGACGACACCGCAGATGCGTCACTGACGCGAGTCCACCGCGTCGAACTGGACGTCTCCGGCGAGCGTACGGAGGTGCCCGAGCTCATCGGCATTCATCGCGGCAAGCTGGTGCTCGTCAACGACGACGACCTCACCTACTGCTCGCTGCGCCTGGACAACGACTCGCTGGTGACCCTCATCGACCGGATCGGAGACATCGCCGAACCACTGCCGCGGACCCTCTGCTGGTCGGCAGCGTGGGAGATGACACGGGAGGCAGAGCTCAAGGCACGTGACTTCGTCCACTTGGTCAGCTCGGGAATTGAGCGGGAGACCGAGGTCGGGGTGGTACAGCGTCTGCTGGTTCAGGCCCAGAGCGCGCTGGCCAACTACGCTGAACCGACATGGGCTGCCGAGCAGGGCTGGCCCGCGTTCACCGACCGCCTGCTTGAGCTTGCGCGAGGCGCAGCCCCGGGCTCGGATCACCAGCTTGTCTTCACCTCAGCCTTCGCGTCCTCGGTCCTCGCGGACCGTCACCGGGACGTGCTGCGCTCGCTGCTGGACGGCGACATAGTGGGTGAACGCCTCCGCGGACTGGACGTGGACACGGATCTGCGTTGGTCGCTCGTGCAGGGACTGTCGGCGGCCGGGTTCGTCGACGGGACGGGCATCGAGACTCCGGAGATCGACGCCGAGGTGCAGCGCGACCCGACGTCGGCCGGTGAGCGCCAGGGAGCGCGGGCAGCCGCCCTGCGACCCCAGCCGGAATCGAAGGAACGTGCATGGCAACAGGCCGTGCACGAGGACGCGCTGTCCCACACGCTGGGTCGCGCCATCATCTCGGGCTTCGGCCACCCCGGACAGGCGGAGCTGCTCAAGCCCTATGTGAGGCGCTACTTCGACGAGGTGGCCGACGTCTGGCAACGCCGTTCCAGTGAACGAGCCCAGGCTGTGGTGGTCGGACTGTTCCCCGCGTGGTCGGTGCTTCCGTCCACGGTCGACGCGGCCGATGCGTTCCTCGGCGCGGAGCATCCGCCGGCGCTGCGCCGACTGATCATCGAGGGCCGGGCCGGTGTGGTGCGCTCGCTCGCCGCACGCGAGTTCGACGCAAGCTAGAAACACCGCTGCGACGGCATGAGGGCCCTGAACGTCCCCAGGAAACTCCAGGAAGGACGTTCAGGGCCCTCATGCCACCAGAAGCGGGACTAACGCGGGCGGGCGCCGGCCTGGTCGGAGAGCATCCGCAGCGCACTGAGCAACCCGCCGATGAGGTCGCTGTCCCGGAAGGAAGCCACCATCGTCATCACGGCCAGGCGCGCGGCACGGTCGGACACGCGACGTTGGGCGTGCACACCCGTGACCACCTCGACGACTCGCTCCCCGGGCGACACCGCGATGAGCACCGCATCGGCGACGCCCGCGCTGGCCAGCAGCTCCTCGGCACGGGCCCTGCTGTCCGTTCCGAGCTCGCCGAGATACACGCTGAACTCGATACCCGTGGCGCGAGTGCAGAAGGTCAGTGCCTCGTCCAAGCGGGAGAGCTGCCGGGTGCTGAACGGCAACCGCCCTTCAACCCGACCGAAGTGGCGGGCGACCGACAATCGGCCGTCGCCCATGTCTCCGACACCATGGTCCGCCGGAAGTGCGTTCTCCCCCATTACCGCTACCGCTTCACCAGGTGCCACGGGCTCCTCCTCCTACCAGGCCGGCGTTGGCATCTGCGCCCGAAGCCAGCTCATGTGCACTGCTGTCGGTCGCCACATCGGCATGGCCGCCCACACCGTCGGGGTTCGCCGACCACCACACGGGGGCATACTCCCAGCCCTCCCCCGAGCGATAGCGCGGATTGTCCTTCTCTCGCTTGGGCCCCAGGATGAGCGCGGCGGCAACGGCAACCACCGACACAGGTATCACAAGGTAGACGAGCACAGTCTCCACAATGGTCACCCAGCCAACGGTAGTCGTTCCGCGCCCACATCGCGCACCTGGGCCGATCGTTGCTCGGCGTGTCGACACGCCCCAGCTCAGGCCGCAGGCTCACCAAGGTATTGCAGCCAGGACGGGTCGATCTCCTTGGCGGTGGCGAACAACCGCCAGTGCCTGCCCTTGGGTGGCGTGAGGTCGCACCGCAGCACCCAGCCGAGTTCGCCGAGCAGCCGATCGGCCTTGCGATGGTTGCAGTGAGCACAGCAGGCCACGCAGTTCTCCCAGGAGTGCGCGCCGCCACGACTGCGCGGCACCACGTGGTCGATCGTCTCCGCCCTTCCTCCGCAGTAGGCGCAGCGGAACCGGTCGCGGTGCATCAGCGCAGCGCGAGTCATCGGGATTCGTGCTCGATAGGGCACCCGGACATAGGTGCGCAAGCGGATCACCGAGGGTACTTGCACTGAGGTCGCCGCGGAGTGGAGGACAACCCCCGCCGGGTCGTCATCGACAACCACCGCCTTCTCGCATACCAAGAGCACCACGGCGCGGCGCATCGGGAGAGCGGTCAGCGGTTCGTAGGTGGCGTTGAGCAGTAACACCCGTCGCTTCACCCATGCGGGCACGGCGGTCTCATCGATGACGGGCGGCTGTTCCAGAGTCCGGACGCCTGCCGGAGACGCTCCCTCAGCACTCAGCGCATCAGCGTATGGCGCCCCGTCACACCGGGCGCCAGTAGTCCTGCGATATCGATCGGCCAAATCACCACCTCCGCGGAGATGCTGACAGTCGACCACGTTTCGCCAGGCTGCGCACGTACTTTCTGGCCGTGGGAGATCAACCATCTCGGCCGGACCCCTAGGGTCACAGCTGTGAAGTCCACTCCTCCCCCCTATCCCACCGCCGAACGCCTAGCACTTGTCGAGGAGATCCACGGGTTCACCGTGGCCGACCCCTACCGCTGGCTGGAGGGGTCGGAGGATCTGTCCACCAACGCTTTTCACCGCGCCCAGGAGCAGCTGACCACTGATGCACTGGCGCGGCTGCGCGACCGTGACCGGCTTGCGTCCAGGCTTCGGGAGCTGGTCGACGTCGGATCGGTCTCGGCGCCGGCGTGGCGGGCCGGTCGACAGTTCTTCACCCGCCGTGCACCTGGCCAGGAACACGCCGTGCTGCTCGTGCGCGAATTGGACGGCACGGAACGTGTGCTCCTTGATCCCGCCCAGCTAGACCCTGATGGGCTGACCACCCTGGATTCCTGGACGCCGAGCCGCGAAGGCAACCGGCTGGCCTATCAGCTCTCGGTCGGTGGCGACGAGGAATCACTGTTGTACGTGATGGACGTGGACACCGGGCAGGACGTGGACGGCCCTATCGACCGCTGCCGCTACTCCCCGGTGGCCTGGCTGCCCGGCGGGGAGGAGTTCATCTACGTTCGGCGCCTGCCCGCCTCAAACGTGCCACCGGACGAGTCGATGTTCCACCGCCGGGTGCGCCGGCACCGCCTGGGCTCGAACCCCGACCTCGACGAGCTGGTCAGCGCGCCAGGCATGTACGACGACCCCACCTTCTACTTCGGGGTCCGGGTGAGCGCAGACGGAGCATGGCTCGTGGTCGACGGCTCCCCGGGCACCGCGCCGCGGGACTCGGTGTGGATCGCGGATCTGGCCGGCGGTGGCGAGCCCGTCGAGGTCCTCACCCAAAAGGATGCGGTGCGTTGCACGGCGTGGGTGGAAAGCGACGGTCGGCTGTACCTGCTCACCACCGCGGAGGCGCCCCGCTACCGGCTGTGCGTGGTCGACCCCCGCACACCCACCCGCGAGCACTGGCAGGAGCTGGTGCCCGAGGAACCCGACTCCGTACTGGAGGGAGTACGTCTGCTCCAGCCCGGTGCGCGGCTGGTGCTCGCCCGCTCCCGCCATGCGGTGAGCGAGTTGCATCTGCACGGTGCCGATGGTGCACATCTTGCGGAGCTGGCACTGCCGGGTCCTGGTTCGCTGGTCGGGCTGAGCACCGCGGACGCGCTCACCACCGGCCACGACAACGAGGTATGGATCGGGTACACCGACTTCCTCACGCCCCCACAGGTGCACCGCCTCGAACTTGACGCAGACACCGGCGCAAGCACATCGACTCTGGTCGAGGCCGCCCCCGGTGCGGGACCACTACCCGAGTTGCACACCCAGCAGGTGGAGTACAGCTCCACCGACGGACAGACCGTCCGAATGTTCCTCATCAGCGCCGGCGCCGCTCCGGACCGAGCACGCCCGACGCTGCTCACCGGCTACGGCGGCTTCTCCATCAGCCGCGAACCCGGGTACGCCGCGTCCGCGCTCGCCTGGGTGCAGGCCGGTGGAGTGTGGGCCCTTCCCTCGTTGCGTGGTGGCGGCGAGGAGGGTGAGGGCTGGCACCGCGCGGGCATGCGGGAGAACAAGCAAAACGTGTTCGACGACTTCCACACCGCCGCCGAGTGGCTGATCGGGCACGGCTGGACCACCCCGGAGCAGCTCGCGATCATGGGCGGATCCAACGGTGGGCTGTTGGTGGGTGCTGCTCTCACCCAGCGGCCGGAGCTGTACCGGGCGGTGGTGTGCTCGGCGCCGTTGTTGGACATGGTCCGCTACGAGCAGTACTCCCTGGGCCGAACCTGGAATGACGAGTACGGCACCGCCGCGGACCCGACCG
>JADGOX010000301.1 GCA_017882745.1 Mycobacteriaceae bacterium | reverse complement strand
CTGCAAGCCCGCACCCACACGCCGCCGGGGCCCACCTCCCAACACCGCCACCCTTCACCAAGCCCTAGATCATCGAGGTGGCGGAACGCCCACGGATCGAACAGCCCGGCGAGCGCCGCGAACCGTTCGCCAGCCTCCGGGCGGCTGTTGTCGAGCAGGTACCGGTTCACGGCAGCCAGCATGGCCCCGGTCAACCTGGTGCGGGTGCAAACGTTGACGAATGTCACGGTCAGCTCGTTGTGCGGCGCGCAGGGCACGCGGGCAATGACTGGAGCAAGTCGTCTGAGCCTGGTTCCGCCGGAGGCGCGGGTGGCGTGACTGACGAGTGCGCCATTCAGCACGGCCAACCAATTCTCGGGCCGACCCCGAATAGTCCGCAGGCTGGGATGGCGTTCGACCCCGCGGTCAGTCCTTCTTCAGCTCCTGAGCGAACATCACGATGATGCCGCTGGGGCCGCGGACGTAGGTGAGCCGGTACACCTCTTCGTAGGTCGCCACGCCGCGAAGCGGGTGGCAGCCGTGCCTCGCGGCGATCTCGAGGGCCTCGTCGATGTCGTCGACCGAAAAGGCCACGCGGTGCATGCCGATCTCGTTAGGCCGGGTGGGCTCCGTCTCGATCGCATCGGGGTGGATGTACTCGAAGAGCTCGAGGCGACCATTCCCGTCTGGCGTTTGGAGCATCGCGATATTGGCGTGGTTACCGTCGAGACCGACAGCGGTGTAGGTCCAGTCTCCACTGACCGTGTCCGGCCGAGGAGGGTCAACCCGAGGTCGGTGAAGAAGGCGATCGTCGCTTCAAGGTCGCGCACGGCGATGCCGACGTTTTCAAGTTTGATAGACACGAGTTGCACGCTAGCGAGTTCAATTGTCCACGTTCGTGAGCTGCTGTGCGGCTCAGCCAGGCGAGGAACCATTCGGCGGGGTCCTGACCCGGTCTCGGTCAGCCATCTCTGGCGGGAGGGTCGGGCTACCGCGCCTGACAGAGCTCCGTTGGGTAGGACGATTGCTTCGTGTGCGTCTTGCCGGCCGAGGTGGACCGCAAAGCCTGCGAGGAGATCGTGCCCACGGCAGTCCCGGTCAGGCCGGTGGCAGGTTGAATTGCACCAGAGTCAGGGCCAGATACCAGGGCAGTTCGCGCTCGATGCTCGGCCTCGGTTGAACGCGGTTCCCACAGGACTGTTGCGAGAGCGGAAGCAGCGGGCAGTTCAGTCCGAGGATCGTGTCGCCGGTCAAGACGAACAGGACTGGGAGGTCGTCGTCCACGCCACCCGTCAACGGTCCGATCGTCGCCAGCGCGCGTCCAGGCTTCGACGGGGTGCTGATGACGGTGACGTCGGTGAGCCGATAACGGAGTTCGAAGTGGTCGACGTGCGCGACAGGCAGGTCCAGCCTGGCAGCGACCTTTCCCCCCGGAACGACGACGGGTTGGTCGCCGGCACTGACCTGGACCTGGGTCGCAGCCGCCGAGGCCGATGCGAACTGCTGTCCGGCCCGATCAACCGGCGCTGGGCGCAGGGTCAGCACGCTGACCGGGCTCACCAACCGGATCCGCTCCAGAACATTGAAGGAGCCGTCCGCCGCTGGCATCGCCATCACCAGGATGCCGGGCTGTGTGAGTCCGGGTCCCGTCTGCGGGAGCGGTGCCGGTAGCGGCTCCGTGAGCGTCGTCTGAGCCGAAACGACCCCCATTGGCGGTGCCGACTGCACCGCCCTCGTTGACACCGTGGACGTGCCGGGAGCCTTGGTCGCCGGAGATTCCAACGGACTGGAGGCCGTCGAGGTCGACTCGGCGGCTGCGCCATACGGGGTTGCGGAATTCAGGCGGCTGATGATGACGAAGGCAGTTGCAGCGATACCGGCCAACACGACCATGCTGACGATTCGGCGTATCCCGGCTCGTGTGGAAGCAGCGTGCTTGGGCCCAGCGCCCCGTGTCCGATGGTGTTGATCGCGACCCGGCGCCGGCCCGCCGTCCCCGCTGACCGAGCCACCGGCGCCTGCGTGTTTGGCCATCTACTGACTCCCCAGGGCGATCGAGTCCGAAGCGCCGATTCAACAAGTGACTCACTCACCGTAGTCAGTTATGGGCTGCATGGAGTACGGTCCCACTCAAAGAGTGAACGACTCCGGTCCAAGGGAGTGTCGTGAACACGTCTAGACGCGCGTTGTTCGTTGCCGCGACGCTGCTGGTCGGCACCGTGTTGATAGGCGGCGTCACGACCACCACGGCTGCAGCGACCACGGCCGCGGCGACTCAAGAAGATGCGACGCTGTACGTCGTCCAGGGCCTACCGGGTGCGGCGATCGACGTGGCGGTGGACGGCCAGACCGTGGCGCGAAATGTCGAGACCACCAATGTTGTCGGTCCTTTCACGGTCGGCGCCGGGACGAGAACCCTCACCTTTACCGATGGCCACGGCACGGTCGTGGCGGAGAACACCGTCCAAGCCGAGGCCGGCTCGAGTACCGACCTGGTCCTGCACCTGACGACTGCCGCAGGCGACCCTCCCGTCGTCACGCAGTTCGCGAACGATTTGACGGGCGTCCCGAGCGACAAGGCTTCGTTGACCGTCGCACACACGGCCGCTGTCCCACCGGCGGATATCCGCGTCGACGGCCAGGTACTTTTTGCGAATGTCGCCAACGGCGAGTCGCTCAACCTCGTCGTGCCTGTGGGCACTTACAAGGTGGACATCGTGCCCGCAGGCGAGAGTTCGCCGGTCGTCTTCGGACCGGTGGACCTCACGGTGCAGGGCGGCTCGCTGAACCGGGTCTACGCGGTGGGCGACCCGGCCGCGAAGACGATGAACGTGGCCGTTCATGTCCTCAAAGAGCCCGAGACCGGTTCACCGCCGCCCACCATGGTCGACACCGGGACCGGCGGCATGGCCATGGTGATCCAACTGATCGCGCGCATCCTGCACCTATTGCGCGGGTGAGCCGACCGGACCGCGCGACCGCCGGGCGCCTGCCAACCGCACTGGTCATCCTGCTGTGGCTGGCGGCGGCGTGTTCAACAAGCCCCACCCCGGACACATCCACGGCGTCCGGAATCGCGCAGCACCCGTCGACCGGCGAAACCACACCGACAAGCGGGCCATCCCTGCCGGTGGTCGGGGACCGGACAGCGACCTCGTCCGAAACCCCTCCCGCAGCGCCCGATTTCGGCGCGGGTACCGCCACGACCTCGACCGCACCGTCCCCGATGCGTCAGGGAACCGACGCGCAAGGCGCGCGAGTCAGGTTCCTGCCCCGGCAGATCGAGCTACCGAGCGGCCGCAGCGCCGTGGTCGATCCGGAAGAGACCGTGAACGGCGTCCTCCAAATCCCCGCCGACATTCAGCACGTTGGCTGGTGGGACGGCAGCGCCTATGCAGGCGATCCGTTCGGCTCGACGGTGATCGCCGGGCACGTTGATTCCAGGCTGCAGGGGCTCGGCTTTTTCGCTGAGCTGCTCATCACGCAGGTCGGCGACCTCATCACACTGCGCTCGGATTCCCACGCCATGACCTATCGGGTCGCCTCGGCCACGCTGGTCAACAAGGAGGCACTGGCATCGGAGAACCAGGCGCTTGACCAACATGGCCCCCACCGCCTTGTACTCATCACCTGCTCAGGGCAATGGCATCCCGAGCTGCGCTCCTACGACAGCAACCTCGTCGTCACAGCCGACCCGGTGGTCCACTGACACCGGATCCCGTTGGCGCACAAGGACCGCCGCCGCTGGCACCTGCACTTCGCGCCCACCTCAAGCTGCTGGATCAATGTCGTATCTGTCAACCGGCGCTGATTGAAGGAACTCACCGATAAACGACTCCGTCGTTCACCGGCGCGCATGGGGAGAGAGCGTGACGAGCAAGCCCGGATGGTCGGTGGCACCGCGCAGGTCGATCCGTTGGGAGCCGCTGACGACGAATTCGGGTGTCGCCACCACGAGCTGCACGCCGCCGTCATCAACCAGCGCGGAAGCAGCAGGCACGCACGACCGCACGGACGCGCTGTCGCCGGATCCGAGGTTCAGATCACCACCGAGCACCACCGGCACCACCGGGTCCAGCT
>JADGOX010000300.1 GCA_017882745.1 Mycobacteriaceae bacterium | reverse complement strand
TCCGGCGCCATCAGCTGCTCTAGTTGCCGGGGGCCTCGTCGCCCCTCCAGCACCTCGAATGTGAGCCGGAAGACCTGTTGGGCCCGGACCAGTGCCGCGGGACTGATCGGGTTCGGCCGGGGGTGCACCGGTGGTGTGCGCGGCGGTCGTGCGGCGATGGCGGGGGCCAGCCGGCCAGCTGACTCGCGTCCGGGGTGCTCGTGTGCGGGCTCGCACTGGGGCGCCCTGCGTAGCATCAAGGCCTGCGGTGGGCGCCCGACGGCGGGAACGGCTGGCGTAGCTGAAACAGCCTGAGTTGGCGGCACGACGGAGACTGCACGGTTGAGTTCGGAGCCGTGAAGCATGGTGGGACCCTCCTGCGAGATGCTGCGGGCGCGCTTGCAGCGCACACCGGTGAGTGGTGGTGTGCCCGGAGGAGAGGTCCGGCGCCGAAGATGCGGGCAACGGTCCGAGCACAATCAACGGCAGCCGAGGAGGATGCGGCGTGTCGTCATTGGGAAGTATGTCCGAGGAGAACTGCGGCGAGCGCAGCTTTGATCAACTCTGTGGACAGTAATGTGCACTAGCAAATATGGGGTGACGGCTACGCTGCACGCATGAGTGAGCGACTGAGTCCGGTCGATGCGTCGTTCCTGTCGCTCGAGCGTGATCGGACACCGGCACAGATCGGAAGCCTCTACGTTCTCAGCCCTCCCCGCGCCGGTTTCGACTACGACATGCTCGTTCAGCTCGTCGAGCAGCGCATCTCGCAGGTGCCGAGGTATCGGCAGAAGGTGCGGAACGTGCCTGGTGGGATCGCTCGGCCGGTATGGGTGGACGACAACGACTTTGACATCAGCTTCCACGTACGCCGATCGGCGTTGCCCGCCCCCGGCAATGACGCACAGCTGTATGAGCTGGTCTCGCGACTGTTGTCCCGCCGTCTCGACCGCTCGCGGCCCCTGTGGGAGATGTACCTGGTGGAAGGCCTCGCCAAGGGGCGCTTTGCTGTGATCAGCAAGACGCACCAGGCGATGGTGGGCGGCGTGGGTGCGCCGTCGATGGGTCAGGTCATCTTTGACGACACGCGGCGGGCGCGGGTCACGCGGGGAGAGCTCTGGATGCCGTCGGCCGAGCCGGGTGCCGTGCGACTGCTCGCGGGCGCGCTGACCGGGATGCTGCAGCGGCCCGTCGAGGTGGTCGATGCTGTGCGCTGGGTGGCCCGCGACGCGACTGCCGCCGTCAGTAACCTGGCGGCCGCGGCCGGCAACGTGTCCTCAGCGCTGCAACGGGCGGTCAGACCGGCGCCGCCCAGCCCACTCAACGTCGTGATTTCCAGGCAACGCCGCTTTGCTGTGGCACGAACTCGGCTGGCCGACTATCGCGCAGTACGGTCCGCTCGCGGAGGGGAGGTGAACGACGTGGTTCTTGCTGTGGTCACGGGTGCCCTGCGCAGTTGGTTGCTCGCCCGGGGTGAGGCGATGACCTTGGAAACGACTGTGCGCGCGTTGGCGCCGATGGCCGTCACCGCGGAGAATGGCGACGTGGCCGGGGCGGGTGCGGGGGGCATGCCCGACAGCCGGGCCTTCTCATTCTTCATCGACCTGCCTGTTGGTGAGCCAAACCCCTTGGCTCGCATCTCGCGCATTGCCCACGCCACGAAAGCGCATGAGAGCAAGGCGGGATCCGCATCCCATCGTCAGGTCGGCGCGGACACGCTGACGCACCTTTCCGGGTTCGCCCCGCCGACCTTGCACGCGATGGGCGCCCGGGTCGCCGGCTCGCTGATGTGTCGATCGTTCAACGTGCTCATCACCAATGTGCCGGGGCCGCAACAGCCCGTGTACGCCGCAGGTGCCCGGATGCTCGAGATGTTTCCCGTGGTGCCCCTCACGCGCAACCAGGCTCTCAGCGTGGGCCTGACGTCCTATGACGGCGGCGTCTTCTACGGACTGAATGCGGACCGTGACGCGATGCCGGACATCGAGATGCTGGCGAGGCTCATCGAGAAGGCCCTCGACGAGCTCGTGCAGGCTGTGCAGTGACAAACTCGGCCATCGTGATGAGCACGGCGTGACGAAAGGGAGCCCCATGAGGGTGTACGTACCGGTGACCATCCGGATGCTGGAGCAGCTGCAACGGGATGGTGAGCTGGCCGCGGTGGGAGGCACCGCGTTCGCGCTGACTCCGGCGCTGCGCGAGTCCTATGCGGTCGGCGACGACGACGAGCTGTCCTATGCGGCCATGGCGGAGGCGGCCCGTGCGTCATTGCGACTGCTGGCCGACGAGATGGACGGCGAGGGCGTGCTCGCGCGCCGAGCGGTGCTCAGTGCGGACGTCGACGATGCGCGCTTGCGGCCCGATCTGGACGACGCCGTGGTTCGGCTCAGCCGACCGGTGCAGCTGCATGAGGTGGCGTCGGTGCACGTGGACCTGGCCGACGCCGAGGATGCGGTTCTAGCCGCGGTGAAGGCGGTGGACGACGCCGACCTCGGTGACCACGATGCCGAGTTCGTGCTGGGTGAGGTGGCCGACCGTGAACTCGCTTGGTATGCGACGCAAGAGCTTCCGTTCCTGCTCGAGCTGCTCTGACCCGGTGTCGGGAGTGCGTGGGCCGCAGCTCACCACTCGGTGTTCGAGCCGAGCGCAACGAGTAGGCGCCGCACGGCACGGGCGCGCCTTGCTGCAGTTCCCGTGAGCGTGTCGAGCGCGCACTCCGGGTCGGCGGGAGGACCCAGATGGGTGCACCCACGCGGGCAGGTTGCGGCCACCTCGGCCAAGTCGCCGAAGGCGGCAACCACGTCGTCGGTGGACACGTGGGCAAGTCCGAACGAGCGAATGCCCGGTGTGTCGACCACCCATCCGGAACCGCTGGGTAGAGGCAGAGCCACCGACTGGGTGGATGTATGCCGTCCCTTGCCAATGCCCGACACCACACCGACCGCCCGAAATGCCTCCGGCACAAGCCGGTTGACCAGTGTCGACTTGCCGACGCCGGAGTGTCCGAGCAACACGGTGATCTTGCCCTCGAGGACGGCCTGCAGCTCGGCGATCGGAGTACTGCGATTGAGGACCACCACCGGGACTTCCAGATCCGCGTAGGCGTTGATGAGCTCCGCGGGGTCCGCCAGGTCGGACTTGGTCAGGCACAGCACCGGTGTCAGTCCGCCGACGTAGGCCGCGACGAGTGTTCGATCGATCAGCCCGGTGCGTGGGGGCGGGTCGGCCAGGGCGACGACCACGGCGAGCTGGTCGGCGTTGGCCACCACAATTCGCTCGAAAGGGTCGGTGTCGTCGGCGGTACGTCGCAGCACCGTGCGCCGCTCGGCAACCCGCACGATGCGCGCCAGGGTGTCCGGCCGGCCGCTGACGTCGCCGACCAGGCTGACCTCGTCGCCGACCACCACGGGTGTGCGCCCCATCTCGCGCGCCCGCATGGCGACGACTGGCCGCCCAGGATCACCGTCGAACACACAGCCCCAACGCCCACGGTCCACGGCGACAACCATGGCCGTCTCGGCGTCGAGGTGCTCCGGGCGTGTCTTGGTGCGTGGTCGTGAACCCGGACGTGGGCGTATCCGCACGTCGGACTCGTCGTACACCCGCTTGCTCAGGACCGTCCTCCTGCCAGCATCGCGTGCCACATGGCCTCGAAGCCCGGAAGTGTCTTGTCGGTGGTGGCGATATCGTCGACCGTAACGTCCGGCACGGCGAGTCCGACGATGGCGCCGGCGGTAGCCATTCGGTGATCGGCGTAGGCGTGCCAGGGGCGGCTGCTGCCACGCAGCGGCAGGGGAGTGATCTGGAGCCCGTCGGCGGTCTGCTCGGCCCGTCCGCCCAGCGCAGTGATCTCGGTGCTCAGCGCGGCGAGTCGGTCGGTCTCGTGCCCGCGCAGGTGTGCGATGCCACGGAGCCGAGTAGGTCCATCGGCGAGGACAGCGAGCGCGGCCACTGTCGGGGTGAGCTCACCGACGTCGTGCAGGTCGATGTCCACCCCGGTGAGTCGGTCGGGTCCGCTCACGGTCAGCCCCGACTCCGCCAGCGTCACACTGCAGCCCATCAGCTGCAGTATCGCGCGGATGCTGTCGCCCGCCTGGGTTGTGCGGGCCGGCCAGTGCGGTACGTGCAGCTCGCCTCCGGTGACCGCGGCAGCGGCCAGGAACGGTGCTGCGTTGGACAGGTCGGGTTCAATCACCCAGTTCCGGCCCGAGATCGGGCCTGGCTGCACCCGCCAGGTGTTTGCCTCGAAATCGTCGACCACCACGCCGACGGCCCGCAGCATGTCGACGGTCATCTCGATGTGCGGCAGAGAGGGGAGCTGGCTGCCCTCGTGTCGGACGACGAGCCCCTGCGCGCAACGTGCACCGGAGAGCAGCAGTCCGGAGACGAACTGGGAAGATGCCGAGGCGTCGATGGTCACCTCGCCGCCCGGCAGCTCGCCGCGGCCGTGCACGGTGAACGGCAGCGCATCGCCGTCGATCTTTGCACCCAAGGTGCGGAGGGCGCTCAGTACAGTGCTCATCGGTCGTGAACGGGCCTGGGGATCGCCGTCGAAACGCACGTCACCTTCGGCCAGAGCCGCCACCGGCGGAAGAAAACGCATGACGGTACCGGCGAGCCCGCACTCCACCGTGGTTCTCCCGCGAAGCGTTCCAGGCGTCACGACCTCGCCGTCTACTCCGCAACCCAGCGTCCGCAGCGCAGTCGCCATGAGTTCGGTGTCCCGACTCTGCAGAGCCCCGCGCAACGTCGAAGGGCCCTCGGCAAGGGCGGCCAGAACCAGCGCACGGTTGGTGATCGACTTCGATCCGGGAACGGTGACGGTGGCGCGTACTGGAGTCGCAGCTAGGGGAGCCGGCCACGGCTGTGCGGAAGTCACTGCACCATTATCACGCACTCGCGTCGCTGAGTCCCAGCGCTGCAGGACACTGTCGGTCGCGGGGCATGGTCCTCGAAGTGGTGCGCCGCTGGGAACACCACCGACGTGTGCAGTGTTGACAACACCATTGGGGTACCCGCGAATGCGCTCGCGCGGGGTGCAGGGCTGGTCGACGGCAGAGGAGACACGATGGCAGCGCAGTGTTCGGTGCTCGACAGTCACGCAGGGCTGGGGACTACCGGGCCAACGGATCCGACGCCAAGGACGCGACTCGACACCCTCCCCGTAGTCTGGGACTACGCCGAGCGTCGCAACAACGCGTCGCCGAAGTCAGGATCGACTGGCGGAAGGAGAGTCGTGGCCCCGTCCACATCCCCGCGAACCGCGCAGGACCCAGCCGAGGCAGCGTTGCAGGCCGCTGAAACCCCCGAGCAGCGCACGGCACGGTTCGAGCGCGACGCGATGCCCCTGCTTGACCAACTCTACGGTGCAGCCCTGCGAATGACGCGTAACCCGGCAGACGCGGAGGACCTCGTCCAAGAGGCGTACCTCAAGGCGTACGCCGCATTTGGCTCGTTTCGAGCCGGCACCAACCTCAAGGCGTGGATGTACCGCATCCTCACCAACGCGTACATCAACAGCTACCGGAAGAAGCAACGGCAACCCCAGCAGTACCCCACCGACGAGATCACGGACTGGCAGCTCGTCGACGCGGCAGAGCACACCTCGCAGGGTCTCCGTTCGGCCGAGGTGGAGGCGCTGGACCTTCTTCCGGACTCCGACATCAAGGAGGCGCTGCAGTCGCTGCCGGAAGACTTCCGGATGGCGGTCTACTACGCCGACGTCGAAGGGTTTGCCTACAAGGAGATTGCCGAGATCATGGGAACGCCGATCGGCACCGTGATGTCTCGCCTGCATCGCGGACGGAAGTTGTTGCGCGGCATGTTGGCCGGCGTGGCCAGGGATCGGGGCTTCACCCGCGCGTCCGAGGAGGTCGCACAATGAGCGCCGACGAATCGCGTTGCTCGGGCAGCGGCGAGGTGGACTGCTCTGCCGTGCTCGCGGATGTCTGGCTGTTCATCGATGGTGAGTGCGACGAGGCGAGCCGGCAGCGGGTGCAGCGTCATCTTGATGACTGCAGCCCATGCCTGACCGAGTTCGGCATCGAGGAGCAGGTCAAGAGCCTGTTGAGCCGCAAGTGCGGGGGCGAGCGTGCGCCTGAGGGTCTGCACGAGCGCCTGGTGATGACGATTCAGCGCACCGTCATCGAGTACACAGAGCAAGCGGACGGCTCTCCGACGGACTAGTGCAACGACAAGCGGCCCGGTCCCCTGTACAGGGGACCGGGCCGCTTGTCGTCTACGTCTCAGGAATTGGGACGCTTACCGTGGTTGGCGCCGCTCTTCTTGCGGTCGCGCTTCTTGCGTCCACGCTTTCCCATGACATCTCCTTCTGGTAATCCACTGGTGTGTGCTCACGCCACTTCTGTGCACCCATTGTCCCACGCCCGTGGTGCGGTCCGTCCCCATGCCCCGCTGTGGTTGGATCGCCGAGGATAACGAGGAGGTTTCCGATGTCGGAGAAGATACTTGCGGAGCTACCCGCAAAGGTGTGGCGCGTCTCGGTTGCGGTCGGTGACGTGCTTGCTCAGGGAGACACGGTGGTCATCCTTGAGTCGATGAAGATGGAGATTCCGGTACTGGTGGAAGAGGCTGGAACTGTGGAGTCCGTCGCGGTGGCCGAGGGCGATGACGTCCAGCCCGGTGACCTGCTGGCGGTCATTGCTTGAGCGGCGCAGAGGCCCTGAGCGGCCGTTAGCCCATGTCCACCCTCAGCGGGCTGCTCGCGGAGCACACCGGGATTGCCGGGACGACGGCCGACCATCTGCAACAGGTGGTCGGCGAGTGGCAGCTGCTCGCCGACTTGTCCTTCGCCGACTTTCGGCTGTGGGTGCCGGTCGCCGACGAGCTGCTGTGCGTCGCCCAGGTGCGGCCCACGACCGCCCACACCTCCTACGCCGGCGACGCGGTGGGAACGGTGATGAGCAGGGCTGAACGCCCGCAGTTGCGCGAAGCAATGGCAGGGGGGCGCCTCCTGGTCGAGGAGCGGCCCTACCTGTACGAGGGTCTTTCGCTGCGGCGGGAGTCCGTGCCCGTGATGTGTCGCGGGCAGGTGGTGGCGGTGTTGAGCCGAGACACCAACCTGGCAACCGTGCGGCGCCCAAGTCCACTGGAGGCTGCCTACCTCGACAGCGCGGCCGTTCTCTGTCAGATGATCGCGGAAGGGAGCTTTCCAGCGAGTGAGTCGGTCGCCGACGTCCACACCAGTCCGCGGGCCGGGGACGGGTTCATCCGGCTCGATCCCGCCGGTGCGGTGTTGTACGCGAGCCCGAACGCCCATTCCGCCTATCGCCGGATGGGTCTACCCGCCGAACTGGTCGGCACCAACCTTGCCAAGGTGACCCGCCCCCTCATCTCCGACCCCTTTGACGCGTCTGAGGTCGTGCAACGCATCACTGCTGCGCTCGCGGGATCATCCACCGTACGAATCGAGGCTGACGCGCGCGGGGCAACGGTGTTGCTGCGCGCGTTGCCGCTGCGGCCGCAGGGGATGTCCCGCGGCGCGCTGGTGCTGGTGCGCGACGTCACGGAGGTCAGGAATCGCGACCGTGCGCTGCTGAGCAAGGACGCCACCATCCGGGAGATCCATCATCGGGTGAAGAACAACCTCCAGACGGTGGCAGCGTTGTTGCGACTGCAGGCACGACGTTCCGGTAACGAAGAGGTGCGGACCGCGCTCACCGAGTCGGTGCGGCGGGTCGCGTCGATCGCGCTGGTGCACGACACCTTGTCCATGTCGGTCGACGAGCAGGTGAACCTCGACGACGTCATTGATCGACTGGTACCGATGATGGCCGACGTCGCCACCGTGAACAACAGGGTCCGCGTGCGGCGGGAGGGCACCATGGGGGAGCTCTCCGCAGAGCTGGCCATGCCGCTGGTGATGGTGCTGGCCGAGCTGGTGCAGAACGCCTTGGAGCACGCATTCGCGCCTGGGGCGAGCGGCTCGGTGGTGGTGCGTGCAGAACGTTCGGCAGGCTGGCTCGACGTGGTGGTGCATGACGACGGCGCTGGGCTACCGGCCGGATTCACCCTGGACGGTGCCGGTGGCCTGGGTTTGGAGATCGTGCGCACACTCGTCGATGCCGAGCTGGACGGTTCGCTGAGCGTTCACCCCGCTGACGGCGGAGGGACGGATGCTCAGCTGCGGCTCCCCGTGACGCACCAGTCTCGGTAGGCAACCGTGCAACAACGCAGAAGCGGGCCCATGCACCAAGGTGTATCGGCCCGCTTCTGCGTTGTTGCCTGCAAGCCGTGTCAGGCTCCGCTGCGTGCGCGTGTCCGGGCGTTGCGGCGCTTGAGGGCACGGCGCTCGTCCTCGCTCATGCCTCCCCAGACGCCCGCATCCTGACCCGACTCCAGGGCCCAGGTCAGGCACTCGGACATCACTGGGCAGCGGCGACAGACGACCTTTGCATCAGCGATCTGAGCCAGCGCGGGACCGCTGTTCCCCACGGGGAAGAAGAGCTCGGGGTCCTCGTCACGACAGATCGCCTCATGGCGCCAATCCATCCTCTGCTCCTTTACCGGGCGCGCTTCCGCGCCGTTGTGTGGCGTTCACGGTGTGTCGCCAAAGTGTTTTCTATCTGTTACTGCTGAATGGTTTCACGATCCGGGGCAATGTCAAGAGGTTTGCGAACGGTCGTGGCCGAAGTCACGTCGCCTCTGCGCCCCGTCATCGCTCCTTCGGTTGTACCAGTACTTGCACCGCGTTCGCGACGGTTGAGAACACAACTTCCGAGCGCAGGCCCAGGTAGTCTCCGTCCAGCTGCAGGCCGGTGGGCTCTGAGCACCGCACCCGGACCTGCGCGACGTCGTCCCTGCGCAGCAGCGTGCCCGCACGCGGATTGCCGTCTCGCGCCAGGATCTGCGGTATTACCCGGGCGATGGTGAACCAGCTGAGACTCGTCAGTCCAAATACGCCCAGTCCCCCGGAAAATGATGTCTGCGGATTCGTGCGAACCGGCCGAGCTCCGAGGTAGGTCCAAGGATCAGTGTTGGTGATGAAGACCATATGTAGGCCCATTCTAGGCTCTTCACCCGTAAGATTAACCGTCATTTTCGGCTTGTGATGCTTGGAGCGAAAGTATCGGCTCACCGCGGCCCAGCAGTACCGCGCCGGAGTGGCTGCCTTTCCGTTCTTGCGGTGCTCCTCCACAGTCTGTACCACTTCGGCGTCCCAGCCGAGCCCGGCGTTGACGGTGAACCAGCGGTCATCGGTGTGCGCCAAGCCCACCGAGCGTCGACTGTTCCCCGTGATGGCCTCGAGCAGCTGTTGGGTGGCCTCCAGTGGGTCGGCGGGAATGCCGAGTGCCCTCGCGAACACATTCGCGGATCCGCCAGGCACCACCGCCAGCGCAGGAACCTTCCGCACACCGTGACCGACTGCGTTCGGCGGCCCCAGCATGCCGTTGACCACCTCGTTGATCGTGCCGTCGCCGCCGTGGACGACGATGACATCGATACCGTCCAAGCGTGCCTGCGCCGCGAGCTCGGCAGCATGACCGCGATGATCGGTGTGCACGACACGCAGTTCGAGGGCGCTGGACAACGCCCGGGCGAGCACCGTGCGTCCGGCCGGACTGGTAGACGTTGCGTTGGGGTTTACGACCAGCAGTGCGCGCACAGAAGCCCAGAGTACTGGTGCCCTAATGTGGGTGCGTGACCAAAGGCAGCTCCGGCATCGCCCCGCCGCCGATCCGCGGTGCTGGGGCCATCGTGGCCCTGCAGGGAGCTGCGGCTGTCGTCTTCGCAGTGGTTTTCCTGGTGCGCACCGTGCGCGGTGGCGAGGAGAGCGCCACGGTCGGGTACGGCACCTCCGGGTTGTTCGCAGTCCTGGGCGCGGGCGTGCTCGCCGCGGGTGTGGCGCTGCTGCGGTCGATGCGGGGTGGTCGGGGACCTGCGCTGGTGATCCAGGCGCTTCTGCTTCCTGTCGTGTGGTCGCTGCTCACCACGTCGGCGCTGGTGCCGCTGGGGCTCGCGCTCGGGGTGGTCGTGCTGACGACGACAGGACTGCTGCTCTGCGCGCCCGCGAGGCGGTGGGCGGCTGCCGAGTATCCCGCGGCGGCCACCGAGCCACGGGATGACGAGCGATAGCCGTCAGTCGACGGTGAGGTTCATTGCCGCGATCTGCGGTTGACCGTGATCGTGTCCCAGGACGGCAACGCCGCCCGGTGACATGCGGAAGTGGATCCCGTTGGCCACAGCCAGGCGCACCCACCGGGCGAGCAACGTGCGAGAGAAGTGGCCGTGCCCCACAAGGACCACGTCGCGGTGGGCGGTCTGCGTAGCCGCCCGGGTGAGGATCGCGTCCGCCCTGTGTTGCACAGACTCCGCGGTCTCTCCTGCAGGGCAGGCGTGGGTCCACACCGTCCAGCCGGGTGTGTGTTCACGAATCTGTTCTGTGGTGAGGCCCTCGTAGTCGCCGTAGTTCCACTCGGACAGGTCCTCTGTGGTCTCCTCGACGGCCAGCCCGGCCAGCTTGGCGGTGTCCACCGCCCGTCTCCGCGGGCTGGAGAGCACCAAGGGCTCTACGAGCTCCAGACGGGCGATGAGCCTCGCCAGGCCGATCGCCTGCTCCCGACCCGTCGCAGTGAGGGGGAGGTCGGTGAGGCCCGTGTGCTGACCGGACTCCGACCACTCGGTCTGCCCGTGCCGAAGCAGCACTATGCGGTGGGGTCCGGACTGCTCGGCTGGCGACTCGCTGGGCGGAAAATGGGAGGTCATGGGGACCATCGTGCCGTCCCGACGGTGCATCGTCGCCGACAGGGGACTGCCGAGTCTGATGTGGACTGCCGCCTCGGCTCGGGGCGGTCGTCCGCAGCAGCGGCGTGGCGGTGATCACACGGTGCGCGTTGGTGGTCTTCGCACTGCTCCTGACC
>JADGOX010000055.1 GCA_017882745.1 Mycobacteriaceae bacterium | reverse complement strand
TGACCTGCCTCCCGTGCACGTCCTGGCGACCTTCGGTCTACGTGCCGTCGAGCCGGAGCCGCTGGGTTCGGCGTGGAGCCGGGGATGGCGTTGTGGCGACGTCGTCCTGACTCCTGTGACCGACCACGCGCGGGCCACGTGGTCGGCAGGTGTTCGCGAGACGTTGAAGGTCGAGGGCGTTCGACTCGCCCGGCCGGTGCGCTCCACCGATGGGCGCTGGGTGGCTTCCGGCTGGACCGCCAACACCTTCTTGGCGGGTGAGCCGGAGCCGCGGCACGACGAGGTGGTATCGGTCTCTACCCGCCTGCACCACGCCATGGCTGACCTGAGTCGGCCCCGGTTCCTCCGGGCCGGCCCGCGGACACCGGAAACTGCGGGAGCCGATGTCTTCGCCGATGCCGTGGCCTGGGGCGAGGAACCGGAGTCGTTCATCTCGGGCGGGCGCGAGTTCACGCCCCTCGACGCACCCAGCAGCGCCTCGGTGTTCAGCGAGCTTGCCGGGGCCAGGATGCCGGTGCAGTCCCCTTCGCAGCTGGTGCACGGCGACTTGTTCGGCACCGTGCTGTTCGCGGGTGCGGCGGCCCCGGGAGTCACCGAGCTCACGCCGTACTGGCGTCCGGCAGCGTGGGCGTCGGCAGTCGCCGTGGTCGACGCCGTGGCCTGGGGGGGCGCGGACGACGGGCTGCTCACCCGATGGGCGTATCTGCCGGAGTGGCCGCAGATGCTCCTTCGTGCGCTGCTCTTCCGTTTGGCCGTGCACACGCTGCACCCCCGTTCCACCCCGGAGGCGTTCGGGGGGCTTGCCCGCGCCGCAGATCTTGTGCGCGAACGGCTATGAGCGGGCGCGTAGATGCCTCGATGGTCGAGGCGGCCGCGCGGCGGCTGTACGGGCGCATCCCCGTGACACCGGTGGAGATCAGTCCCCGGCTCTCGGCGCGGGTCGACGGGACCGTCTGGCTCAAGCGTGAGGACCTGCAGGTTGTGCGGTCCTACAAGGTGCGTGGTGCCTACAACTTCATCGTTCAGCTCGACGAGACCGAGCGTGCTGCAGGGGTGGTCAGCGCGAGCGCTGGCAACCACGCCCAAGGCCTTGCCTACGCGTGCAGCGCTTTGGGGGTCCACGGCCGAATCTACGTGCCCCGCACCACGCCACGGCAGAAGCGCGACCGGATTGCTGCGCTGGGGGGTGAGATGGTCGAGCTGGTCGTCCTCGGCGACAGCTATGACGACGCCGCTGCTGCAGCCGCCGAGCATGCTGCAGCGACCGGTGCCGTCAGCGTTCCCGCCTTCGACCACCCGCAGACCATCGCCGGGCAGGGCACGGTGTTGTTCGAGGCGGTACAGCAGCTGCAACGCCCGCCGGATGTGGTGGTCCTGCCGGTGGGCGGTGGCGGCCTGCTGGCCGGGGCCACCGCCTGGCTGCGGGAGCGACACCCGCAGGTGCGGATCGTCGGGGTGGAGCCGGGTGGTGCTGCGTGCATGGCGGCAGCACTGGCCGCCGGTGCACCCGTGGCCCTGGACGAGCTGGACGGTTTCGTCGACGGCGCAGCCGTCCGCAAAGCCGGCGACATCACCTACCCGCTGGTCCGTGACGGTGCCGTGGAACTGGTCAGTGTGCCGGAGGGCCAGGTGTGCGTCGAAATGCTGGCGATGTACCAGAGCGACGGCATCATCGCCGAGCCGGCGGGGGCGCTGGCCGCGGCTGCGCTCGGGTCCGCCGTCCTGGTCGCACCCGGGACAACCACCTTGTGCTTGATCTCCGGGGGGAACAACGATGTGAGCCGCTACGGCGAGGTGGTGGAACGGGCCCTGGTGCACGAAGGCCTCAAGCACTATTTCCTCGTCGACTTCCCGCAGGAACCCGGTGCGCTGCGCAACTTCTTGGACGAGGTCCTCGGTCCCGACGACGACGTCACCTTGTTCGAGTACGTCAAGCGCAACAACAGAGAAAAGGGCCCGGCGCTCGTGGCCATCGAGCTCAGTAGGCCCGAGGACCTGGCGGCGCTGCTGGAGCGAATGCGCGCCTCTCCGCCCGACGTGCAGCTCATTCCGCCGGACAGCCCACTGTTCCGTTATCTGCTCTGAACCCTCACACACCGTCGAACCTGTCGGTGAGCAAGTTGTGACTTCCGGTTCACGGCCAGCAGTCTGAGCGCAACACAGCCTCCATAACGTCAGCCTCCCATCACAAGGAGGCTGTAGATGACCGCAATTGAGAGCCGTCCGCTTGCCCCGCAGGCAAAGGTGCGCAAGCACTACATCGAGAACTGGGACTCCGAGGACGTCACCGCTTGGGAGGCCGGCGGCAAGCAGATCGCCAAGCGCAACCTGATCTGGTCCGTGGTCGCCGAGCACGTCGGCTTCTCGGTGTGGTCGATCTGGTCGGTGATGGTGCTGTTCATGCCCGTGTCCGTCTACGGCATCGACGCCGCAGGGAAGTTCTTCCTCGTCGCGGTTCCCACCTTGGTCGGCTCGCTGCTGCGGTTGCCGTACACCGTGGCCACCGCGCGCTTCGGTGGCCGCAACTGGACGATCTTCAGCGCCTTGGTCCTGTTCGTGCCGACCGTGCTGACGCTCTACTTCATGGCGCACCCGGGGACCTCCTACACCGCCTTCGTAGTGGTCGCGGCCTTCGCGGGTATCGGTGGCGGCAACTTCGCGTCCTCGATGACGAACATCAATGCCTTCTACCCGCAGCGTCTGAAGGGTTGGGCCCTTGGGCTCAACGCAGGTGGCGGCAACATCGGTGTTCCGGCCATCCAGCTCATCGGGCTGCTGGTCATTGCCACCGCAGGCAACCGATCCCCGCAGATGGTGTGCGCGGTCTACTTGGTGCTCATTGCCTGCGCGGCGGTGGGCGCGGCATTGTTCATGGACAACCTCGGCAACCAGACGGTGCAGGTGCGCTCCCTGTTCGAGGTCATGAAGTTCCATGATTCCTGGACGATGTCCTTCCTCTACGTCGGCACCTTTGGCTCCTTCATCGGTTTCAGTTTCGCCTTCGCCCAGGTTCTGCAGATCGACTTCCTGGCCGGACTGACCGCCGGTGGCACAGTGAAGGCGACTGCGGCGATGCAGGCGAGCGCCGCGCTGCACGCCGCGCAGATCGCCTTCCTCGGACCCCTGCTCGGCTCACTCGCCCGGCCCCTCGGTGGGATGCTCGCCGACAAGATCGGTGGCGGCAAGATCACGCTCTACACCTTCATTGCGATGATCGCCTCGGCGGGAATCCTTGTCGCCGCTGGGACTTTCGACGATCAGACGCCGGGTGCGCCCAGTGGTGGTGTGCTCGTTGCCTTCATCGTCGGCTTCATGCTGCTGTTCGTGCTCTCCGGCATCGGCAACGGTTCCACCTACAAGATGATTGCGGCACTCTTCTCCGCGCGCTCCCGCAGTCTCGTCGATGCCGGCGGCACCGAGCACGAGGCCGCGGCCTGGTCTCGCACGATGTCCGGCGCGCTGATCGGCATCGCCGGCTCCATCGGGGGTCTCGGTGGCGTAGGCATCAACCTGGTGCTCCGTGCGTCCTACAACTCGCCGGCGAAGTCGGCGACGATGGCCTTCTGGGTGTTCCTCGGCTTCTACGCCGTGTGTGCGGCGCTCACCTGGGCGGTCTACCTGCGGCGCCCGCAGCGTGTCACGTCAACGAAACGCATTGCTAGCGCATCCGTTACAGGACCCGGTCACGATGACTGACATGACGCCCACGCACTGCCCCTACTGCGGACTCCAGTGCGCCATGTCGGTGACCGCCGCAACCCCGACTGCGGACGCGGTGGTGCACGCCCGGCAGTTCCCGACCAACCGGGGCGGCTTGTGCCAGAAGGGCTGGACCGCAGCGTCCTTGTTGCGCCACCCCGATCGGCTGACCACTCCGATGATCCGCGACGAGCGTGGCGGCGAGCTGCGTGAGGCCGGCTGGGAGGAGGCGCTGGACCGGGTGGCGGCAGGACTGCGGGCGGCCCAGGACGCGGGCGGACCGGATGCCGTGGCCGTCTTCGGCGGGGGAGGGCTCACCAACGAGAAGGCCTACCTGCTCGGCAAGTTCGCCCGCGTCGCCCTGCGCACCTCGAACATCGACTACAACGGCCGTTTCTGCATGTCCTCGGCCGCAGCGGCGGGGATGCGCTCCTTCGGGCTGGACCGGGGTCTGCCGTTCCCGGTGAGCGACCTCACCGACGCGGAGGCTGTGTTGCTGCTCGGTGGAAACGTCGCCGAGACCATGCCGCCGTTCGTGCAGCACCTCGCCACCGCCGCCACGGTCGGTGGACTGGTCGTGGCTGACCCCCGCCGTACGCCCACCGTGGAACGCGCGCTGTCCGGCGGGGGGCTGCACCTGCAGCTGACACCGGGTACGGATCTTGCTCTGGCCCTGGGTCTGCTGCACGTGGCAGTCACTGACGGCTGGCTGGACCAGAACTATGTGGACGGTCGGACGAGCGGGTTCGAGCAGGCTTGGGCCGCCGCAGCCCAGTGGTGGCCGGAACGCACCGAGCGGGTGACCGGGGTCCCCGTCGGGCTGCTGCGCCAGACCGTGGCCCTGCTGGGGAGTGCGCGTCGGGAAGGTCGCGGCAGCTTCATCCTCACCGCACGCGGCGCCGAGCAGCACAGCAAGGGCACCGACACGGTGTCCGCCGTCATCAACCTGGCGTTGGCGCTCGGCCTGCCCGGACGGGTGGGCTCGGGCTACGGTTGCATCACCGGCCAGGGCAACGGTCAGGGCGGCCGTGAACACGGACAGAAGGCCGACCAGCTACCCGGATACCGAAAGATCGACGACCCAGCCGCCCGAGCGCACGTCGCCGGCGTCTGGGGGATCGACCCCGACGCACTGCCCGGCGCGGGACGCAGCGCCTACGAGCTGTTGACCTCGCTCGGCGAGCCCGGTGGGCCCACAGCGCTCATGGTGCACGGTGCCAACCTCGCGGTGTCCGCACCGCGCGCGGGACACGTCGTCGAACACCTTGCGGCACTGGACATGTTGGTTGTCTGCGACTTCCTGCTCTCGGAGACCGCGGCGATGGCTGACGTGGTGCTGCCCGTGCTCCAGTGGGCCGAGGAGGAAGGCACCATGACCAGCCTCGAAGGACGCGTGCTGCGTCGCCGCCGGGCGGTGGATCCGCCTGTCGGCGCCAAGGGTGAGCTGGAGATACTCGGCGAGCTGGCACGGAGGCTCGGGCAGCCGGCCGAGCGCTTCCCGGCCGATGCGCGCGCGGTCTACGACGAGCTGCGCGCCGCCTCAGCGGGTGGCCTTGCCGACTACGCCGGTATTACCTACGAGCGGCTCGACGCGGGTGAGGAACTGTTCTGGCCGTGTCCCGCCGTCGCTGACGGCGAGCACCCGGGCACGCCGCGACTGTTCCTGGAGGGCTTCGCGCACTCCGATGGCCGGTCCCGGTTCATTCCGGTCGAACACCGTGATCCTGCGGAGGTGCCCGACGAGGCGTACCCCTTGTGGGCCACCACGGGGCGGGTGCTCGCCCACTACCAGTCCGGTGCGCAGACCCGCCGAGTTGCGGAGCTCGTGCAGGCCGCGGGCGATGCCTTTGTCCAAGTTCACCCGGACACCGCCGCGCGGGTGGGGCTGCGGGGCGGAGAACTCGCCGATGTGGTGAGCCGTCGGGGGAGCGCACAGTTCGAGGTGGTGTGTGAGCCGAGCATGCGGCTGGACACCGTGTTCCTGCCGTTCCACTACGCGGGCTCCGCGCGGGCCAACCTGCTGACCAACCCGGCCTTGGACCCCAGCAGTCGGATGCCGGAGTTCAAGGTGTGCGCGGTGCGCCTGGAACCTGCAGTGCAGGGGGTGCCGGCATGACGCGGCGAGTACTGGTGGTGGGCAACGGGATGGCTGGTGCCCGACTGGTCGACGAGCTGCACCGACGGGATCCTGAAGGCGTCCACGTGCGTCCGGCGATCATCGGAGAGGAGCCGCGCGCCGCCTACAACCGGGTACTGCTGTCCACCGTGCTCGCCGGCGGGTTGACCGCTGATGCGGTGCGGCTGCAACCGGAGGGCTGGGAGGAGCGCCACGGCATCGAGGTGCGCACCGGAACGACCGTGGTGGGCATCGACCGATCGAACCGCAGAGTGGAGTGCCTGGATACCGACGGCTCCGGGTCCACTATGGACTACGACGTGCTGGTGCTGGCCACGGGAAGCCGGGCGTGGATACCGCCGGTACCCGGGCTGAGTACTCGTGAGGGGATGCCCGCGGTGGGTGTCGTGGCGTTTCGTACCGTCGACGACTGCGAGCGGATCGCGCAGGCCGTACGCCCTGGCAGCAGGGTCGTGGTGCTCGGCGGCGGGTTGCTGGGGCTCGAGGCTGCTCGCGGCCTCCGCGGTCGGGGCGCGGACGTGACGGTCGTTCATCCACACGCGTATCCGATGGAACGTCAGCTGGATCCGGGAGCGGGCGCCGTCCTGGCCCGGGTGCTCGGTGAGCTGGGCGTTGCCCTGCGCCTGTCCAGTACTGCTGTTGAGTACCGGCCCGGCCTCGCCGCTGCGGCAGGCGGGGTGAGCGCGGGACGCGGTGTGGTGCTCGACGACGGCTCCTTCCTCGGCGCCGATCTCGTCGTCGTCGCGACCGGCGTTCGGCCTGCAGTGGAGCTGGCGGAGATGGCCGGGTTGACGGTGGATAGCGCGGTCGTGGTGGATGACGAGCTGCGGACCAGTGACCGACGGATCCGGGCCATCGGAGAGTGCGCACAGCACCGGGGCTCGGTGTACGGCCTCGTCCAGCCCGCATGGGAGCAGGCGGAGGTGGTGGCCGACTTGCTCACCGGGGCCGACGCGACGGCGCGGTACGCAGGTTCGCGGTTGGTCACCAAGCTCAAAGCGCGTGACGTCGACCTGGCCGCCATGGGGGAGGTGAGCGCCGAGGCGCATACGAGCGATGCCGACACCGAGGTGCTGAGCTTGATCGACCCCAGCCGTGGCCGCTACGCCAAGCTCGTGCTGCGCGATGACCGGATCGTCGGTGCCGTGCTGCTTGGCAGTCCGGAGGCTGCTGCTGCGGTCACTCAGCTCTACGACCGCTCCGCGAAGGTGCCGAGTGACCGCGTGGGTCTGCTGCTGGGCCGTCCGGAGTCGGGCGGGGAGGAGGTGGCGAGCCCCGCGCACCTGCCCGGCCGCGCCGTTGTGTGCCGGTGCAACTCGGTGACCAAGAACCAACTCACCTCCGCGTGGCGGGCGGGGGCGCAGACGGTCCCGGCGCTCGCCGCCGCCACCAGAGCGACCACGGGGTGCGGGAGCTGTCGAGAGCTGGTCGACGGTGTGTGCGGGTGGCTGCAGAGCAGTGAACCTGCCCAAGTGTTGGAGCAGGAAAAAGCCACGCAGGAAGAAGGAGCCGCATGAGTACCAAGACAGTGATCGTCGTTGGCCACGGCATGGTCGGGCACCGCTTCGTGCAGGCACTGCGCGAGCGCGACCGGGACGGCAGCTGGCGTGTGCTCGTCCTCGGCGAGGAGCCGGTGGCGGCCTACGACCGGGTGGCCTTGTCGTCCTACGTGGGTAGCTGGGACCCGAACGCGCTCGCGCTGGCGGGCAACGAGTACGCCGGAGACAGTTCCGTCGAGGTCCGCTTGGGTGATTCGGCAGTGGCTCTGGACCGGGAGGCACACACAGTGACCACCGTTTCAGGTGCGGTTCTCGCATATGACGTCCTCGTGCTGGCCACGGGCTCGTCCGCCTTTGTGCCCCCGGTGCCAGGACACGACTCGCCGGGCTGCTTCGTCTACCGGACGCTGGCGGACCTGGACGGTATCCGCGCCGCGGCGGAGGCTGCGCTCGCCGATGGCGGTCCCGCCACGGGCGTGGTGGTCGGTGGGGGCCTGTTGGGCTTGGAGGCGGCGAACGCGCTGACGCTGATGGGAATCACCCCGAACGTCGTCGAGTTCGCGCCCCGGCTGATGCCGCTGCAGGTCGACGCCGGCGGTGGCGCCCTGCTGCGCAAGCTCGTGGAGGACCTGGGACTGGTGGTGCACACCGGGGTGGGCACCGAGACGATCACGGAGACCGCCGGCGGCCTGCAGGTCGGCCTGTCCGACGGCAACACGCTGGACGCCTCACTCGTGGTGTTCTCCGCAGGGGTGCGCCCGCGTGACCAGCTGGCGCGCGAAGCCGGTCTCGACGTCGGTGAGCGCGGCGGGGTCATGGTCGACACCGCTTGCGCCACCAGTGATCCCGCGGTGTTCGCCATCGGCGAGTGCGCGGCGATCGAGGGGCGCTGCTACGGCCTCGTCGGTCCCGGCTACGCGTCGGCGGACGTGGTCGCCGAGCGGTTGATGCAGGGCGACGCGCACTTCCCCGGTGCTGACCTGTCCACCAAGCTCAAGCTGCTCGGGGTGGACGTCGCGAGCTTCGGTGATGCCCATGCGGCTACCCCGGGTGCTCTGGAGGTGGTGCTCAACGATGCCGTCGCCGGCACCTACGCCAAGCTGGTGGTCTCCGATGACGCGCGGACCCTGCTCGGCGGTGTCCTCGTGGGGGACGCCAGCGCATACGCCACCTTGAGGCCGCTTGTCGGGCGCACCCTGCCTGCCGATCCGGCAACGCTGATCTCCCCGGCCGGTGCCCCGGTCGGGGTGGCGTCGCTGCCCGACGAGGCGCAGGTCTGCTCCTGCAACGCCGTCACCAAGGGCACTATCCGGGAGGCGATCAGCGGCGGCTGTTGCGACGTGCCGGCGCTGAAGGCCTGCACAGGTGCCGGCACCACGTGCGGCAGCTGTGTGCCGATGCTCAAGACGCTGCTCGCCTCCTCGGGTGTGGAGCTGTCCACGGCTTTGTGCGAGCACTTCACCCAGAGCCGAGCTGAGCTGTTCGCGATCGTCCAGGCCACCGGTACCCGCACCTTCTCGGAGCTGATCGCCAAGCACGGCAAGGGAACCGGGTGCGACATCTGTAAGCCGGTGGTGGCCTCGATCTTGGCTTCGCTCTCGCCCGCCCTCGGCACTGGGCACGTGCTCGACGGTGAGCAGGCCTCGCTGCAGGACAGCAACGACCACTTCCTCGCCAACATTCAGCGCAACGGCACCTACTCGGTGGTTCCGCGGGTTCCCGGTGGGGAGATCACCCCGGAGAAGCTCATCGTGATCGGTGAGGTCGCACGTGACTACGGGCTCTACACCAAGATCACCGGCGGTCAGCGGATCGACATGTTCGGCGCCCGCGTCGAACAGCTGCCCGGAATCTGGAAGCGCCTCGTCGACGCCGGAATGGAGTCTGGTCAGGCCTACGGGAAGTCGCTGCGCACGGTGAAGTCCTGCGTCGGATCCAGCTGGTGCCGCTACGGGGTGCAGGACTCGGTCGCGATGGCGGTCGATCTGGAGAACCGCTACCGCGGGTTGCGATCCCCGCACAAGATCAAGCTCGGGGTGTCCGGGTGCGCGAGGGAATGCGCAGAGGCCAAGAGCAAGGACGTCGGCGTGATCGCCACCGAGCACGGGTGGAACCTCTACGTCGGAGGCAACGGTGGTTTCACCCCCCGGCATGCCGAGCTGCTCGCTCAAGACCTCGACGACGCGACGCTGTTCAGCTACATCGACCGCTACCTGATGTTCTACGTCCGCACCGCCGATCGTCTGCAGCGCACGGCACCGTGGGTGGAGTCCTTGGGCCACGACGGGCTCAGCGGCCTCGAGTACCTGCGTCAGGTGGTGTGCGAGGACAGCCTGGGCATTGCCGCCGAGCTCGAAGCCGCCATGGATGCGCACGTGGCCAGCTACTCCGATGAATGGGCCGGGGTGCTCAACGACCCGGACAAGCTGTCCCGCTTCGTCTCCTTCGTCAACGCACCCGCTGAGGCCGACCCCACGATCGCCTTCGACGAGGGCAGCGGCCGCAAGGTGCCGGTCTTGCTCGGAATGCCTTCCAGCACCACTCAACCGATCATGGAGGTAGCGCGATGACCCTCATCGACACCCGGCC
>JADGOX010000299.1 GCA_017882745.1 Mycobacteriaceae bacterium | reverse complement strand
CCACTGCACGGGAAACCTCCGCGCTCACCTTCACATCAGGTTCCGCGGGGTCGTCTGCTCCAGGGTCCGGCAGGTGAGGCTGCGAGTCACTGTCCACACTGGAGCTCGTAGTGCGGGTTGTAGAGCACCTTCGCTCCGTTGCGTTCGGCAAGGCGACCTCGGACGCGAACGGTACGCCCGGCCTCGATGCCGGGGATATGCCTGCGCCCGATCCACACCAGGGTGACGGCCTCGGTGCCGTCGAACAGCTCGGCTTCCAGACTCGCCTCCGCCGACTTCGGGCTGACTGCCACGCTGCGCAGCCGGCCAAGCACGGTCACCTCCTCGCCGCGGGAACAGTCACATGCTCGACGTGCGCCCGCCGCTGCAGCGGTCTGCGACATCTCGTGTGCATCGAGCTCAGCGACGTCAGCGGTGAGGCGGCGTGTGAGTTTCCGAAAATAGCCGGCATCGGTGCTGGCCATGGGCGCTCCAGTGCGCTTGCAGGTGCCTGGGTGTCTTCCAGGCCGGGCGGTTCAGACTAACTCCCCCTGTATACGCGCATCGCAGGCCGACGGGCAGGATCGTGCCCATGACTGTGACCTCGCCGACGGGATCGCCACGACTACCAGCGCGAGCAGTCCTTCTGCCCGGAACCGGATCAGACGCCGACTTCGTCGTTCGCGCCTTCGGCTCGGCCCTGTCCGCTGCAGGGATCGAGCTGGTCGCGGTGGATCCATACCCGGCCGACGTCGTTGCCGGCTACCTCGCCGCTCTGGACGAGGCTGCCGAGACCCCGGGAGAACTACTGGTCGGGGGTATCTCGCTCGGCGCCGCCGTCGCCGCCCGCTGGGCGCTGCACCACCAGCAACGGCTGACCGGGATGCTCATCGCACTGCCCGCGTGGATCGGCTCGCCCGAGGGCGCCCCCGCATCGTCGAGCGCCCGGCACTCCGCCGAACGTCTGCGGCAGCTTGGACTGGCTGCCGTCTTGGAGGAGGTACGCCGCTCCAGCCCCGCCTGGTTGTCCGCCGAGCTGAGCCGGGCTTGGCAACGCCAGTGGCCGGACCTGCCCCAGTCACTTGATGACGCGGCCGCTCAACCGGGTCCCACCGAGCAGGAGCTTGCCAATCTGAGGGTGCCCACCGGTGTTGTCGGCGCCGTCGACGATGCCGTGCATCCCCTCACGGTCGCCCAGCAGTGGGCAGGGGCCAGTCCTGCCGCTGCGCTGGCCACCGTGCATCTCGATGAGCTGGGGGCCAATCCCGGCGTGCTGGGGGCGGCGTGCGTGCGCAGCTGGCGCAAGGCCAGCAAGTGCCTCTCAGCTGGCTAGTCCACCGGCTGATCGTCGGTGGGTACCTGACCCTCCGCAGTGGCCTGCCGATGAGCCTCCTGCAACTGTTCCGCCAGGAGGGGGGGCAAGGTCACCGGCAGCGGTGAACGGACCGGCAGCGGCTCAGGACCACGAACCACCACCGTGTTCTGCAGCACGTTTCGCGCGAGTTCGGCAAGTTCGGCCTGGGCCTCATCAGGACCGGCGGCAACGCAACGCACCATCCACCGCGGACCGTCGATGCCGATGAACCGGAGCGTCGCTTCCTCGCCGACGCCCACCACCTCGCGTCCCCACAGGCCGTCCTCGAAGCGCACGTCCGCGCCGTCGGTCTTCAGTGAGTCCGCGAGTTCGCCGACCACCTCACGCCACATTCCGTCCGTTCGCGGCGCCGCAAACGCCGCAACGGTGAGCCGGCCAACTCCGGTCAGTAGATGCACGGACCGCAGGCCGCCGTTCTCCTCCATCTCCACCTGGATCTGGGCACCCTCCACGAGCGGCAGGCGGACGGAACCAAGGTCGAGGCGGCCGTCCTCCTCGCCGTCGGCCCCGGGCATCTCGCTGCTGTCGTACGGACCATCTGGCGCGGCGACCGCCGCATCCGCCGTATCCGCCGCGTGCTCGGTGACTGCAGCTTCTGCCTGCGTCTCATCGGCCTGCTTGTTGCGACGTCCGAACATCGTCATGCCCCCTCATTCGTAGTCGTGCCTGGCGACCCAGTTGTACCCAACATCGAGTTCGGATCCAGTGTCGTGACTCCCGATGATCCGTGACCACGGCTGCCACGCTCCGATTCCGGCAGCCGGTCAACCTCAGTGAAGCGCACTTGCACCACGCGCTGCACCAGCAGCTGGGCGATCCGGTCGCCGCGTCGTAGCTCGATGGTCTCCGAGCGGTCATGGTTGACGAGACAGACCTTGATCTCTCCGCGGTAGCCGGCGTCGACCGTGCCTGGCGCATTGAGCACACCGAGCCCGAGCCGTGTGGCGAGCCCCGAACGAGGGTGCACGAGCCCGACGAATCCCGCGGGAAGTGCCAAAGCGATTCCGGTGCCGACAAGAGCCCGACCGCCTGGCGGAATCGACACGTCCCGCACGGTGCACAGGTCAACCCCTGCGTCCTCGGAGTGCGCACGTTCCGGGACTGCGATTCCGGCGTCGAGGCGCCGCAGCGCGATAGTGAGCTGTTCTGCGGGAGCGGCAACGTCAAGAGGAGGCGACACGACGGCCGAGACTACCCTTGTGGTCATGGCCGAATCCGCGTCACCAGCGAAGTCCGGGCCAGGGGTGACTGCCCTGGCGGACCCGACCTACAGCGAGCGGCTATGGGTTCCATGGTGGTGGTTGCCCATCGGCATGCTCGCAGCGGGTCTGCTCGCCGCGGAAATTCACATGGGAGCCCCCGGCGTCCGCGCCTGGCTGCCCTACGTGGTGCTCATTCCAGTCTCGGTGTGGGTCTTGACCCGGCTCGGGTCCCTGCGGGTGGAGGTACGCGACGGTGAGTTCCGCGTCGGCGAAGCGCACATCCCGCTCAAGCTGGTCGCGCGGACAGCGCAGGTACCGGCCGGCGCCAAGCGCGCCGCGCTCGGCCGGCAGCTGGATCCGGCCGCGTTCGTCCAGCACCGCACCTGGGTGCCGACGATGGTGCTGCTGGTACTCGACGACCCAGAAGACCCGACGCCCTACTGGTTGGTGAGCACCAGGCATCCGGAGCGACTGCTCGCCGCCATCGCAGACGCGAACCCGGGGGCCACCTCGAGCTGACGCTCGGGCTGTGCAGTCTGGAACTCAGACTCGCCTGAGTTCCAGACTGCACAGCCCCGTACTTCAGGCCTGCCCAGAATCAAGCAGCGCAGTCCCGACAGATCGGAAGACCCTTGCGCTCGCCGGCGTAGCGGCTCCTGTGGTGCACGAGGAAGCAGCTGGAGCAAGTGAACTCGTCAGCCTGCTTCGGTACGACCCGCACCGAGAGTTCCTCACCCGACAGGTCGGCGCCGGGTAGCTCGAAAGATTCCGCAGTATCGGTCTCGTCGACGTCGACCGCCGAGGACTGAGCCTCGTTGCGTCGAGCCTTCAGCTCCTCCAGTGAGTCCTCCGATACCTCGTCGGACTCAGTGCGTCGTGGAGCGTCGTAATCAGTTGCCATCGCTCATTCCCCTGTCTTGCCCATCGTGCCTGTCACCTGTGTGTTGGTCTGTAGTGCTTCTACGCATCCGTGCTGCTGAGATCTCCGCGCTGCCTCTCGCCTGTCCCGTTCACCAGGTGTGGCTGCACAACGCGCGACAACCCCCTCTTGTGCCCGACAAGCGATGTGATCTAGGTCATCACCGTGCGGTGCGAAGCGGTAGCAGATGTACGTGGTGAGCGGCTGGACAATAGCCCATCTTCGGTGCCCTTCGCTTGCGGAATGCACCCGCAGGCGCACGAAACCCTGTGCCCTGTGTCACAATCATCGCCGTCCGCCTCCCGGGGCCGCTGCGTGAGCAGGGACAAGCCGTCATCCGAGAGCACTCCGGTCATCGACACCGTGAGCAAAGACGCACCGCCGGACAAGGTGCGGCGCCGGGTTGCCGAACGACTCGGTG
>JADGOX010000054.1 GCA_017882745.1 Mycobacteriaceae bacterium | reverse complement strand
CGATGGCGCGTACTACCTGCCGCTGGAACCGGCCTCAGACGGTGCGGAGCGGTTCGCTTCCACCGAGCACACCGTCGGGCCATGGTCGTCGGCGATGCAGCACCTGAGCCCGCCCTCGGCCCTGCTGGTGCGGGCGTTGGAACGCTGCGCGCCACGGCCGGACACGAGGCTCACCCGAGTCACCATCGAGGTGCTCGGACCGGTGCCTCGTGCCGACATCACGGTGCGGGCCCAGGTGAGCCGCCCAGGGCGGCAGATCGAGATGCTGACAGCCGAGCTGTCCTCCTTGGACGGCACCGGTGCCGAGCGGGTCGCCGTGCGGGCAAGCGCGTGGCGCATGTCGACTGTGGACACCACACACGTCGCCGTCGACACCGAGCCGCGCTTCCCACCCAGGGGCGGCGGCGTGCAGCATGAGCTGTCTCCCGTCTGGGTCCCCGGCTACGTGGATTCCATCGAGTGGTCGTGGCTGTCCGGTTTTCTGGACGAGTCGGGCCCTGGTGCCGCGTGGGGCCGACCGATGCTGCAGGTGGTTGCCGGCGAGATTCCCACTGCACTGGAGTCCATGTTCGCGGTGGTCGACTCCGCGAACGGCATAGCCTCGCCGTTGGACGTGCGGGAATGGACCTTTCTCAACACTGATCTGAGCGTGCATCTGCACCGTGATCCGGTCGGCGAGTGGACCGGCATCGAGGCGAAGACCACCGTGGGACCCGACGGGGTCGGACTGTGCTCCGCGGTGCTGCACGATGAGCTCGGCCCAGTTGGGCGGTCAGCCCAGATCCTGCTGGTGCGGCCCCGGCCGTAGCGTCCGGTTCTAGCCCTGGTGCGGGGCTAGAACCGGCAGGAGCGAATGTCGGACGCCAGGATCGCCTTGGCGCCCAACGCTGACAGCACGTCCATCACCGCATTGACCGACTTGCGAGAAACCATGGCTCGCACTGCCATCCAGTTCTCGTCAGCCATCGGGGAAAGCGTCGGTGACTCCAGGCCAGGAGTGACCTCCAGTGCCTTGGTGAGCAGCTCCCGAGGGCAGTCGTAGTCCAGCATCATGTACTGCTGGGCGAAGACCACACCCTGGACTCTGGCCGCCAACTGGTCTCGTGCGGCGTCACCGGCAGGGGCGCCCTCGCGTTCGATGAGCACGGCCTCGGACTCACAGAGCACGTCACCGAACGCGACCAGGTCGTGTTGCCGCAGGGTGCGCCCCGATCCGACGACGTCCGCGATGGCGTCGGCGACCCCGAGCTGGATGGAGATCTCCACCGCGCCGTCAAGCCTGATCACGGTCGCCTCGATCCCTCGGGCGGTGAGGTCAGTCTCGACCAGCCGCGGGTAGGAGGTCGCGATGCGGAGCCCGGCAAGATCCGATGGCGTCCATTCCTTGCCGGCCGGTGCTGCGTAGCGGAAGCTGGAACGACCGAACCCGAGCGCAACACGTTCCTGCACAGTGGCACCGGAGTCCAGCGCAAGGTCCCGTCCGGTGATTCCCAGGTCGAGCTCACCGGACGCCACGTAGATGGCGATGTCCTTTGGTCGCAGAAAGAAGAACTCCACCTGGTTGGCCGGATCCAGCACGGTCAGGTCACGGGAGTCGGTCCGCCTGCGGTAGCCCGCCTCGGCAAGGATGTCGGCGGAAGACTCAGACAGCGAGCCCTTGTTCGGTACGGCAACACGCAACATGATTCGTTCCTTCTGGTTTGGCCGGGCCCCTATGGCGGAGCCGTCACAGGCGGTGCGAGGGCAACACCGTCACAGATGGCGGTAAACGTCCTCGAGGCTGAGTCCTCGGCCGATCATGAGCACCTGAGTCCAGTACAGGAGCTGTGAGATCTCCTCAGCCAGCTCCTCATCGGTCTCATGCTCGGCCGCGATCCACACCTCGCCGGCTTCCTCGAGCACCTTCTTGCCCTGCGCGTGCACGCCGGCGTCAAGGGCGGCGACTGTGCCGGAGCCTGCTGGGCGGGTGGCGGCACGCTCGGTCAGCTCAGCGAACAGCGAGTCGAAGGTCTTCACAAGGCATCATTGTCCCATGGCGGTAGTCCCTGCGTGCCAGGCGCCGGTCAGCTCGGCCAAGGTCAGGCCTTCCAGGGAGCGTCGGAACACTCTTCCTGCTCTTTCCGGCACGGTCACTTCGCACGGGACCACCAGCACCGGGCAACCCGCCGCCCCCGCAGCGGATGCTCCGGTGGGTGAGTCCTCGATGGTCAAGCAGTGTTCCACCGCGACGCCGAGCAGCTCCGCAGCGCGCAGGTAGGGCTCCGGCTCCGGTTTGCCGCGCTGCACCTCGTCGCCGCAGACCGAGGCCGTGAAGCGCTCGCGGCCCAGGGTGCCCAGTGCGCGCTCGGTGAGCGCCCGGCTCGTGTTGGTGACCAAGGCCATCGGCAGCCCGGCGGCTCCCACCAGGTCCAGCGCGGCCTCGGCCCCGGGTCGCCAGGTGAGCCCCTCGTCGAAAAGCTCACCGGTGCGCTCGAGCAACCAGCTGTGCGCCTCCGCTGACGCACGTGGGTCCGGTCTGAGACCGAGGTCGGTGAAGAGCAGACCGATGCTCATCGCGGTACTCGCGCCCACCATCTGCGCTCTGATCGAGTCAGTCAGCGAACCACCGAGATACCGCGCGAGATCTCGCAGGGCCACGTCCCAGTGCCGCTCGGAGTCCAGCAGGGTGCCGTCCATGTCCCAGAGCAGAGCCCGTGGTCGGTGAGGCAGCTCCAGACCACTCAGCCCGGCCTCAGGCATTGAAGTACTTGGCCTCCGGGTGGTGCAGCACGAAAGCATCGGTGGACTGCTCCGGATGCAGCTGCAACTCCTCGGACAGCTCCACCCCGATCCGTCCCGGCTCCAGCAGGGTCATGATCTTGGTGCGGTCCTCCAGGTCGGGGCAGGAGCCGTAGCCGAGCGCGTAGCGGGCACCCCGATAGCCCACGCGGAAGTACTCCGCGATGTCCTCGGGGTCCTCGGCGGACATCGGCGTGCCGTCGGGCATCACCAGCTCATCCCGGATGCGGCGATGCCAGTACTCGGCCAGTGCTTCGGTGAGCTGCACCCCGAGCCCGTGAACCTCGAGGTAGTCGCGGTAGGCGTTCTTGGCGAACAGCTCGTTGGCGAAGTCCGCGATCGGCTGGCCCATGCTGACCAGTTGGAAGGGAATCACGTCGGCCTGTCCAGCTTCCTTGGCCTGCTCCCGCGAGCGCAGGAAGTCTGCCAGGCACAGGAAACGATCACGACGCTGGCGCGGGAAGGTGAACCGGAGGCGTTCTGGCGCATCAGGCTCAGATGATTCCAGGATCACCACGGAGTCGCCCTCGGAGACCGCCGGGAAGTAGCCGTAGACCAACGCCGCGTGGGCGAGGATGCCATCCGTGCTGAGCCGATCGAGCCAGTAGCGCAGCCGCGGACGGCCCTCCGTCTCCACCAGCTCCTCATAGGATGGCCCGTCACCCTTGCGGGCGCCCTTGAGGCCCCACTGGCCGAGGAACAACGCGCGGTGGTCCAGCAGCCCCGCGTAGTCCGCCACTGGAATGCCCTTGACGACGCGGCTCCCCCAGAACGGCGGTGTCGGAACAGGGACATCGAGTGCAACGTCGGAGCGTTCCGGAACCACTACCTCAGGCTCGGATTCCTTGCGCTTCGCGGCAATGCGCTTGGACCGCTCGTGGCGTTCCCGACGCTCATCGATCTTCGTCTGCTCGGCCTCACTGACCACACCCAGGGCCGATCCGCTTCGCTTGGCCTTCATGATCGAGTCCATCGTCCGCAGGCCCTCGAACGCGTCGCGGGCGTAGGCGACGTGGCCGTCGAACACCTCGGCCAGGTCGTCCTCCACGTACGCGCGGGTGAGGGCCGCACCGCCGAGGATGACGGGGAACTGTTCGGCGATCCCCCTGGAGTTCAGCTCCTGCAGGTTCTCCTTCATCACCACGGTGGACTTGACGAGCAGTCCCGACATACCGATGACGTCTGCTTTCTCCGTCAACGCGGCCTCGAGGATGGCGGCGATGGGTTGCTTGATGCCCAGATTCACCACGTCGTAGCCATTGTTGGTCAGGATGATGTCGACGAGGTTCTTGCCGATGTCGTGGACGTCGCCCTTGACGGTAGCGAGCACGATTCGCCCCTTGCCGTCTTCGTCCGTCGCCTCCATGAACGGCTCGAGATGCGCGACAGCCGTCTTCATCACCTCGGCGGAGGCGAGTACGAACGGCAGCTGCATCTGGCCGGAGCCGAACAACTCACCGACGGTCTTCATCCCGGACAGCAGCGTGTCGTTGATGATCTCCAGCGGTGGACGTTCCTTCATGCCGGCGTCGAGGTCGTCCTCCAGGCCGACGCGCTCTCCGTCGACGATGCGCCGCTCCAGCCGCTCGAACAGGGGTAGCTGGGCCAGTTCCTCCGCGCGAGACGCGCGGGCGGAGGCAGCGGAGACACCCTCGAACAGCGACATCAGCTTCTGCAACGGGTCGTAGTCCTCACGGCGGCGGTCGTAGATGAGATCCAGCGCCACGGCTCGCTGCTCGTCAGGGATTCGCGCCATCGGGACGATCTTGGAGGCGTGCACGATGGCGGTGTCCAGGCCGGCCTCAGTGCACTCGTGCAGGAAGACGGAGTTGAGAACCTGGCGGGCCGCAGGGTTGAGCCCGAAGGAGACGTTGGACAGCCCGAGCGTGGTCTGCGCCTCCGGGTGCTGGCGCTTGATCTCCTTGATTGCGGCGATGGTCTCCAGTGCGTCCCGGCGGACCTCCTCCTGTCCGGTGGTGATGGGGAAGGTGAGTGCGTCGATGATGATGTCGCTCTCCTGCATCCCCCAGTCGTTGACGAGGTCGTTGATGATCCGGTCGGCGATCGCGACCTTGTTCTCCGCGGTGCGGGCCTGCCCCTGCTCGTCGATGCAGGTGACGACCACGGCAGCACCGTGCTCCACCACCAGCTCCATCGCCCGGGCGAAACGTGACTCCGGCTCCTTGCCGTCCTCGTAGTTCACCGAGTTGATGACGCAACGGCCGCCAAGGTGCTCCAGACCGGCACGCAGCACGGCCGGCTCGGTGGAGTCGATCATGATCGGCAAGGTCGACGCGGTGGCGAGCTTGGCGGCGAGTCCGGCCATGTCCTTCGCGCCGTCCCGACCGACGTAGTCGATACAGAGGTCCAGCATGTGCGCCCCGTCGCGCGTCTGGTCCCTGGCGATCTCGATGCACGACAGGTGGTCCTCGGCGAGCATGGCCTCGCGGAAGGCCTTGGAGCCGTTGGCATTGGTGCGTTCACCAATCATGAGCACGCTGAGGTCCTGCTTGAAAGGCACCGCGCTGTACAGCGAGGAGACGCCAGGCTCCCGGCGGATCTTGCGCACCCCGCGCTCTGTGTCGGGAATGGCGGACACTGCCGCCACCACGGCGCGGATGTGCTCCGGAGTGGTGCCGCAGCAGCCACCGACCATGGCGAGCCCGTACTCCCGGACAAAACCGGACAGTGCGGTGGCGAGTTCATCGGGTGTCAGCGGGTACTCGGCACCGTGCGCGCCCAGGGTGGGCAGGCCGGCGTTGGGCATCACCGAGATGGGCAACCGTGAGTGCTTGGAGAGGTGCCGAAGGTGCTCGCTCATCTCCGCCGGGCCGGTGGCGCAGTTGAGGCCGATGAGATCGATCCCCAGAGGCTCCAGTGCGACCAGGGCGGCACCGATCTCGCTACCCAGCAACATTGTTCCGGTGGTCTCCACCGTGACGTGGCAGATGATCGGGATGACCTTGCCCAGCTCGGCCATCGCGCGCTTGCTGCCGATGACGGCGGCCTTCACCTGCAACAGGTCCTGGCACGTCTCGACGAGGATCGCGTCCGCACCCGCCTCCACCATGCCGAGCGCGGCCTCCTGGTAGGCGTCTCGCAGATCGGCAAAGGGTGCGTGGCCCAGTGTGGGCAGCTTGGTGCCAGGGCCCATCGAACCAAGCACGAAGCGTGGGATCCCGTCGCGGCCCGGGCCCATCTCATCGGCAACCTCGCGGGCAATCTGCACGCCCTTGAACGACAGCTCGCGGATGCGGTCGGAGATGTCGTAGTCGGCCATGTTCGGCAGGTTGCAGCCGAAGGTGTTCGTTTCCACGGCGTCGGCACCGGCCTCGAAGTACGCGCGGTGGATGCCGCGCAGCACGTCGGGCCGGGTGGCGTTGAGGATCTCGTTACAGCCCTCTAGGCCGAGGAAGTCCTTCTCGACGTCGAGGTCGGCTTCCTGCAGCATTGTCCCCATCGCACCGTCGGCGATGATCACGCGCTGGCGGAGGGCTTCGAGCAGGGGGGATGACGCGGGAGCAGACATGACCGCCAGCGTAGTGGGAGTGCAAACCGAAGAGTCGTCGTAGTCTGGTGAATGTGGTGCAAACGGAGGGAGCTGAGGAGACTTTGACAGCGACTGAGCTGCCCCGTCTGGTGGACCCCGTTCTGGTTGCGGCGTTCGAGGGGTGGAACGACGCTGGTGACGCGGCCACCGGCGCAGTGGAGCACCTGGAGCTGTGCTGGGATGCGAGCCCGCTGCTGGAACTCGACTCAGAGGACTACTACGACTTTCAGGTCTCCCGCCCGACGGTGCGAATGGTCGACGGCGTCACGCGTGAGATCAAGTGGCCGGTCACCCGGCTCACAGTGTGCCGTCCGCCCGGTTCTTCGCGTGATGTTGTGCTGCTGCGCGGGATCGAGCCGAACATGCGCTGGCGCACCTTCTGCGCCGAGCTGATCGACCACTTCGAGCGGCTGGGTATCAGCACAGTCGTCACCCTCGGTGCCCTTCTCGCCGACACCGCGCACACCCGGCCGGTTCCAGTCACCGGTGTGGCCTACAACGCCAGCTCGGCCAAGCAGTTCGGCCTCGAGCAAACCCGATACGAGGGGCCGACCGGCATCACCGGGGTGCTGCAGGAGGCATGCGTGCGTGCCGGTATCCCGGCCATCTCCTTCTGGGCGGCAGTGCCGCACTACGTGGCGCAGCCGCCCAACCCGAAGGCCACCATGGCACTGCTGCACCGGGTGGAGGACGTGCTCGACGTGGAGGTTCCGCTGGTCGGGTTGCCCGAGCAGTCCACCGACTGGGAGACCACCGTCAACGAGATGACGGAAGAGGACGAGGAAGTCCTTGGCTACGTGCGCGCACTGGAGGAACGTGGCGACGCCGAGACAGACATGTCCGATGCGGTCTCCAAGACCGACGGCGAGGCGATCGCGGCGGAGTTCGAGCGCTACCTGAGGCGCCGCGGTCCCGGTCCGGGACCTTCCTCGCTCGGCCGCTAGCCGAGGAGCGCTACGCCGAGCAGGGCATCCACCGTGTCGGCGAGCGCCGCAGGGGCTGCGGTGTCAGAACCTCGACGCTGCAGGGCTTGTGTGACCCAGGCGTCCACCGCGGACAACGCACGGGGAGTGTCCAGATCGTCGGCCAGGTACTGACGCACGCGGGCAATGGTGTCCGTGGCGTCCGGCGCCGCATCCAGGGCGACAGCCTCCCGCCAACGACGCAGCCGCACTGTCGCGTCCTCGAGCACCTGCCCCGTCCACTGCCGGTCGCTGCGGTAGTGCGCAGCAAGCAGACCGAGCCGTATCGCCATCGGGTCGACACCCTCGGCGCGCAGCCGTGAAACGAACACCAGGTTGCCCTTGCTCTTGGACATCTTCTCGCCGTCGAGACCGACCATGCCGGCGTGCACGTAATGCCGGGCGAAACGATCAGTCGCGGTGAGCGCCTCGGCGTGGGCCGCGGAGAACTCGTGGTGCGGGAAGATCAGGTCGCTGCCACCACCCTGGACGTCGAAGCCCGTACCGATCCGGTTGAGTGCAATGGCGGCACACTCGATGTGCCAGCCAGGTCGGCCGGGACCGAACGCCGACGGCCATGAAGGCTCACCAGGACGGACCGCCCGCCATATGGCGGCGTCCATCGGGTCGCGCTTGCCGGGGCGCTCAGGGTCTCCTCCGCGCTCGGCGAAGAACGCCGCCATCGTGGCCTGGTCATAGCCGGACTCGTAGCCGAACTGGGGGGTCGCGTCGACGCGGAAGTACACGTCCGGGTACTCGGGGTCGTCAACCACGTACGCCGCACCGGACGCCACAAGCTTCTCGACGATTTCGGTGACCTCGTCGATGGACTCGACCGCACCGACGTAGTCGCGCGGTGGGAGCACCCGCAGGGCCTGCATGTCCTCCCGGAACAGCTGGGTCTCGCGCAGGCCCAGCTCGATCCAGTCCTCGCCGTCTCGGGCTGCACGCTCGAACAAAGGGTCGTCGACGTCCGTGACGTTCTGCACGTAGTGCACCTCGTGCCCGGCGTCGAGCCACAGCCGGTAGACCAGGTCAAAGGCCAGATAGGTGGCGGCGTGGCCGAGGTGCGTGGCGTCGTAGGGCGTGATCCCGCAGACGTACATGGTGGCCGTCTTGCCCGCAGCCACTGGCCGTACCGCACGATCGGCGGTGTCGAACAACCGCATCGGGGGGCCCGCTCCGGGCGCGACGGGAACCTCCGGGGCCGACCATGACTGCATGTGGCGACCCTACGCAAAGGCCCGGAAGTGATGTGTGGCGGCTATAGGCCAGACACCACTCACGAGCGTTTGCGCAAGTAGTCGGCCACCACTGCGGCACCCAGTCCGTCCAGGTCCGGGGCGACCACACGGCCGCCCGCGCGCCGGGCCAGCTGGTCGACGACAGACGCCAACCGTGGCTCATCACCAAGCCGGAAGATCGTGACCTGGGTGCCGAGTCGAGCAAGTGCGTCGAGCTCGCGCACCGTCAGACCGAGGGTCTGCGGCAGCGGGGGGTAGTCGAACACCGCGTGACCGCCCTGGTCCAGGTGCGCGGTGGGCTCGCCGTCGGTGACGATGAGCACCACCGGCTGGGTTCCGGGGTGGCGACGCAGGTGCCTGCCGGCGAGGAGGAGCGCGTGGTGCAGGTTGGTGCCCTGCTCCCGGGCGCCGTCCAGGGACGTGAGTTCTTCGGGCGTCAGGGTCCGGGCGTGGCGTCCGAACCCGATCAACTGCAGCGCGTCCCCTCGGAAGCGGGTGGACACCAGGTGGTGCAAGGCCAGAGCGGTGCGCTTCATCGGCAGCCACCGGCCTTCGGCCACCATCGACCACGAGGTGTCGACCAGCAGTGCGACCGCTGCCCTGCTGCGCTGCTCGGTCTCCACCACCTCCACGTCGGCGACACTCAGCCGGACGGGGAAGGGCGCTCCGGCCGTACGCAGCACCGCGTTGGTGACGGTGCGGGTGGTGTCCCAGGGCTCGGAGTCGCCGAACTGCCATTCCCGGCTGGCACCGGTGGGCTCGCCGGCCGCACCAGCCCGGCGGGTGTCCCGGTCACCGCGACGAGCCGAGAGCTGTTCGGCCACGTCACGCAGGGCCGACTCCCCCAGCGTGCGCATCGCTTTCGGGGACAGCCGCCAGTTGCCGTCGGGGGCGCGGTCGAGGAATCCCTGACGCTGCAGCTCCCGCTCGATCTCGCTCAACGTCTGCGTATCCGCCACCGCCTGCGGCCCGAGCTGGCGTTCCAGAGCGTCCAGGTCGACGTCCTCCATCCGCGCACCGGGGTAGGACTGGGACAGCTGTTCGGCAAGCCGCTCCAGCTCCCCGATGTCGGACATCGCCTGAGTGGCCTCACCGAGGCCCATTCCCTGCTGGCCGCGGAAATCCTCCGAGCTCTCCCAGTCCTGTTCCGGCCGTGCCGCGCGCAACATGCCGCCGAGCTGTGCGAGCTGATCGGCCAGCTCGGGACCGCCGAACGCCTGCTGCGCGAGCTGGTCGAGCTCGGCCTGCTGTCCGGGACTCATCGAGTTGCGCATCCGCTGGGCAGCCGCCGCACGCTGGGCCAAGGAGTCCAACAGCTCCTCGACGTCCTGCGGGTCATCGGGAAAGAACTCGCCGTGCTCGGCCATGAACTCCGCGAACTGCTCCGGGGTGTCCTCCCCCCTGGCGTGCGCGTCGAGCAGCGCGTTCAGGTCCTTCAACATGTCGGCAACCCGCTGCCGGTCCTGGTCACTTGTCCCCTCGAGCGCCTGCTTCATACCCGTGAACTGCTCCTCGAGCAACTCGCGACCGAGCAGGTCCTTGATCTTCTCGAAGTCGGCCTTCGCCTGGGGGCTGCGCCACTGGTAGTCCGACAGCTCTTTGACGGCCTCCGCCGTGGACGAGCTGCGGGACTCCAGCTCCATCTCGGCCAGTCGGGCTTCGTCGTCCGGCGCCCTGGCAAGCTCTTTCTGTTCCTCGGTGACGGCATTCTCCAAGAGCTGGCGGATCTCTTCCAGCGTGCCGTCCAGGTTGTTCCGCTTGAGCAGCTCGCGGCGGCGCTTGTTCGCGCGGGAGGCCAGCTGGTCCAAGCCTCGCTGCCCCGGCATCCCGCGGCGCATCAGCTCGCGCATTGCCGCCCGCGGTGAGGTGCCAGCCATCACGTCCTCGCCGATGGCGTCCAGGGCGTCCCGCAGGTCGACCGGAGGCGCCAGTGGATCCGGCCCCCCGTGGTAGGGGCCGTAGGCGAAGCGGTGCCCTCGCGGTGTGGTCATCCCTGATACACCGTCCGGCCCTGCTCGTCGACGTCCTTCGCGATGCGCCGGGCCAGGTAGAGACCTTCCAACGCAAGCTCGGCGGCAGCAGCCCGCTCACCCTCCGTGGCCGCGCCGAGCCGAGCGTCCACCTCGGTGAACACCTCTGTGGCGGGCAGAGACTCCAATACCTTCGCGGCAGTGACCCCATCACCGGTACCGATGGCAATTCCGGTTTCGATGGCCGCGACCAAGGGCCCGAGGTCCACCCCGGCCAGGTGCGCCCGTGCGGTGTCGGCGGTCGCTCGGCGCAGCAGGTGCTCGAGTACCTCAAGCTCGCGCCCCTCCTCGCCGGACTCGAACTCCAACTTGCCGCGGAGCACGTCGATGACGGTGGCGAGGTCGACCACGCGGGCTACCGGCGTCTCCTCGCCGAGCATGGCCGAGCGGCGCAGTGCGGCAGCGGCCAGGGTCTCGGCGGCAGCGATGGAGACCCGCGCTGACACCCCGGAGCGTTGGTCCACCGAAGTGGAGTCACGCAGGTAGCGGGTGAATCGCGCCACGGTTTCCAGGAGGTGCTCGGGCACGGTCGCGACCAGGTCGGCCTCCTGCTCGATCACCGAGATCTCGTCGTCCAGCTCGAGGGGGTAGTGCGTGCGCACCTCGGCACCGAAGCGGTCCTTGAGCGGGGTGATGATGCGTCCACGGTTGGTGTAGTCCTCGGGGTTGGCACTCGCCACCAGCAGTACGTCCAGGGGCAGCCGCAGGATGTACCCACGCACCTGGATGTCGCGCTCCTCCATCACGTTGAGCAGCGACACCTGAATCCGCTCGGCCAGGTCGGGCAGCTCATTGATGGCCACGATGCCGCGGT
>JADGOX010000298.1 GCA_017882745.1 Mycobacteriaceae bacterium | reverse complement strand
GAGCACCCCGTCACGGAGCTGGTGACCGGGGTGGACCTGGTGGCCGAGCAGCTGAGGGCCGCCGCCGGGGAGAAGCTGAGCTTCAGCCAGAGCGACATCAGGATGACCGGGCACGCCATCGAGGCCCGGGTGTACGCGGAGGACCCTGCGCGGGACTTCCTGCCCACCGGTGGCACCGCCCTGTTGCTGAGGGAGGCGAGCGGTCCGGGGGTGCGGGTGGACTCCGGGTTGCTCGAAGGCGCCGGCGTCGGCAGCACGTACGACCCCATGCTCGCGAAGGTGATCGCGCACGGACCCGACCGGGCCACCGCGCTCGCGCGGCTCGACTCCGCGCTGGGCCGTACGGCAGTGCTCGGGGTCGGCACGAACGTCAGCTTCCTGCGTGAGTTGTTGCGCAACGACGATGTGCAGGCAGGGGACCTCGACACGGAGCTGGTGGGGCGCGAGCTGGAGCGCCTGGTGAACCGCGAGGTTCCGCGAGAGGTGCCGATCGCCTTTGCTCTGCACGCCTTCCTGCACGCGCAGACCGATGACGTGTGGGCCAGCCCGAGCGGCTGGCGGCCAGGACCGCATGCGGCGCTGCGCTGGCACACGAGCGTCGGCGAGGTGACCCTGCAGGACGGTCGGGCCACTGTGGACTCCTGCGAGCCGGTCACGGCGTCAGCGGTGCTGGACCGCGACGAGCTGTTGCTGACTGTGGACGGACATACGGAGAAGTGGCTGTGCGCGGCGGACGGTGCCACGCTGTGGGTAGGCCGCGAAGGTGCCGCATGGCCGGTGGTCGAGTTGTCGGCAGACCGCTCGCGGACCGCAGCTGCAGGGGAAGCCGACCTCCGCAGCCCAATGCCCGGCACCGTGATCGCGGTGTACGTGGCCAAGGGGGCGACGGTGGAGGCCGGCACTCCGCTGCTCGTGGTGGAGGCGATGAAGATGGAACACACAATTCGCGCGCCGCATGCAGGCACGGTGACCGAGCTGGCGGTGCGCGCCGGACAGCAGGTGGCCGTGGACGCGCACCTGGCCACAGTCGAGTCGGACACGGCGGAGGAAGTAGATGCCTGAGTACGGGACGACCATGCTCACCGGCTTGCCGGAGCACGTCACCATCTACGAGGTGGGCGCGCGGGACGGGCTGCAGAACGAGAAGAACCTGGTGCCGCTGGAGGTCAAGGCGGAATTCGTCCGGCGCCTGCTGGCCGCTGGGCACACCGCGGTGGAAGTGACCAGCTTCGTGCGCCCCGAGTGGGTGCCGCAGCTGGCCGACGCGGAGGAGCTGCTCGCCACGTTGGGACCGGCCCCCGAGGGCATCCGCATGCCGGTGCTCGTGCCCAACCGCCGCGGTCTGGACCGGGCGCTGGCCGCCGGTGTGCGCGAGGTGGCGGTGTTCGCGAGCGCCACCGAGGCCTTTGCCCGGAAGAACCTCAACCGCAGCCTCGACGAGTCGCTGCAGGTGTTCGAACCCGTCGTCACGGCGGCCCGTGCGGAGGGTCTGGCCGTCCGCGGTTACGTCTCGATGTGCTTCGGCGACCCCTGGGAAGGGGCCGTCACACCCGCGCAGGTTGCCCGGATCGTCACTGCACTGCGGGACATGGGCGCACAGGAGATCTCGCTGGGCGACACCATCGGCGTCGCCACCCCCGGCCAGGTCGTCGCCGTGCTGGACGCCATCACCGTCCCCCGTGACGAGCTGGCCGTGCACTTTCACGACACCTACGGCCAAGCACTGTCCAACACGCTCACCGCGCTGCAGCACGGGGTGACCACAGTGGACTCCTCTGCCGGCGGTCTCGGTGGGTGCCCCTACGCCGAGTCGGCAACCGGCAACCTTGCGACCGAAGACCTGCTGTGGCAGTTGAACGGCCTCGGCATCCACACCGGAATCGATCTGACCTCGCTCGTCGCCACCAGCGTGTGGATGGCGCAGCAGCTCGGCCGGCCCAGCCCATCCCGCGTCGTGAACGCGCTCGCAATCCCAGAAATCTAGGAGAACCAAGCATGCTCGACACCCAGCTCACCGACGAGCAGCAGCAGCTGCGCAAGACCGTCGAGTCCTTCGCCAGGGAGGTCGTCGCACCCGTCGCCGCCAAGCACGACGAGGAGCACAGCTTCCCGTACGAGGTGGTGGCGCAGATGGGGGAGATGGGCCTGTTCGGGCTGCCCTTCCCCGAGGAGTACGGCGGAATGGGCGGCGACTACTTCACCCTGTGCCTCGCCCTGGAAGAGCTCGGCCGCGTCGACCAGAGTGTGGCCGTCACCCTGGAGGCGGGTTGCTCACTGGGCACCATGCCGATCTTCCGCTTCGGCACCGAGGCCCAGAAGCAGGAGTGGTTGCCGCAGCTGTGCACCGGTCAGGCCCTGGGTGCGTTCGGGCTCACCGAACCCGGAGGCGGCAGTGACGCGGGCGCGACCCGCAGCACCGCCAAGCTCGACAGCGGCCAGTGGGTCATCAACGGCAGCAAGGCGTTCATCACCAACTCGGGCACCGACATCACCAAGCTGGTCACCGTCACCGCCGTGACCGGGGAGCGCGAGGGGGGCGGCAAGGAGATCAGCTCGATCATCATCCCTGTCCCCGCCGAGGGCTTCACCGCGGGGAAGGCGTACAACAAGGTCGGTTGGAACGCGAGTGACACGCATCCGCTGTCTATGGACGACGTCCGCGTGCCGGAGGAGAACCTGCTCGGCGAACGGGGCCGCGGCTACGCGAACTTCCTGCGCATCCTCGACGAGGGGCGCATCGCCATCAGCGCACTGAGCGTGGGTGCTGCGCAGGGTTGCGTAGACGAGAGCGTGAAGTACGCCAAGGAGCGTGAGGCCTTCGGACGTCCCATCGGCGCCAACCAGTCCATCGCCTTCAAGATCGCCCGGATGGAGGCGCGCGCCTACGCCGCCCGTACGGCCTACTACGACGCGGCGGCGAGAATGCTGGCCGGGTTGCCGTTCAAGAAGGAGGCCGCCATCGCCAAGATCGTCTCCAGCGAGGCGGCGATGGACAACGCCCGTGACGCCACCCAGATTCACGGCGGCTACGGCTTCATGAACGAGTACCCCGTCGCCCGGCACTACCGCGACTCCAAGATCCTGGAGATCGGTGAGGGCACCACCGAGGTGCAGCTGATGCTCATCGCGAGGGAGCTGGGCCTGTAGCTTGGCGCGGGTGCCGGCGTTTCGGTTGATCGATGGCTCCGCCGGTACCCAGGGTCTGTCACTTCACGTGATGGTCATGCCGCCGTCCACAGCGATGGTCTGGCCGGTGACGTAGCCGGCGGCGTCGGAGGCCAGCCAGATCGCCGTGGCAGCGAGCTCCTCTGGATCGCCCATCCGGCCGAGCACGAGTCGAGGCGCCATGCTCCCGAGGTAGGTGTCCGGGTACGCGTCGGTCATCTCGGACTTGAAGAAGCCCGGCGCGATCGCGTTGACCCGGATGCCCTTTCGGCTGCCCCACTGCTGCGCCAGGTCGCGGGTCAGCCCGATCAGCCCGGCCTTGCTGGCGCTGTACGCGGCCTGCGGCAGCCCCGCGGTGGTCAGCCCGAGGATGCTGGAAATGTTGACGATGGTGCTGCCGGGCTGCATGACGCGACCGCAGGCCTGCGCCGCCCAGTACGCACCGTTGAGGTTGACGTCGATCACGTGACGGAACTGCTCGGGGGTCTCTCTGGTCGCGGGGTAGGCGGTCCCGATCCCGGCGTTGTTGATGAGGGTGTCCACCCGGCCGAACCGCTCCATCGCGGCGTCGATCATGCGCTGGGCCTGTTCGGGATCGGCAACATCGGTCGAGACGCAGAGCGCCTCGCGGCCGGCCTGGCGGACAAGCTCCGCAGTGTCCTCGAGCTTCTCGGCGCGGCGCGCGGCCAGCACGACATCCGCGCCTGCCTCGGCGAACGCTTTCGCAAATGCCACACCGAGCCCCGACGAGGCTCCGGTCACCACTGCAACTCGGCCGTTCAGCATGAATCTGTCAAGAATTCCCATCCGCACAGCCTGCCAGATGGATCTCGGGCAGGGGTGAGGGCCTGACCCCCTCCGTTGGGCGCAACCGCTGCGACCAACGGCACTTCTGTTGCGACCAGCGGCACTTCGAACACCGTTCAACCATATTTGTGTCTCGATCCACTTTCTGGAGCGCGGTGGCATGGTATGACTTACGTCACTATGCGAACAGGGCCAGGAGACGAGGAGTTGCATGCTTGAGGTCACGGACCTGCACGTCACCTACGGCGGCGCGGTGCGTGCTCTGCAGGGCGCGACGCTGACCGTTCCGGAGGGCAAGGTTGCCGCGCTGCTCGGCAGTAATGGCGCGGGAAAGTCGACGCTGCTGCGCTGCATCTCGGGCACGCTGTGGCTGCACCGCGGTGCCGTGAACAGCGGGACGGTGGCGGTCGACGGGCGGTCTCTGCTCAAGCGCGATGCGGCCGCCATCGTGGGCTCGGGCGTGGTGCAGGTTCCGGAGGGCCGGCGCATCTTCGGTCGACTCTCGGTCGAGGAGAACCTGCGGGCCGGATCACTCGGCAACGCGTCTCGCTCCGCCCGCGGACGGCTGCAGAAGCAGGTCTACGAGATGTTCCCGGTACTTGCCGACCGCCGCACCGGGCGGGCCGGCTTGTTGTCCGGCGGTGAGCAGCAGATGCTCGCCATCGGACGGGCACTGATGGCCGAGCCGAAGCTGTTGCTGATGGACGAGCCCTCCCTCGGTCTGGCGCCCCGCGTCATCGGACAGATCGGCCGGGTGATCCGCGACATCAACTCCCAGGGCGTCTCGGTTCTCCTGGTCGAGCAGAACGCCGCGATGGCTCTCGAGGTCGCCGACCTTGCCTACGTCCTCGACCTCGGGAAGGTCTCGCTGTCCGGGGCCGCCGACGAGCTGGCGAAGACAGACGCCGTGCAGCGGCTGTACCTCGGTGAGACGCCCACCGCGGAGCCCGCCGCGAGCACCGGGTCGGGGTCTCAGGCACCGCCTGGTGCCGGCGCCGCGGTGCGTGGACTGAGTCGGTGGGTCTCGTGAACGCGCGGCAGGCACCCCGTGAGCAGGAGGTACCAGCGCTGCGCGTCCAGAACCTCACGGTTCGCTTCGCCGGCGTCACCGCCCTGAACGATGTCTCCTTCACGGTGGAGCCGGGCACCGTCCACGCGGTGATCGGACCCAACGGGGCGGGGAAGTCCACGTGTTTCAACGTGATCTCCGGCGTCTATGCCGCCACCGAGGGAGCCGTCGTCCTGGGTGACCGCAAGCTCACCGGGCTGCGGCCGCACCGGATCGCGGGACTCGGGGTGGGCCGGGCCTTCCAGAACATTGCGCTCTCCAAGACGCAGTCGGTGCTGGACAACCTGATGCTCGGCCGCCACCACCTGACCAAGGCGGGGTTCGTCTCCACCGGTGTCGCCTTCCCCACGGCCAGGAAGGAGCGGGCCCGACACGTGGCGCGGGTCGAGGAGATCGCGGAGTTCCTCGGGCTCGCGGACAAGCTCGAGCAGCCCGCAGGCTTGCTGTCCTACGGCGACCAGAAGCGGGTGGAGATGGGACGGGCGCTCGCGATGGAGCCCTGCGTCCTGTTGCTCGACGAGCCGGTGGCGGGCATGAACGCCGACGAGTCCAGGCAGATGGCCACAGCGATTGCGAGCGTGCGGGACTCGCTGGGTATCTCGGTGCTCCTGGTGGAGCATGACATGGGGCTGGTCATGCAGATCTCCGATCGAGTCACCGTGCTCGACTTCGGCCGGCTCATCGCCGACGGCACTCCCGCGGAGGTGCAGAACGACCCCGAGGTCATCCGCGCCTATCTCGGTTCTGGGGACGACGAACCATTCGACGGGGATCCAAAGAACATGGAGGCAGCCTCGTGACCAAGTTCGTCGAGCTGATGATCCAAGGAGTGTCGCTGGGGTTCATCTACGCCCTGATCGCCCTCGGGTTCGTCGTGATCTTCAAGGCCACCGAGGTGGTGAACTTCGCGCACGGCTCGCTGTTGCTGCTCGGTGGGTACGTCGTGGGCGTCAACCACCAGCGGTTCGGATTCTGGCTGGCCCTGCTCTTCGGCGTTGCCGCCGCCGCACTCGGCGCCTTGCTCATCGAGGTGGTGCTCATTCGGCGGCTCCGCGGACGCGACACCAACTCGCTGGCCATCCTCACCATCGGCGTCGACATCATCATGCTTACGGAGCTGACCAGGCGGATCGGATCACAGGTGCTCAGCACCGGCGACCCGTGGGGCAGCAAGCTGGTCACCGTCGCGGGCTTCACCGTGCCGCAGTCGCGCATCGCCGCAATTGTCGTCGCCATCGTGCTGATGGGCTTGTTCTTCACGGCGTACAAGTTCTCCAGCTGGGGGGTCGCGACCCGGGCTGCCGCCGAAGACAGCGAAGCGGCTGCGCTGATGGGTATCCGGCTCGGCCGGGTGTCCATGCTGTCCTGGGTGATTGCCGGAGCGCTCGCCGCGATCGCCGCAATCTTCCTCGTCGCCTTCCCCACGCCGGGGCTCACGAACACCACGGGGCTCATCGCCTTCCGGGCGTTCCCGGCTGCCATCCTCGGGGGCCTGGACTCCACGGCAGGGGCACTGCTCGGCGGAATCGTGGTCGGCCTGGCCGAGACGTTGACCTCAGGTTATGAGGACAAGATGCCCTTCCTTGGCGGCGGATTCGGCTCGATCATGCCCTACATCGTGATGATCCTCGTTCTCCTGTGGAGACCATCGGGCCTGCTCGGCACGAAGGACATCGCCCGTGTCTAGCGCGGCGGACCTCTCGACCCCTGCCCCCGTGGGCAGCACCGCAGCGCGCAGCCGCAGCAGCCGGCGACGCCGGCCTGGCATCCCGACCCTGCTCCGCGTGATCGTGGTGCTCGTCGTCGCGGTGTTGCCGCTCTACCTGCCCGGCTCGCTGCTCCAGACCGGCCTGTTCTGCATGTCGGCCATCATCGGGGCGATCGGGCTGAACCTGTTGACGGGCAACACCGGGCAGCTGTCCTTGGCGCACGCGTTCTTCCTCGCTGTCGGTGCGTACGGCTACGCGTACTTCGCGGGCAAGCCGAGCAAGGTCGGCGGCGGTATCTCCGCCGCGGGCCTGGAGCTGCCCACGGTGCTTGCCGCGGTGCTCGCCGTGCTGCTCGCGGGCTTCTTCGGGTTGCTGTTCAGTCCGATCTCCAGTCGGCTGCGGGGCATCTACCTGGGCATCGCCTCGCTGGCGCTCGTCTTCATCGGGCAGCACGTCCTGTTCAACGCCGAGAAGATCACCGGGGGGTTCAACGGCCGCAACGTGCCCACCTTCAACCTGTTCGGCTTCTCCTTCGCCACGACCGACCCGTCGCTGTTCATCCTCAACGTGGAGTTCGGCCGTTTCGAGCGGTTGTGGTATCTCGGACTTGCCCTCGTCGTGCTGTCCTACATCTTCGCCAAGAACCTGCTGCGGGGGCGCCCGGGCTCGGCGATGCAGATGATCCGGGACAGCGAGATCGCCGCCGCGGTCATGGGGGTCAACGTCGGTCGGTACAAGGCCTCGGTGTTCGTCCTGTCCTCCATGTACGCGGGACTGGCCGGGGTGCTGTTCGCGCTCACCTTCTCCCGCATCGTGCCGGACACCTTCGGCTTCGACCTCTCGATCCAGTTCCTGGCCATGATCATCATCGGTGGGCTCGGCTCGGTCGGGGGTGCTGCGCTGGGCGCGATCCTGGTGGTTGCGCTGCCCCAGCTGCTCAGCCAGTACGGAACGAACCTGCCGTTCCTGGCGGCACCCGGATCCGGTGGGGTCGACGCAGGCAGCTTCGCCCGCTACGTGTTCGGTGCCGCGATCATCGGATTCTTGATCTTCGAGTCGGGTGGCTTGGCCGCGATCGGCCGACGCATCGCGCAGGCCCTCGCCCGTCTCGGGCCGCACAGGACCGTCCAGAAACCCACCAGCACCTGAGCCTCAGATGCTGGCCGATCCCGCCCCGCCAACCGGCACGGGCCCCTTCCAATGGAGGACCACATGTTGAAGAAACGAGGCCGCATCACCATCGCGGTATTGGCGGTCGGGTTGATGGCCGCCGCTGGGTGCAGCACCAAGGCATCGGACTCCTCCGGGGGCGGTAGCAGCAACGCCGGCGGGATCAAGACGGGTACTGGCGTCACCGCAGACACCATCACCGTCGGCCAGCTCACCGATCTTTCCGGTGTGTTCGCCGCTCTGGGCAAGAGCATCACCCAGGCAGAGCAGCTCTACTTCGACCAGCTCAGCGCCAGCGGGGGCGTGTGTTCCCGCAAGATCAGTGTGGTGACCAAGGACCACGGCTACAACGTGCAGAACGGCGTGACGCTGTATCAGCAGATGAAGGACCAGGTGCTGGGCTTCCCCCAGGTGCTCGGCTCCCCGGTCAGTGCGGCGCTGCTCGACCAGTACACCTCGGACAAGGTCATAGCGATCCCCTCTGCGTGGGCGTCGACCTTGCTGAGCAATAAGCAGATCATGATCGTGGGTTCCACCTACGACTACGAGATGATCAACGCGATCGACTTCGCGCTGGAGAAGAAGCTGATCAAGCAGGGCGACAAGATCGGCCACATCTACTTCGAAGGTGAGTACGGGGAAGACGCCCTGCTCGGCAGCAAGTTCGCCGCCAGCAAGAACGGGCTGACCCTCGTCGAGAAGAAGATCAAGCCCACCGACACCGACCTCACCGCCCAGGTCACGGATCTGAAGAACCAGGGCGTGACGGCTATCGCGGTCACGGCCGGACCGACTTCCGCCGCTTCGGTCGCCGCTGTCGACGCCGCCAGCGGACTCAACGTGCCGATCCTGGGTAGCAACCCCGACTTCTCTCCGGGACTGCTCAAGACGCCGGCCGGTCCCGCGCTGGAGAAGCTGTTGTACGGCGTTGCCTCCTGGCAGCAGCCCAACGGCACGGACCCCGGAACGCAGAAGTTCGTCGCCGACTACAAGGCAAAGTACCCGGATTCGCAGCTCGACGGCGGACTCACCTGGGGCTACGGCGCGGCCAAGGCGTTTACCGAGGTGCTGAAGAAGGCCTGTGCCAACAAGGACCTCACCCGGGACGGCATGAACACGGCCTTCCGGTCCCTGTCCAACGTCGACACCGGTGTCATCGCTCCGCTGGACTACTCGAAGCCGG
>JADGOX010000053.1 GCA_017882745.1 Mycobacteriaceae bacterium | reverse complement strand
TGCTGTTGATCAGCACCCCCAACCGCATCACCTTCTCCCCGGGCCGCGACACGCCGCTCAACCCCTTCCACACCCGCGAACTCGCCGCCGACGAGTTGGCCGAGCTGCTGGTTGAGGCCGGCTTTGCCGTGCAGTCCATGCGCGGACTGCATCACGGCCCACGGCTGCGCGCGCTGGACGCCGCGCACGGCGGCTCCTTCATCGACGCACAGCTCGACCGTTCCTTGGCCGGCGAGCCCTGGCCCGAGCAGCTGCGCAGCGATGTGGCGTCAATCACCTCCGGCGATTTCCTGATTCACGAGCGTGACATCGACGCCAGCCTGGACCTGGTGGCAATCGCGGTCCGAACGTGAGCCAGGAACCGGTCGGAACCTTCTGCCTCGTACTGCACTCCCACCTGCCTTGGCTCGCCCACCACGGTCGCTGGCCGGTGGGAGAGGAATGGGTCTACCAGTCCTGGGCCGGCTCGTACCTGCCGTTGTTCGACGTGCTGCGTCGCCTCGCCGACGAGGGGCGCAAGCATCTGCTGACCTTGGGCGTGACTCCCGTACTGGCCGCGCAGCTCGATGATCCGCACTGCCTCCGGGGCATGCACGACTGGCTCGGCGACTGGCAACTGCGCGCGCACTCGGCGGCGGGCCGCCGTGGAGACTCTGCACTGCGGGAGCTGGCCGCACACGAGCACCGCGTCGCAGGCGCCGCGCTGACCGACTTCGAGACGAACTGGCGCCACGGTGGCTCACCAGTGATCCGCCCCCTGGTCGACACCGGCGCCATCGAACTGCTCGGCGGTCCGCTGACACACCCCTTCCAGCCGCTGATGGATCCGCGTCTGCGCGACTTCGCGCTGCGCGCAGGCCTGGCCGACACGGCGGCCCGCATCGGCGCAGCCCCACAAGGGATCTGGGCACCGGAGTGTGGCTATGACCCCGGCATGGAGCACGGTTATGCGGCTGCTGGAGTGCAGCGCTTTCTGGTGGATGGCCCTGCCTTGCACGGCGATACCTCCTCCGCGCGAACGGTCGGCGACACCGACGTCCTGTGCTTCGGTCGGGATCTCGAAGTCAGTTACAAGGTGTGGTCACCGCGTTCCGGCTATCCAGGTCACGGTGCGTACCGCGACTTCCACACCTACGACCACCCGAGCGGCCTCAAGCCGTCCCGTGTCACCGGGCGCGGTGTCGCACCGGAGGACAAGGCGCCCTACGACCCGCACCGCGCGGCAGCGGCCGTCCAACGACACGCGGCGGAGTTCGTCGAGGTCGTGCGCACTCGCTTGGCGTCACTCGCCCGACGCAACGGTCGCCCGGGCTTGGTCGTCGCCGCCTACGACACCGAGCTGTTCGGCCACTGGTGGCACGAGGGACCCGCCTGGCTGGAAGCGGTGCTGCGCGCGCTGCCCGACGCCGGGGTTCGGGTGAGCACGCTGCAGGGCGCCGCGGAGGCGGGCTGCGTCGGCGGACCGGTCGACCTACCGGCGTCCTCGTGGGGATCCGGGAAGGACTGGCGGGTGTGGGACGGCGAGCAGGTCAGCGACCTTGTCTCGTTGAACACCAACGTAACCCGTCTCGCTCTGTCGACAGTGGATCAACTCCTGAAAGAGCCGGGGCGCAACCCCGTTGCCGACCAGGTCCTGCGTGAGACCCTGCTGGCCACCTCCAGCGACTGGGCTTTCATGGTGAGCAAGGACTCCGCACCTGACTACGCCCGGGTTCGGGCGCAGACCCACGCCCATGCGGTGTACGAGATCTGCGCGGCGGTCCAGGCCGGCGGTCCCGCGGAGGAGCTCGCCGCGCGTTGGCGGCTGGCGGACGGTCCGTTCGCCGCGCTCGACGCCCGACGACTGGCGAGCGCACCCGCGTGAAGGTTCTGATGATCTCCTGGGAGTACCCCCCGGTTGTGGTGGGCGGTCTCGGACGACACGTGCACTCCCTGGCCTGTCATCTCGCCCAGGCCGGGCACGAGGTGGTGGTACTGGCCCGTCAACCCACCGGCACCGACGCCAGCACCCATCCGAGCACCGACACCATGGTCGAACGTGTGCGCGTGATCGCCGTCGCAGAGGACCCGGCACACCTGACTTTCACCGAAGACCTCATGGCCTGGACGCTCGCCATGGGCCATGCCATGGTCCGGGCCGGCCTGGCGCTTGGCCGCACGGGTTGGAGTCCCGACGTGGTGCACGCCCATGACTGGTTGGTGGCCCACCCCGCGATCGCCCTGGCCGAGCACTTCGGGGTGCCGCTGATCGCCACGCTGCACGCCACAGAGGCGGGACGGCACAGCGGATGGATCTCCGAGCGCCTGAACCGGCAGGTGCACTCGGTGGAGTGGTGGCTCGCCCGCAGCGCGGACTCCATCATCACCTGCTCCGCCGCGATGCGTGCGGAAGTCGCCGAGCTTTTCGGGCCCAAACTCGGGCCGATCACGGTGCTGCACAACGGGATCGATTTGGATCATTGGCCAAGCAAACCTCGGGCCGAACGCACAGACGATCCCCTCCTGCTGTTCCTGGGACGACTGGAGTGGGAGAAGGGCATTCAGGATGCGATCGCCGCGCTGGCCCGGGTGCGGCGCACGCATCCCGGCACCCGCCTCGTCGTGGCCGGCGAGGGCTCCAAGCTGGCGTGGTTGCAGGAGGAGGCACGCCGCCATCGGGTGCTGCGCGCGGTCACATTCACCGGTCACTTGAATGGGGCACAGTTGCTGAGCCAGTTGGCTCGCGCGGATGCAGTGGTCCTACCGAGTCGCTACGAGCCTTTCGGCATCGTCGCGTTGGAGGCTGCTGCCGCCGGCGCACCTCTGGTCGCCTCGTCCGCGGGTGGTTTGGGCGAGGCCGTTCTCGACGGAGTGACCGGACTGTCGTTCACACCCGGCGACGTTGCCGGGCTCACGGCCGCGGTACAGGCCGTGCTCGATGACCCGCGGGCGGCGAATGCCCGCGCAGCCCAGGCGAAGGTCCGGCTGAGCATCGATTTCGACTGGTCAAAGATCGCCGCGGCCACTGCCGACGTCTACGCCCGAGCGCACCGCGGCCAGCGAAGTGCACTGGAAAGGCCGGCTGTTCCCCAGCGGCCGCTGCCCGGCCGATAGACAGCAGGAGTGCCCGCGCGCCAGACCGTGGACGGGCACTCCTCCACCCGCACGCGCTCTCAGCGCCTGACTCCGAGCGCCTTCTTACGCTCGATGTCAGCGAGCGCCGCCTCATGACGTTCCCTCTCGGCTGCGCCGGCTTCCCAGTCCGCGTGGCGGTTGCGCACCACTCGCGCCGGCGCGCCCACCGCGATGCTGCCGTCCGGGACGTCACCCTTCACGACGGCATGCGCGCCGAGCACGCAACCCCTGCCCACACGCGTGCCGCGCAACACGGTGACCTTGGTGGCAATCCAGCAATCGGGCCCGATCCGCACCGGCGACTTGACGATCCCCTGGTCCTTGATCGGCATCGTCACATCGGCGTAGATGTGGTCGAAATCGCAGATGTACACCCAGTCCGCCACCAGCGTGGAAGCACCGATCTCGATGTCCAGGTAGGTGTTCACCACGTTGTCCTTGCCGAACACCACCTTGTCACCGATGCGCAGCGACCCCTCGTGGCAGCGGATGGCATTGCCGTCACCGATATGCACCCAACGACCGATCTCCATTCGGGAAACACCGGGAGCGGAGTGCAACTCCACGTTCTTGCCGAGGAACACCATTCCGCGCAGCACCACGTGCGGGTTCGCGATCCGGAAGCGCAGCAGCCGCCAGTACCGCACCAGGTACCAGAGGCTGTAAGCGTTGTTCCGCCGTACCCAGCGTATGGAGTCGAGTGTCAGGAACCGGGCCTGCTGCGGATCCCTGTGACTACGTCCCGCCTTCCACCGCGCGCTCAGCGGCGCGCCCCACATGCTGGTCATGGACGCCAACCATACGGAATCGGCCCGTGACTCAGTTCGGCGCCAATGCAGTGGTCGGCACCCGGCTTGCCGTCCCGGTCACTGTGACACGGGTGAGGCCAGTCAGCTCAGATGTGCTGTGCACAGAAATGCCGTCGGAGTCCGCCCGATCCGGGTGAGTACCACGCTGATCGCCGGTCCGCCGCCCGCGCTGCGCAGCTTCAGCCGCGGTCGCAGAACCGCAGGGTCCACGTCGACGCCGCGCACCAGAATCTCCACCGACGACGCCTCTCGCCTGGCGAGTGCCTGACGCAGCACCTTCTCGGAGTAGCGGCCGTGCTCCAGGACGCGAAACGCCCGAATTCCCGGCGGCGGCCTATCCCCTGTGAGGTATGCGATCCGCGGATCCAGCTGGCCGAGCCCGTGCCTCGCCGCGTAGTGGCGGACGAGCCCAGCGCGCACCACCGCCCCGTCGGGGTCCACAATCCACTCCCCCGGTTCGCGTACTCCAGCGTCGTCACGGTCGCTGTCGGTGATGGTCCACGTCGCCTTGGTTGACGACAGCACCGTGGCTCGCCGCCGCACCCCGCTCGACAGCCCCGTCGACCACAGACAGGCCTCACGAACCCCACCGTCCAGCGAGACCAGCTCGACCTCGCCGGCCCAGCCGAGTGCGTCGAAGTCGAGCCCTGGTGCGCACTTCACCGCCAGGTCCCGGTCCTGATAGATCTGTAGCAGCTCGGGCAACGGTGGCTGCAGCTGCGTGGGATCGTGCCTGCGGCGCCCACCTTCACGACGGCCTGGATCGGCGATCACCACAG
>JADGOX010000297.1 GCA_017882745.1 Mycobacteriaceae bacterium | reverse complement strand
GTGCAGCAGGTAGATGTGCAAGGAGTGGCTCTCGATCCACTCGCCGCAGTAGAGCAACCGGCGCAGCAGCCGCAGCTCCTCCGGAACGGTCACACCGCAGGCGTCCTCGATCGCCAGGCATGAGCTCATCTGGTAGGCGACCGGGCAGATTCCGCAGATCCGGGCCGTGATGTCTGGTGGCTCCGTCCACGCTCGGCCGCGCAGGAACGCCTCGAAGAACCGTGGTGGCTCGAAGATGCGCAACTCGACATCGGCGACCAGGCCGTCGTGCACGACGATGTGCATGGCTCCCTCACCCTCGACCCGGGCCAGGGTGTCCACCTTCAGGACGTGATCGCCTTGGGTGAGCTTGTGCGTCATGGAGCCACCTCCTTGTGCCGTGCGCTCTCGGCCCTGAACGCCTCGGCGCCGGCGTTGAAAGTGCGGAAGATGCGTAGCGCCTGGGACTCATCCATGCCGAGCACACGCAGCCGGTCTGCCAAGGACCGGGTGTTCGGAGTGTCCTGCGGGCCGAAGCAGCCGTAGCAGCCTCGCGAGTAGGCCGGGCAGAGGGCGCCGCAGCCGGCCTGGGTGACGGGGCCGAGGCACGGCGTGCCGTGCGCGACCGCGACGCAGACTGCGCCGCGGCGTTTGCACTCGACGCAGACGCTGTACGACGGGATGCGCGGATGGCGGTCCTGGACAAAGGCGGCGAGAACCTCCAGGAGCTGGCTCGAGTTGACCGGGCAGCCCCGCAGCTCGAAGTCGACGGTCACGTGCTCGGAGATTGGCGTGGAACGCTGGAGAGTCTTCACATACTCCGGGTGGGCGTAGACGACCGAGCGATACTCGGCCACGTCCGCGAAGTTGCGCAGAGCCTGGATGCCGCCGCTGGTCGCGCAGGCACCGATCGTGATCAAACGGCGGGAGACCCGGCGGACCTCGCGGATGCGCTCGGCGTCGCTGGCCGTGGTCACCGAGCCCTCGACGAGCGACACGTCGTAAGGGCCACTGACCACGGCGCGAGTGGCCTCGGGGAAGTAGGCGATCTCGACCGCTCCGGACAGCGGGATGAGCTCGTCCTCGCAGTTCAGCAGGGTCAGCTGGCAGCCGTCGCAGGAGGCGAACTTCCAGACGGCCAGCTTCGGGCGGTCACGGTCTGCCATGTCACAGCTCCCTTGTTCCGAGCAGACCGGCAACCCGGGCGAACGGCAGCACCGGACCATCGAGGCAGACGAACAGCTCGCGATACTGGCAGTGCCCGCACAGCCCGACCCCGCAGCGCATGTTGCGTTCGAGGGAGACCCGCACCTTGTTGGGGCGCACCCCCCGTTTGATCAGCGCCGTCGCCGTGAACCGCATCATGATCTCGGGTCCGCAGACCAGGGCCAGGGAGGACCGGGGATCGAACCCCGCCCGCGCAATGAGCGTCGTCACCAGGCCGACCCGACCGGTCCATGACGGTGCCCCGTAGTCGACGGTGACCAGGACCTCTACCCCCAGGTTCTCCCAACGCTTCAGCTCGTCGGCGAAGAGCACGTCCTCTGGGCTGCGGGTGCCGTAGAGCAGCACGACCCGGCCATAGCGCGGCCGGTGGTGGAGAATCTCAAGCATCGCGGGACGAAGTGGCGCCAGACCGATTCCCCCGGCGACGAGGACCACGTCCCCGCCGGCACCGTCGGCCACATCCCAGCCGGTGCCGTACGGACCACGGACGCCCACCAGTTCGCCGACCGATGTGCGGGCCAGAGCGTGCGTGACAGCGCCGACGTCGCGCACCGTGTGTTGCAGCGGGCCCGGCACGTTCGTGGCACCGCTGACCGAGATCGGCACTTCTCCGACGCCGAACGCTGACAGCATCATGAACTGACCCGGGACGAACTCCAGTGGTGCGCCGTCTGTCGGCTCGAGCATCATCGTGAAGGTGTCCACGGTGTCGTGGCGTCGATCAGCGAGGCGGAAGACGCGCGGGACCATCGCACCCACCGGTTGCCCTCCGTGCCGCTCAGCCAGGCGCTGCATCGTCGGCTCCTTCGGTGGTCGCTTCAGGACTGGTGGGTCGTGCCCAGGTGGCTTTAGCCTCCGTGAGCAGAGGACTCAGGAGCGGACTGGTGGCTCCGGCGGTGCCGTAGAGGTCGAGCAGTCGCACCCGCGCGGCCGTCAGCCGGCTGAACATCACCTGGGTCACGAGCTTCATGAGCTCGTACCCCAGTTGTGGGTCCTCCTCGCACTTGCCCCGCAGGCACCGGCCGTCGAAGGAGACCGCGCCGGTGTGCTCGACGGCGCGCGCATCGAACAGCCAGGTGTATGGCGGCACGAGCCATGACCAGCCGACGACGTCGCCTGCGTCGGCAGTGTCGACCACCATCGTGCCGGCGGTTGGACTGTGCACCTGGAGGGCTACCCGGCCGCGCCGGACGACGAAGAACTGGTCGGCCGGCTGGCCCGTCCGGAACAGGTACTCGCCGGGAGCGAAGCTGACATTCGTCGCGCAGCCGGCGACGATCGCCAGCGCTCTTGCATCCATCCCCGCGAAGAAGGGGTGGTCTGGAAGGTACTGCTCGATGGTGCGCATGTCAGACCTTTCCGGAGCGAATGGCCCCGACCTCAGCGGTGATGTCGATGGCGGCAGGGCACCACGTGATGCAGCGACCGCAGCCGACGCATCCCGACGTGCCGAACTGGTCCACCCACGAGGCGAGCTTGTGGGTGGCCCATTGGCGGTAACGTGACGACACCGACGAACGGACGCTGCCGCCGTGCAGGTAGGAGAAGTCGTGGGTG
>JADGOX010000296.1 GCA_017882745.1 Mycobacteriaceae bacterium | reverse complement strand
GTCTTGGTGTGCAGTTTGCCCCAGTGAGGTCGGCCAGCGAGGTCGGTGAGAGTGGCTTCGACTTCCTGGAAGTACTGCTGGTGAGGTTGACCGCGGTAGACGTGTACCGCGAAGTAGGTGGTATCACGGCCGTAGGCCATGGACAGCGGAATGTCGTCCGCGGCGGCGAACCTGACTTCGACGGGGAAGGTGACATCCCGGGCGTAGCGGGTCGCCGCCTGGCGGATGCCGGTCAGCGCTTCGCGGGTGGCGGCGCGTGGCACGGCGTATTCCATCTCGAGGAACCGGACGCGGCGGGGGCTGGTGAAGACGGCGGGCGCCGGAGCGGTGTAGTCGGCGCTCATGCTGTGGCTGCTAAGCCGGTTCAGTGATGGGACGAGCCGGGGTGCGCTTCGTCCGAGTCGACAGAGCAGTTCGAACCCGGCGTTGGCCAGCAGTTCGTCGCTGACCCATTCGGCGATCCGGCTACGGGTCTGCTGCGGGTGGTCGGCGCGGTTGTTCTGTTTGGTGACGGCGATCTCGGTGTCCGGGAACCAGAAGAATTCGAAGTGCTCGTTTCCGTCGACGAGTTCGTCAACTCGGGCGGTCAGCTCGTCGAGTGGCATCGTCGCCTGAACGGCGTGTAGCCAGAATGCGGGTTCGCACTGCAGGGACACGGTGGTTAGCACCCCTAGCGCGCCGAGGCTGACCCTGCCTAGGTCGAACAACTGGGGGCCGATGGACGCGCTGCAGCGCTGCACAGATCCGTCGGCGAGGACGAGGTCGAAGCTGCGGAGTTGGCTTGCTAGCCCGTGGTGGTGCACGCCGGTGCCGTGGGAGGCGGTGCACACGGCGCCGGCGACAGTCTGGGCGTCGATGTCGCCGAGGTTGGGCAGCGCAAGGCCGTGAGTCCACAGGAATCTGTTGAGCGTGCGAAGGGTGATGCCGGCTTGCACGGTGACCAGCCCGGTGTCCGGGTCGGCGGCCAGTGGTGCGGCCTGGCGCTGCAGGGTAAGGAGGACCCCTTCGGGGCGGGCGATGTCGCTGAAGGAGTGGCCGGAGCCGGCCACCTTGACCGTCAGCCCGGACCGGACGGCGGTGGTGACCGCGTCGATGATCTGGTCGAGCCCGTCGGGTGCGAGGGTTCGGCTGGGGATGGCGCTCTGGTTGTCGGCCCAGTTGCGCCATGGCCGGCTGGGATGCTCTTGTCCGGCGGAAGGGGTCCGGGGGCTCATGGCAGGTCGGGCGAGTCGGGCCGCGCGATCCGTTCGGCTGGCTCGCCGTTGCCGGACCCCTGCAACCGCAGCGGCAGGTCGCTGACCCAGCTACTAGCGTCGCGGTCGTCGTCGGGCGTGCGGGTGAGCAGCGGTACGAGGGCGAGGACTACCCAGCCATAGGTGCGGTCGGGATAGAACCCTGGGGTCAACGCGGCGCGCAGGGAGAGGCCCTGCGCCACTGCGGAGTAGATGGCGGCGATGGTCTGTGCAGTGAACGGCGGCCGGGGCTGCCGGCCGACCAAGGTCATCAACGCTTCGAAGATGGGGGCAGCGCCGTCGTCGAGGGTGCCGTAATGCGGTGTGACACGGCTGCGGAACTCGGGGTCGTGCAGCGCACGGTTGGCCATCAGCAGCTCGATCACCGTCTGCGGATCCCGGGCGGTGCGCTCCGGGACGTCACTGGCTGCCTCGATCACTGCGTCGGTGAAGCCGCCGCCCTCGCGCAGCAGCCGGCTGATCTCGTCGCTGGTCTGCTGGAGGTTCACACTCAGCTCCGGCCGCAGGACATAGGCCACGAAGTCCTGCAAATATGCCTCCAAGGTTGGCCACTGGTGGAAGAAGGCCCCGGTCGTCCGGCCCGCCTCTCCTGCGATCCGCTGGGCAGTCAGATGCCCGAACGCCGCCGACGCAGGCAGTTTCATCAGCAGCCGCAGCCCGGCCTCGAGGAGCTCATCACGGGTTGCTTGCGAGGCGGCACTAAGAGCATTGACAACTCGAGTCATGCGGCCCACACTAGCCCACTCATAGTGCATAGTACGTACTACGTGGTACGGAGGTCCACATGAAGAGGTCGGTGCGTCGCCCTGCGGGAGTCGGTGCGGTGGGCATGTTGCTGACGGCGGCCAGCTGGTTGGTGCTGGCAGCTCCGGCAGGGGCTCTGATGCCGGTGCGGCCGCCGGTGCCGCCGCCGCAGCCGCGGCTCAGCGCGGCGTTCTCCTGGCAATTGCAGACACTGCCCGCGGACTCATCTGGGGCTGTCCAGGAGACGAACTACGACACCACCGAGGAGTCGACCACCAGCCCGGTCGTGCTCAACGCGTGTGCGTCCTCTGCACCGGCCGGGATCGCTAGCTACCGGTGGTTGATCGGAGACGACGGCGCGGTCCTCACCTCATCCACCTGCATTACGACCTGGAACAGGCCGGTCAGCCACCTGTCCCGGACTACGGCCGTGACCCTGACCGTCATCCCCACGGGGGCTTACCGGCCGGTGTCGGTCACGAACGTGATCCGCTACCGGGACGTTGTGATCGCCTCCCTCGGAGACTCCGCCGCGTCCGGGGAGGGCGCACCGCAAGACGCCCCGCCCGGCAGCGATGCGCAATGGTCGGCCAAGTACTGCGGACGCTCCGGGTGGGCCGCCAGCGCACAAGCTGCGCTATCCGTCCAGCGGTCCCTTCCAGACACAACCGTGCACTTTTGGCACCTGACCTGCGCCGGCGCGGCGATCACCTCGGATGACAGCCAACCGTGGTGGGACCCTCAGCACCCGGACGGTAGCTACTTCGGCGGCCTGCTCACCCCATTCCAGGGGACTTACGGCAACCATCATCTACCGCCGCAGCTGGACCGCATGCGGACCCTGCAGCAGGAGACCGGGCTCGTCGCCGACAAGCTGCTCCTGACGATCGGTGCGAACGAGACACACTGGGCAACCGTCGCCGAGTGGTGCCT
>JADGOX010000052.1 GCA_017882745.1 Mycobacteriaceae bacterium | reverse complement strand
CGGGTCCAACGCCACGAGAGCCCCGGAGCTGACCGTGATGACCTGTCCGCTCGACGCCACCAGCGGCACAGACTGCCCGTCGATGGGCGCAGACCAGGAGGCCCGCTGGGCGTGCCCCACGGGCGCCGGCAGCGGGTACTCCGTCGGAGTTGCCTGGTAAGGGGCGGCAACCGGGGAGGGATCGGACGAGTCGCCCGTGGCGGCGCTGATCGCGATTGCGGTCACCACCACAGCGGCGACCGCAGCCGCGGCGATGGCGACCAGCACCTTTCGAGACGGACGATCACGGGTGGGGGGTCTGCTGATCGTCGAACCGCCTGACGCAAACTGCTCGTTGTCGTCGAAGACCTCGCCGCGGGCGGTGACGATCGTGTTTCGCACAGCGCCGTTGTCGCCGACGCTGATTGCGGCCCGGACCGCGCCGTCGAGGCCGCGCAGCGCGACGGCGATCTCCTTGAGGCGCTGAGTCGCCGCGTCGCGGGGCGTCTGCTTCTCGGCAAGGGCGACCCGCTGGCCATCCACGGTCACGTGGTCGGTGTTCAGTACCACGCGTGGGCAGGGGATGCGGGTCACGAACCAGGTCCGCCCACTGGGGGACAGCCCCTCCGACCGCAGTCCCGCCGTCTCCTCTGCTGGGGAGGCAGCGGCGGCCGTGGGCCCCCAGGACGGGGGCGTCCTCGGGAGGGCCTGCGTCTCGTCCGCATCCGCCCGGGGGTGCACGGTGGGGTCGCTCATCGATCGCGACCGATCGAGACACCGGCTATCTGCAGCGTGGTCAACGTGCTCCCCCTGTTCCCCTGCGGCCGGGTGGCCGCAACTCCCTCCTGCTCGATCAGCTCTTGCTTGGATCTAGCTCTGGGCATCCACCAATGCGCAGCCGGTGCACGTGGCGCAGCGCTGGGGAGCGCAGTCGTGCGCAGACGCGGCCACCGCGGATGCCGCCTTCGAGCCGAGCGCTCCCCCGGCCACGGCCGTGACCAAGGCGGCGACCACACACATCGGCACAGCGGTGAGTCGCAGCGCCCCGTCCAACCCGAGCGATGCTGCTGCGCCCAGGGCAAGGAAGACAGCTCCGGCCAGCATCGGTAGCCCGGCTACCTTGTTGGCCAGCCGGAAGGCGTCCTCGCTGGTCAGCGAGGAGGGCGTGCGCACCCCAGCCCAACGGTTGCGGGGCAGCCGCTCACGCAGCGAGGCGAGAGCGACCGTCGCCAGCGCCGAAGCAGCGATGATCAATACCACGGCGGGAACGAGGGCGGCAGGCGCGAGCACAAGACAAGCGTACGAGCCCGCGTGGTTCCTGAGCCAGCCGCCCCCGATCAGGTGGCCGAGCGCAGGGGTGTCCGCCGGGTGACGCGCAGTTGGCATGAGTGTGAACACCTGGCAATCGGTCCCCTGACGTGCTCAGTTCCTCGCCGTGAGCAGGGTCCTCGGTGGCGGCATGCGGCACAATTCCAGCTACTGCGCACACCCCTGCCACCCCCAAGGCGAGTCACTGTTCCCGTGTCCCCATCGCTCGATCTGAGCAACCTGCAAGCGGTCGTGATCGGACTGCTGCTGGTCTTCCGAATCCGATGATCTGGAGCGTCGTGAGTTACTTGAGCAGCGGAGCACGAGAGCGCCAGGTGCTGCGTTCGGTTGATGATGTGCTTGAGCTGCTGGCGGCATGTGATGGTGTGTTCGACGCGCCGCCGCCGGAGGGTGATCCGGTGGACCTCCTCGCCCATGGCCTCCAGTGCGCAGAGGTGTTGCGCGAGTGCTGTCCCGACGATCTCGGCTTGCACCTTGCGGGCCTGGTGCACGATCTCGGCCATGCGCTGTCGGCGGCGCACACCGGTCGTGACCATGGTGAGGTAGCCGCGGATGCCGTTCGCCAGGTGCTGGGGCAGCGGGTCGCCCGCTTGGTGGCGCTGCATGTTCCGGCCAAGCGTTACCTGGCGGCGACGGACCAGAGCTATGGACTGTCGCCGGCCAGCGTGGCGAGTCTGGCCCGACAGGGCGCCGGGATGGACGAAGCAGAGCAGGCGGCGTTCCTCACGCTCCCCGAGGCGCAGGACGCCCTGGCGCTGCGACATGCCGATGATGAGGCAAAGGTCGTCGGCCGTCAGGTGCCGGGTCTGGACGTGTGGGCTCCGCGACTGCGGCTGTACGTGGACACGCTGCAATGAGCCGATCGTGACCGACACGCTGTCGCACCCGGTGCGGGACGGCGTGCCGGAGCATGGGCGCGTACCGAAGTCGTTCGCCGCGAAGATGGCCTTGCTGGAGATCGTCGACGGTCTCGGGGAAGGTGACCCGCTGACCCCGGAACGGGATTTGGCCGAGCGGCTGTCGTTGTCTCGGGCGACGATTCGCCGGGCTGTGCTGGAGGTGCTGCTGCCCGAGCTGCTCCCGGCCATCGTGTCCGGTGGCAGCCTCTGTCTGCTGCTCACACTCAACGAGTTCGGGATCGTGCTGTTCATCGGAGCGAAAGGCGTCAACACTCTGCCGGTGCTCGTCTACACCAAGGGCATCGTGTCCTTCGACTATCCGTCGGCGGCGGTGATCGCCTGCGTGCAGGTTGTGCTGTCACTGCTGCTCTACGCCGCGTCGCGCGCTGCGGCGGGGTGGCTGGGAGGTCGCCGTGTTGGTGTGGTCTAGGCGCAGCCGCTGGGGCGTACTCACGGTCTTCGGTGCCCTTTTCGGGATGATCCTGCTCGCGCCGCTGCTCATCGTCGTGCTCGCCGCCTTCGCGTCGGAGTGGAACTCGGTCCTGCCCGGCGGGCTCACCACCACTCATCTGCAGGCCGCGCTGTCCGCCGACAACCTCGCCAGCCTGTCCGTGAGCATTCAGACCGCGCTGCTGTCCGGGGCGGCGGCCGTGCTCGTCGGCACGGCGGCCGCACTTTCGGCCGCCCGGCTGCCGCCGATGCTTCGACGTACCGTCGATCTGCTCTTTCACCTTCCGGTCGCCGTGCCCAGCGTCGTCGTGGGCCTCGGCATGCTGGTGGCGTTCAGTCAGCCGCCGGTCCTGCTCAACGGCACGCGATGGATCGTCATCGCCGCCCAAGCGGTGCTGGTGCTCGCTTTCGCCTACAGCACAGTCTCCGCCGCGCTCCTGCGTCTGGACCCGGGCCTTGCGCAGATTGCCGGCAGCCTCGGTGCCCGGCCGACGCACGTGCTTCGCCGCGTGGAGTTGCCCCTGCTGCTGCCCGCGATAGCTGCTGCTGCGAGTCTCTCCGTCGCCCTGTGCATGGGTGAGCTCGGCGCTACGATCATGCTGTATCCAGCGAGCTGGCGGACCCTCCCGATCAGCATCTTCGGCCTGTCCGACCGTGGCGACACCTTCCTCGCCAGCGCCGACACCCTGGTCCTTCTCCTCGGCACGTACCTGCTGCTCACTGTCATCAGCGGTGCTGGGCGGGTCCGGATACCTCGTCTTTCCCACCGGAGCAGACACTGAAGTCCGGCTTCTCGCCGACCACCATCGCCGGCGGGGGCTGGGCATCGGCGTGCCGACTACGCTGCTCGCCGTGAGTATCGAAGAGATCCCGGCGTTCCGCTACAACGCCGTACTGGCCGGCGAGCTCGAAGGGCGCTGGCAGCAGCGGTGGAGTGAGCAGCAGACCTTCGCCGCCCCAAACCCGGTCGGCGACCTGGCCACAGGTGAGCTTCCTGCCGACAAGCTGTTCGTGCAGGACATGTTCCCCTACCCCTCGGGTGCAGGGCTGCACGTCGGGCACCCGCTCGGATTCATCGCCACCGACGTGTACGCCCGCTACCACCGGATGCTCGGCCGCAACGTTCTCCACACCATGGGTTTTGACGCCTTCGGCCTGCCCGCGGAGCAGTATGCCGTGCAGACGGGGACTCACCCGCGGGCCACGACCGAGCAGAACGTCGAGCGTTACCTCGCGCAGATCCGCCGACTGGGTCTCGGTCACGACGAGCGCCGCCGCGTCGCCACCACGGACGTCGAGTTCTACCGCTGGACGCAGTGGATCTTCCTGCAGATCTATGGCTCCTTCTACGACGCGAAGGCGCAGAAGGCTCGGCCGGTCACCGAGCTGGAGGCCGAGTACGCGGACGGCACCCGGGCGCTGGACGACGGCCGGGACTGGTCCTCGTTGACCGTGGCCGAGCAGCGGAAGGTGATCGACGACCATCGTCTGGTCTACCTCTCCTCCTCGCCGGTCAACTGGTGTCCCGGGCTGGGAACCGTCCTGGCCAACGAAGAGGTCACCGCCGAAGGCCGCAGCGACCGCGGCAACTTTCCCGTGTTCCGCCGCACGCTGCGCCAGTGGATGATGCGCATCACCGCCTACAACGACCGCCTGATCGACGACCTGGAGCTGCTGGACTGGCCGGAGAAGGTCAAGGCCATGCAGCGCAACTGGATTGGCCGCTCCCGTGGGGCCGAGGTGACCTTCCGGGCGGGCCCGGTGGCGATCGACGTGTTCACCACTCGGCCGGACACCCTGTTCGGCGCCACCTACGTGGTGCTGGCCCCCGAACATGCCCTGCTGGAGGAGCTCACCGCCGCCGCGTGGCCCGCCGAGGTGGATGCGCGCTGGACCGGCGGTGCGTCCACCCCGGCCGAGGCGGTGGCCGCCTACAGGTCGGCCGTCGGATCGAAGACCGACCTGGAACGCCAAGAGAACAAGGAGAAGACCGGTGTGTTCACCGGCTCCTACGCGACGAACCCCGTCAACGGCGCCCAGGTGCCGGTGTTCGTGGCCGACTACGTCCTCATGGGTTATGGCACCGGCGCGATCATGGCTGTGCCCGCGCAAGACCAGCGCGACTGGGACTTCGCCACCCTCTTCGGACTGGGCATCGTCCGCACCATCGCCCCGCCCGCCGACTTCGACGGCGAGGCGTTCACCGGCGACGGCATGGCCATCAACAGCGAGTTCCTCGACGGCATGGGCGTCGAGGAGGCAAAGGCGACCATCATCCCGTGGCTGGAGGAGCGGGGTCTCGGCCACGGCACCGTGCAGTACAAGCTGCGCGACTGGCTGTTCGCCCGCCAGCGCTACTGGGGCGAGCCCTTCCCCATCGTGTTCTCCGACGACGGCGCCCCGGTCGCGCTGCCGGAGAGCATGCTGCCCGTCGAGCTTCCCGAGGTCGAGGACTACGCGCCCGTCAGCTTCGACCCCGACGACGCCGACTCGGAGCCCTCTCCCCCCTTGGCCAAGGCCACCGATTGGCTGAACCTCGAGTTGGACCTCGGTGACGGACTGCAGCACTACCGCCGCGATGCCAACGTCATGCCCCAGTGGGCAGGGAGCTCCTGGTACCAGCTGCGCTACATCGATCCCACCAACACCGAGGAGTTCTGCGCACCGGAGAACGAGGCCTACTGGATGGGCCCGCGTCCCGAGCTGCACGGGCCCAACGACCCGGGCGGGCTGGACCTCTATGTCGGCGGCGTGGAGCACGCGGTGCTGCACCTGCTCTACAGCCGCTTCTGGCACAAGGTGCTCTACGACCTCGGTCACGTGAGCTCGCTAGAGCCGTATCGGCGTCTCTACAACCAGGGCTATATTCAGGCATATGCCTTTACTGATGCCCGTGGCGTGTACGTCCCCGCGGACGAAGTGTCCGAAATGGACGGTAAGTGGTTCTACCAAGGCGCCGAGGTCAAGCGTGAGTACGGGAAGATGGGCAAGAGCCTGAAGAACTCTGTCTCTCCCGACGAGATGTGCGCGGCCTACGGTGCGGACACCCTGCGGGTCTACGAGATGTCGATGGGACCGCTGGACGCGTCCCGGCCGTGGGCCACCAAGGACGTCGTCGGCGCGCACCGCTTTCTCCAGCGGTTGTGGCGCGCTGTGGTGGACGAGTCGACCGGCGTGGTGCGGGTGACCGACGCCGAACCGTCGGAGGCGAGCGTGCGCGTGCTGCACAAGACCATCGCCGGGGTCTCCGAGGACTACGCTGCGCTGCGCGACAACACGGCTGCTGCGAAGCTGATCGAGCTGACCAACCACCTCACCAAGACCTACCCGGACGGTGCGCCACGGTCCTTGGCCGAGCCACTGGTGCTCATGGTGGCGCCCTTGGCCCCGCACCTCGCCGAGGAGCTGTGGCAACGCCTGGGCCACGACGAGTCCCTGGCCCACGGTCCGTTCCCCGTGGCCGAGGAGAAGTGGCTGACGGCGGACACCCTCGACTACCCCGTGCAGGTCGGCGGCAAGGTGCGCGCCGTGATCACGCTGCCCGCCGACGCGGACCGCGACACCGTGCTGGCCGCGGCACTGGCGGAGGAGAAGATTGCCGCGTTGGTCGGGGGCAAAGAGCCTCGCAAGGTGATCTTCGTACCCGGCCGGCTGCTGAACCTGGTGCTCTAGCTCGTCCCGCGTGGTGAGGAGGACGGCCGCAGCACCAGCTCGGTGAGGTGCGCATCGGCGGAGGCGTTCACTGCCGTCAGCACCCAGGCCGCCACGGACTCGACGGTCAGGTACTTGTCGGTCTCGTACTCCCCGCCCTCGGCCCTGCGCACCGCGCGCTGCATGTCGGTGTCGATTCGCCCCGGGTGCACGGAGGTCACGCGCAGCCCCGGCTCCTCTGCCCGGAGCGAGTCGGTCAAGGCCCGGAGCGCAAACTTGCTGGCCGCGTAGGCGCCCCAGCCGGGATTGGCGTTGAATCCGGCCCCGGAGTTGATCATCACCACGTGTCCCCCGGCACGGCGCAGGGCGGGCAACAGCAGGCGCGTGAGCTCGGCCACCGCCACCACGTTCACGTCGAAGGTCCTGCGCCAGAGCTGGGTGCTGCTGTTCTCCACGGAGGCAATATCGCCCACGCCCGCGGAGTGGACCAGCACGTTCAGATGGTCGATGCCCGCACAGGCCGCGGCCAGCGACTCGTCGTCGGTGATGTCCACGGGCCACGGCCGTGCACCGGGAAGCTCCCCCGCCAGACGCTCCAGCGACTCCGTATCGCGCCCGCCGAGCAACACGTCGTGGGTGGCGCTCAGCGCGCGGGCAGTCGCGGCACCGACTCCCCTGCTCGCCCCGGTGATCAGTGCGGTCGGCCTCGCGTCAGTCATGGCGCCAACGCTACCGAGACCTCAGGCGGCGAGCCGAGCGGAGAAGGAGAGCAGCAGCTCGGCGATTCCGTCGGGCACCTCCAGCTGCGGGCAGTGACCGAACCCCGGCAACACCACCAACTCGCTGTCCGGCACGGTGTCGAGCAGCTCCTGACTCCCGCTGAGCAGCGTGAGCTTGTCGCGGGAACCCCAGATCGCCAGCACCGGACAGCTCGGTGCGGAGTGGTCGGCCGACGCCCGGATCTCCCGGATGAGTGATGGGCCGCCGCCGAGGATGCGCGCCATGTCCGCCCGACCGCGGTACTGCTCGGCGTATGCCCGGATCGCTTCGGGATCGGCCAGTGCGTGATGTCCGCACGCCATCCGCGGAAAGGTCAGTAGCACCATCGTGCGCAGCACGCGGTTGGGCAGCAGCGGCAAGCCCAACAGCTGGGCCGCGAGACCCGCATGTTCCGCGTAGTTGACCAGCCGGGAGTGGCCGAAGCCCGCCGGCGAGATGGCCACCACCCCGCCGAGCGAGAGCTCAGGGTCAGCCGCCACACGCAGCCCGGCCAGCGCACCCAGGCTGTTGCCGACGACGATCGTGCCCGGGCCCCGGCTGGCTACCAGTTCGCTGACGAAGTCGTCGAGCTGGGGCAGCACGGCACCCGCGCTGACGTGGTCGGCTCGGCCGTAACCGGGCAGGTCGACCGCGGTGGCCCGCTGACCACGACTGGCCAGCTCACGCAGCACCGGCCGCCAGGTGTCCGCGGTATCGGAAAAGCCGTGCAGCATAAGTACTTCTGGTCCGTCACCCTCGACGGACAGGCTACGGCTGCGAAACCCACCTGCGCGGATTCGGCGCTCGGAGATGACCGGAGTACCCCGGACGACGGCACATCGACCCGGTGCGCGAACGGTGGCCGTGTGAGTCGACGGGGTCATGGCATTCTCCTCAAGATGGCTGTGCGGGCACACTCTTCGGAGCATGGTCCAGTTGTCTGCGCATGTCGAGACGCCACGGCGTGCGGCGTAACAGCCCGTCCGCCGCGTGTCGACCTGGCAGGATCGTCGTCCATGACGCGAACTGCCCGAGGGGCACCCTCACGGCGAACCGCGCGGTGGGTGACCCATCCGGGCTGCACCGCGGGTGTTCTGGTGGTGCTGTTCGTTGCACTGACGCTGCTGGGCCTCGACAGCGCGGCGCGTGCCCTCGCGCTCCTCGTCGGCGTGCTCACCGTGGTCCCGGTGTTGGCGGTCCTGCTGGTCTCACCACCGCTGCCCAAGCTGCAGGCCCATTCGCTGTTGACCGAGCGCCTGGCGTGGTTGTGGAGATACGGGGTGGCGACCTTCGCGCTGAGCACGGCAGGCGTGCTCAGCGTGTACTTCTCGAACGAGTTCACCCGGCAGGACAGTGCTGTCGACAGGCAGGAACGGCTCATCATCGCCGCGGCGGAAGTGGCCCAGGCAGCGATGGTGCTTGGTGCGTTCATCTTCATGATCTGGCTGGTCGTCGACCTCGCCCGGCTGGGTGTCGGACGCCGATACGGGGCAGTCACGGTGGCGCTACGCAAGCTCCGGCTGCCAACGGGTGGTCGCTTGGCCCGCTGGACGGCGTTCGCGACGCGACCGTGGTGGGTGTTCCTCGTTCTCGCTGTGCTGCTGGCACCGGTGATGGCCTTGGAGTTTTCCCTCGGGGAGTGACCTGCGCCGGATCAGCTCTTGCGGAGCAAGCGAGCGCGCCGCGCGGCCGTGAGCGAAACGTAGGCGTCCTTGCGCCGGTCGTACCACCAGACGTCCTTGCCCGGTGACGGCACGCCCCGGGCACTGAGGGCCACGCTGTCCAGCCGGTAGGCGATGGTGACCGGGACGTGGTCCACGAGGTGCACCAGGTCGGGGCGCTGGTCCGGCTCGAGAACCGCCAGCGCCGCCGTCACATCCTCGGCGGCCACCTCCCGTCCGGACCGAACGGTGAGCGCCGCAACGGCATACACGTGGCCGTCAGCGGGCGCCGGGACGCCATAGGTGGCGCACAGGTCGACACCCCACGCGTCGCCGAATGCGTCCTGCACCGGGTGGTTGAAGACCACGCCGTGCGCGGTTCGCAGGAGCGAGGAGACGTTGTCGACCAGCCAGTGGTCACCGTCACCGTCCACCTCGAAGAGGTCACCTGTGGCGTGCCAGGCATCTTCGCGGGCGAACACCCCCCGCAGCGGACTGCTGATCACCGTGTCGAGCACGTTGTCGGCGCGGGCCAGCAGCATGCCGACCTCACCGACTGCACACTGCCGCGCATAGCCGCGACTGTCCTCGATGAGGTCACCGCTGTCGACGTCGTATGCGGCGATCCGTACACCTGGGCTTCCGGGCAGTGGACGCCCCTTTGAGCCAGGTTTGGAACGGGCGAGGTTGACCAGGATCCCGTCGCCCTCGGTCGTGGCGTAGAACTCGAGGACCCTGGCAGGGGCGAAGCGTTCGGCGAGGCGCCGGGTGAGCCCGCGCGGCGCGCCCGATCCGAGGAACACGCGCACGGGGTGGTGCAGCTCGCCGGGCCGGGCCGGTGCCTCGACCAGCTCGTGCAGCATGGTCCACGTGTAGGACACAGCCGTCACTCCGTAGCGGCGTACCTCGTCCCAGAAGGTGGGGGGGTCGAAGTGGGTGGTGAACGCGATGCGGGCACCACCGGCGACCGCGCCGCCGAGGCTTGTCATGAGCCCGGCGGGATGGTGGAGCGGAGTGATGCAGAACAGGGTGTCCGCTGGCGAGAGCGACGCGGAGGACGCCGTGCCCAACGCGGCGAGCGCCCAGCGGTGGTTGGTGATCCGTCGGGTCCGCGCGTGAGCCGTGCTGCCGGTGAACAGCACAAAGGCCAGGTCGCTGGCGCGCCCGAGGTTCGGCCGGTACCACGAAGGCACGGTGACGGTGTCGGGGTCTATCCGCTCCATGTCTGTCACGCCGGGCAGTGAGCGGGGTGACCCGCCGCCACCGAGTACGAGCACCGGGCCGATCTCGGCCGCGGTGGCGCGCTCGGCCAGCTCGGGGTCGGCGATGACGCGGGAGATCTGGCCGAGCAGGGCCTCACCGGCGGTGTCGCCGTCGGGTCGCAGCATGACGGCCACCGCCCCAAGGCGGTTCAGCGCCGCGAGCACAGTGAAGGCGCTGGGCCGGGTGGCCATGAGCACTCCGACGTGCTCGCCCTGGTGCACTCCGACGGCCAGCAACCCCCGCACGATGTTGTCGATGCGCTCTTTGGTCCTGGTGTGGGTGTGTGCCCGGCCCTCGAACATGAAGCAGATGTCGTTCCCGGCACGGTGTGCCTGCTCATCGAGCAGGGAAGCCAAGGAAATCCGCGTCCGCGGACTGATCTGCTCCATGCGGGCCAGTCGTGGCAGCTGGGCGATCGCATCGCCGGTGAGGCCGAGCACCGTTTGTGCGCTGCGTGTGGCGGTGGCAACGAGCGAGCGTGACGTGCCCAGGCCGACGTCCGCCACCAGGTTCACCCCCTGGCTCAGGGCGGACGCTGCACCGCTGTGCGGCGGCGTGTCCTCGTCGAGCGGCACCACCAGCTCCGGTCGGCCGCCCAGACCTGCGCGCCACTCGAGCCAGCCGGCCACCGTGGGCCAGGTCGTCGCCGTCGACTCCGAACCGACGACCAGCCCGAAGTGCCCCGCGCGAATCGGCATCACGTACACATCCGCCTGGGGGGCCGCGCGACCGATGGCGCGGACGGCGTCGGCCGGCGCGATGGAGTCGACCGTGCCGACCACGGCGAAGATCGGGCAGGTGATGTCGGCCAGGGTCACCGATTCGTCACCGATGACGAAGCCGCCCTTCATCATCCGGTCGTGTACGACGAACTGGCTGAGCAGCTCGGCTACCGCAGGACCCGACCAGGCGATGAACCCCTCGCCGCCGAGGAAGCGCCGTTGACGTTCTCGGGGCAGCAGCGCCTCGCGGTCGTGCAGCTGCAGCACGAAGTCGATCCTGGAGCGCACCGACTTGACCGGGTCGAGCAGGCGAAATCCGGTCCGGGAGGCCCACGCGGGCAGGGCCTGCCGGGCGAAGACGTGCTCGGCGAGGAATGAGGCGGTCCGGAGCAGGACCTCCTCGGGGATGCCGAAGCGGTCAAGGACACCGCGGGTGTCGGCGGGGCTGCCGAAGGTGACGACGCTGACCAGGCCCTTGCTGCGCCGGTACGCAGCAACCTGGTAGCAGAACATCCCGCCTTGGGAGTACCCCCCGATGGACACGTCGTGGCCCAGAATGCCTCGGGCGATGTCGATGGCTTCGCTGATCGCGATGACGTGGTCGGTGAGGTTTCGCTCGAGGCCCCCTTCCTCACGGTCAGGAGATCCGAAGTCGACGACCCACGCGTCGATGCCCAGGGAGTTCAACACCCTGACGGCGCTGGAGTTGGGTGAGACGTCGTAGATGTCGGCGTCGAGCATCATCGGCGGAACCAGCACGATTGCGGGCCGAGTGGACTCGGATGTGGTGTCTTCGGAGCCCGGGAAGTAGCGGCGTAGACGGAAGTTGCGCCGTTCGGCGACGACCTCGTAGGGCGCCCCCTCGTCATCGGTGGCAAGGCCACCCAGCCGGAGCACCTCCAGGCCGTTCTGAACCGAGGAGTCCACCCAGTGGAGCGAGTCCAGGAGCGCTTTGACGGGGTTCACCGTCTGACCTGTGGATGCTGGCGATCGAGGTGGGTCAGCAACGGTCCCGTGCACATGAGGTGAGCCTATCGGGGAACCCGGGGACAGCCCGTCCAGCAGGTCACTGCGCAGGACATCGCGGGCTTGCGGCCATCGGTCTGCGATGAGCGATGTCGGGGCTCGCCGAGAACCCCGGTCCCCGCAGTGGTTCACTTCGTGGTGGCCATGTGAGGGGGTCACCATGACGACGGACATCAGACGGGCCGCGGACCGGCCGCACACGCAGATCGACTGGCTCGACTCGTGGCACTCGTTCTCCTTCGGGCGGCACTACGACCCGGACAACACCCACTTCGGGTTGCTGCTCGTGAACAACGACGACACCGTCAGCCCCGGCGCGGGCTTCGACACCCACCCGCACCGCGACATGGAGATCGTCACGTGGGTGCTCAAAGGTGCTCTCGTGCATCAGGACTCCGAAGGCAACTCGGACGTCATCTACCCGGGCCTGGCCCAGCGAATGAGTGCCGGCACCGGAATCCTGCATTCGGAGAAAAACGACTCCTGGCGGCTCACCGGCCACGCCGAGCACCACGAGCCGGTGCATTTCCTGCAGATGTGGGTGCCGCCCGACGAACCCGGATTGGCTCCGGGATACGAGCAGCTGGAGATCGGCGACGAGCTGGCACGGGGTGCTCTGGTCCCGGTGGCCTCCGGGATGACCAAGCACGCCGGTGCCGCGGCCATCCGCATCAACCAGCGCCACGCCGCATTACACGCCGCACGACTGCAACCCGGTGGTGAGGTGCTGGTTCCTTCCGCACCGTTTGTGCACCTGTTCGTCGCGGACGGCCAGGTCGACCTGGAGGGCGGTGGGCGGCTGTCTGCCGGAGATGCCGCTCGGATCACCGCAAGTGACGGGCAACGGTTGGTGGCCGGTGCCGACGGGGCCGAGGTGCTGGTGTGGGAGATGCATACCAGAATGGGCTGAACGGCCGGTCCTCCAGGCGCAGCCCCTGACAATCATGGGAGGAAATGTGGCCGGGGCCGGAGGGCCACCTGGTCACCCTGCTGGGCGCCGCACGGCCGGTCAGCGTCATCGGGCCGCCGGGCCGGGCGGGCGACCTGGCACCCAGCTGGAGCTCGACCACCGAGTTCGGCACCGATGCACCGGCGTTCGCGAGCTGTTGAGGCGGACCGAGCACGAGGGGTTGCACGGAGCGGGGGATCTACCCGTGGTCATCGGACTCGCGTCACCGTGCATGCCACGACAGTGCAAGATGTACGTCATGAAGTTGGCGTACGAGGTCCACGGCAGCGGGCCCACCCTTGTTCTTGTGCACGGGCTCTCGCATCGACGCCAGGCCTGGGACCCGGTGCTGCCCGAGCTGACGAGCCATCGGCGGGTCGTCACCATCGACCTTCCCGGGCACGGCGAGTCACCGGCGCTGCCGCCCGGCGTTCCCGTTCACAAGGCCACTCTTGATGCGGTCGAGGGCATGCTCGACGAGCTTGCACCCGACGAGGGACGTGCGCACGTTGCGGGGAACTCCCTGGGCGGTTGGGTGGCCCTGCAACTGGCGGCGCGCGGACGGGTCGCCTCGGCAACCGCCCTGTCGCCGGCCGGGTTCGGTACCAGCCTCCTCGACGAGCTCTTGATCAAGGCCGTGTTCCGCGGCTCGCGCGCGATGGCGCGGTCCAACCGCACCCGCCTGCCCGCGATGCTGAAGAACCCGGTGCTCCGCTCGGCCACCCTGGTGCCGTTCTTCGGTCGCCCCTGGAGGGTGTCGCCGGAGGCGGCACTTGCCGACGCTCAGTCATTGATGACGAACGAGGCAGTGGACCTGTTTCTCGAACAGGGCTTTCCGAACGAGGACGTGCCGCGCCACATGGTTCCGGTGACCATCGCCTGGGGCCGTCGGGACCTGCTGCTGCCGGTGTACCAGGCGCGAAGGGCCCGCCGCAGCTACCCGGACGCCAAGGTGGTCGTGCTTCCCGGGCTCGGTCACGTGCCGATGTCCGACGCCCCGGAGCGAATCGGCATGGTGCTGCTCGCCGGCAGCTCGTAGTACGGCGTCTTCTTCGCCGTTGCTGCAGAGTCTCTCGCTCAGTGGGATACGCGGGTGCCGTCCCCCTGCCACCAGGTCGACCATGACGTGGACAACACCTGACATACGGAGACGAGAAGATGACCGATATTCGAGGCTTGGGCTACATCAAGGTCCAGACCACCGACATGGAGCGCTGGCGCAAGCTCGCGTTCGAGGTACTCGGCTTCGCGAAGGGCAGCGGACCCGACAAGAACGCGCTCTACCTGCGGATGGACGAGCGGGCTTCCCGGATCGTCATCGTTGCTGGCGATGCCGACGGAGTGGTGGACATCGGCTGGGAGGTCCGCGACCACGCGGCCCTGGCCCGCGTCCGGGCAGCCGTCGAGGCTGCGGGGATTGCCGTCAAGGCATTGGGCCTCGAGGAGGCTGATGCTCGACGGGTCGAGGAGGTCATCGCCTTCCAGGACCCGAATGGCGCCTCGATCGAGATCTTCCACGGCGCGATCCTCGAACACAGCCCGGTGGTGACACCGTTCGGCGCGAAGTTCGTCACCGGCACTCAGGGCCTCGGCCACGTCGTGCTCCCGGTGATGGATCTCGATCGTGCGTTCAACTTCTACAGTGAGGTGCTCGGCTTCTTCCCGCGCGGCGCCTTCCGGCTGCCGGCACCCCCGGAGTACGGCCCCCTGCGCATTCGCTTCATGGGGGTCAACGAGCGGCACCACAGCCTCGCGCTGTGCCCCTCTGCGCGCAGCGGAGCCCCCGGCCTCATCCACGTCATGGTCGAGGTCGACACGCTCGATGCCGTAGGCGCGACGCTCGACCGCGTGGTGAAGAACGGTTTCTCCGTGTCCTCCACCCTCGGTCGACACACCAACGACAAGATGGTGTCCTTCTACGTCCGCGCCCCCGGAGGCTGGGACATCGAGTTCGGCACTGCGGGCATGAAGATCGACGAGCGGACCTACTTGTCAGAGGAGATCACCGCCGACAGCTACTGGGGTCACGACTGGTCCGCCACTGAACCTCTGGCCGCGATGTAAGGGTGGGACCCATGACTGACGTGAGTTACGAGGACACAAGGCGAGAGCTCGAGACGGACCAGGGGGTCCTGCGCTACCACGAGGCCGGCGACGGACCGCCGCTGCTGCTCTTGCACGGCTCGGGCCCCGGGGTGACCGGATGGCGCAACTACCGGGGCGTCCTCGGCACCTTCGCCGAACACTTCCGCTGCCTGGTGCTGGAGTTCCCCGGATTCGG
>JADGOX010000295.1 GCA_017882745.1 Mycobacteriaceae bacterium | reverse complement strand
GGCGCTGGCGCTGCGAGAGTGATTGCCGGGGCGACGCTACGCGCCTGCACGGGCAGCGGGGAGACCGGTGATGCGGCGGGTGCAGGCTTCCCCACCACCGCCACCGCCCCGTCAGGGGCGACCAACAGACGAGCGACGTCGGTGGTCGGCACCATCCCGAGCTGTGCGGCGCGCTGCGCCAACGCCGCGGCTGAACTCATGGTCGCCACGTCCCGATGCAGTGCTTCCACCCGCTCCGCCAGCAGCCGGGTCTCCTTCTGGGCGCTGCTGAGCTGGTACGAGTCCTCAGCCGAGTTCGCCGACAGCCACAAGGTGGCGAACAACCCGACGCCGAGCAGACCGATAATGATGGCAACAAAGGGGACCCGCCGGGCCACCACGACTTTGGACAGCGGGTCCGGTACCAGGTGGGTCCAGCGCTGAGAACGCTCCGACTTTCGTGAGTACGCCCGCTGTGCTGCTGCTGAACGCCCGGTGCTGCTTGGACGTGCAGTGCTGCTCGCACGCGCGGCGGGTGCGGTACGCGGTGCGCGCCGTGCGGGAGCCGGACGGGTACGTGCTGGTGCGGTCATGCCGGCCTCCTGGAGATGCGCTGCACGGCGCGCACGCGCACCGATGCAGCCCGCGGGTTGATGTCGATCTCAGTGGCGCTTGCGCGCTCGGCGCCCCGGGTCAGGGCGCTGAGCTCTGGCCCCTGGCCGGGCAGCTCCACCGGCAGGTCCTGCGGGGTACGTGAGCGCAGCCGGGGGGCAAGCTCCTGCTTCGTCAACCGGTCCTCCAGCGACTGGTATGACATCACCACCATGCGGCCGCCGACAGCGAGGGCGTCGATGGCTACGGGTAGCGCGGCCCGCAGTGCGTCGAGCTCACCGTTGACCTCGATGCGCAGTGCCTGGAACGTGCGTTTGGCCGGGTGTCCGCCGGTACGACGAGTTGCGGCAGGAACGGAAGAGTAGATCGCCTCGACCAGGCGCGCACTCGTGGTGAACGGTTCCTGCTCCCGCTGACGCAACACCTCCGAGGCGATGCGTCCGGCGAACCGCTCCTCCCCGTAGACGGAGAGCACCCGCGCCAGCGCGCCGTGTGTGTAGGTGTTGAGCACCTCCGCCGCGGTGATCCCGGTCGTCGGGTCCATCCGCATGTCCAGCGGCGCGTCCTTGGCGTAGGCAAACCCGCGCTCGGCGGCGTCCAGCTGCATGGAGGAAACGCCCAGGTCGAACAACACGCCCTGCACCAGTCCGCTTCGGCCGAGTCCCGCCTGCTCCAGTGCGTCCTCGATGCCGTCATACACGGTGTGCACCAGGGTGACTCGTTTTCCGTACTCGGCAAGCCGATCGCCGGCGATCGCGAGTGCCTCGGGGTCACGGTCCAGGCCGATGAGCCGAAGCTGCGGATGCACCGAGAGCAGATGGGCGGCGTGGCCTCCCAGGCCGAGCGTTGCGTCGATCAGCACGGACCCCGGGACGTCGAGCGCGGGCTGGAGCAGCTCGCTGACGCGGTCCAGGAGAACAGGTATGTGTCGGTGCTGGGCTGCTCCAGAGTCCACCGGCTCTCCCTTTCTCACTGATGTGTGCCGTGCTGTCGGGTGCTGCTGTGTTGCCGGTACTTCCTGGCGCTGTCGGGATGTCGGGAGGTCCCCGTCCGAACGAAGGTGACCTGACGCCGGGGAAGTGCGTCAGGGCCATCCTCGGACGGAGGCCTCGGGACACCCGGAGGTGCCAGCAGCTAGAGGATGTCGCCGAGCGACTCCTCTCGTGCTTGGGAGTAGCTCTCTTCGTTGGCATCGAGGTAGGTCTGCCAGGACTGCGCGTCCCAGATCTCCAGAAAGTCCACCGAGCCGATGACCACACACTCCTTGGCCAGTCCGGCGTACCGGCGGTGGTCGGCGGAGAGCGTGATGCGCCCTTGGCCGTCGGCGTGCTGCTCGTCGGTTCCGGCTGCCATGGCTCGGACAAAGGCGCGAGCCGCTTCGTTCGTCCGGGAGGCGTCGGCGGCTTTGCGAGCACGCACCTCGAACTCGGCGCGCGGGTACACGGCGAGGCTGTGATCCTGACCCTTGGTGACCATCACCCCACCGGCCAGGGCGTCACGGAACTTCGCCGGCAGGGTGAGACGGCCTTTGTCGTCCAGCTTGGGCGCGTAGGTGCCGAGGAACACGGCTCCCACCTCCCGCCTAGACGCACTCCCTGCGCCAGTTTCCTGGCCATGGAGCTCCAGTTGCCCCACTTCGCACCACCGTACCCCACCATTGGTCAATATCAAGCGGACACGAGGCGATTTCGTTCGCATTTGTTATCGCGTTTTCGCAGTTCACAGCACATTGGGCCGAAGTGGGGGAAGATCCCCGTCTACGTGCTTCACGACGCCGGAGCCCCTCTGGCTACGCCGTACTACGTGCTCGTTTCTATCCCCCAGTGCCCTCCCGGCCACCTTTGCGCACAAGGTGGGGCAAGGTGGGGCATCGGGCGCGGCCACGGTGATAACTTCTCCGGGCCGTTCCCGAACGCCACCCCCCCGCAGGTTTGGCACACTCTTGGTGGGACCAGATATTCGAACGGTCCGATTTCTTGAGTGGTCCCGGGTCGACTGCGCATGCACCGCCATGGAGGAGCACGTGAGCACATCGCGCATCAGCGGAGGCTTCGACGGCACCTGGGAACAGGAGCTCACGCCGCGATGGCCCCTCGAGCAAGTGGCCGAAACCGGGCAGCGCATCATCGCCGCTGTCGAACAGGTCGTCGTCGGCAAGACACGTGTCGTCCGCACCGCTGTGCTCACCCTCATGGCAGGTGGGCACCTGCTGCTGGAAGACGTTCCGGGGGTGGGCAAGACCGCCTTGGCGAAGTCGCTTGCCCGGGCAGTGGACTCCAGCGTCTCGCGCATCCAGTTCACCCCGGACCTCCTGCCCAGTGACGTCACGGGGGTGTCGATCTACGACCGCCGCAACGGCGAGTTCGAGTTTCGACCGGGCCCGGTCTTCGCCAACATCTTGGTCGCCGACGAGATCAACAGGGCTTCACCCAAGACTCAGTCCGCACTGCTGGAGTGCATGGAAGAACAGCAAGTGACGGTGGACTCCACGACCTACCGGCTCGCGGAGCCGTTCATGGTGCTCGCCACCCAGAACCCAGTGGAGATGGAGGGAACGTACGCCCTTCCCGAGGCGCAGCGTGATCGCTTCACCACCCGGGTCTCACTCGGTTACCCCAGCGTCGAGGCCGAGCTGACAATGATCGACGCCCATTCCGCACCTGATCCTGTCAACCAGCTGTGGCCGGTCTGCACGGCAGCCGACGTGCGCTCCATGATCGCTGCAACACGCACGGTCTACATGTCCCAGGAGCTGCGCCGCTATGTCGTGGAGCTGGTGTCGTCAACCCGGACCAGTCCCTTGATCCGTCTTGGCGCCTCGCCGCGAGCCACCCTGCACCTCGTGCGCACGGTCCGGGCTCGTGCGGCATTGGACGGCCGCGCGCACGTGCTGCCTGACGACGTGACCTCAATGGCCGAGCCCGTGCTCGCACACCGCCTGTTGCTCACCGGAGAAGCGGTAGCAGGACGACGCGACGCAGGCTCCGTCATGCATGAGCTCATCGACCACATTCCCGTGCCCCGCGGCACTACGGGACGCCACGGGGCACGCTGAGTGCGCTCTCCACTGGCGGGACTGACAACAAGGGGACGCTGCTCGATCGCGGCGGGCGCAGCTTGCGCGGTGTGTGCCGTGGTCCTCGACGAACGCGATCTTCTCCGCATCGGCGGCCTCCTCGTCGCGCTTCCGGTGTTGAGTGCGCTGCTCTGCGCACTGTCACTGCTGCGGCTGGACGTGACCCGTTCCGTGGGGCCACAGCCACTTGCCGTCGGCGACGCCGCTCACGTGGAGCTGCGGCTGCGCGCCGTGTCGCGCACCCCGGTCGATGGCCTGCTCATCAACGATGCGGTACCCACTGCCTGCGGCACGGCCACCACGTGCGTGGTCGGGGGGTTGGGGAAGGGCGACACTGCCACAGTCCAGTACCCGTTGGCACTAGGACTGCGCGGTCCGCACATGCTCGGACCGCTCCACGTCTCGCTCGCCGACCCGCTGGGCTTGGTGGAGTTGGTACGCACCGTCGGTGACCGGACCCCCGTGCTGGTTCGACCACGTGTTGAACCACTCGACTGCGAGTCGTCGAGTGGTTCCTCGAGCAGTGAGGACCGTGCTGCACGACGTGGGACCGGGCAGCTCTCCAGAGCTCAGACCCTCCGCGATGCCCAGCTGCGCGCCTACGCGTCAGGCGACGACATCCGCACGATCCACTGGCGCAGCACCGCCCGCCGCGGCGAGTTGATCGTCCGCACCACCGAGCAAGGACACACCACGGGCACCGTCGTGCTGCTGGATGTCCGCCGCACAAGCCACTCTGGCGCCAGCGGGCAGTCCAGCCTCGAGCGAGCGGTGAGCCTGACAGCGAGCCTGTCGGTTCACCTGCATCGCATCGGGATCCCGGTGCGGGTGCTCACCACCGAGGGCATTGAGGTGGCCAGCGGCGAGGCCGGCCTGGACCAGCTGGCCTTGCTCACGCCGACTGACCGTGCCGACCTGGGTGCCGTGTTCGGGCTGGTTGGCGCGGACCAGCTCATCGCGGTCTTCGGAACCCTCGACACCGCGGCGGCGGCCGCTCTGCTCGAGGGGCACGCAGGGTCGGCAAGTGCAGTCCATCTGCGGCCGAGCAGCGGGGCAGCCATTCTGCGCACAGCCGGTTGGAACACGGTCGACGGGAGCGTGGCCGATGCGGGCAGCCCTCTACTGCCGTCTGAGCTGTGGTCCGCGCTGCAGCGAAATCGCACGGCGGGTCGGTAGCCGTGCAGTCCGGGACCAGCGCCACACGAGGAGCACAGTCGGCGGCAGGTGCGCTGGCGCTGCTGCTGACTTGCGCAGCACTGGGTCCTCTCTTCACCTCCGCCGGGTGGGTTCTCCCTGTTGTCGGCACGGTCGCCGTTATCGCCGCCACCGGCACGGCCCTGCGCGCCCTGCGCGTGCCGCTGTTACTCGTGGTGCTCGGCCAGGTTCTGGTGCTGGGAGGGCTGACCACCCTCGTGTTCACCGACACCGCCCTGCTGGGGCTGGTTCCCGGTCCGGCAGCAGTGGCGCAGCTCCGCGCGCTGTTGGACGGCGCCGACAGCCAGGTCGCCACGCTCAAGCCGCCGGTGGCAGTGACCCAGGAGATGTTGTTACTACTGCTGACCTCACTGGGCTTCGCCGCCATAGTCATCGACCTGCTGGTGGCCGGGGTCCAAATGCCGGCGATCGCGGGCCTCGTCCTGCTGTGCGTAGTCACCGTCCCCGCATCGCTGTTGACCAGCCTGTTGCCGTCGTGGTCCTTTCTGCTCGGCAGCGCCGGTCTGCTGATTCTGTTGGTCTCCAACAGTGGCAAGAGAGCCACCGTGGCAGGTCCAGGAGCCAAGGTGGCCGGGCTCCTGTCACCCACATTCGTGATGGCCGTGGCGCTCTCGCTCGCCTGTGCTTTCATCATCGGCTCGACGGTGACGGGAGTCGGCACCGACGGTCGGCGCCTCCCGTCCGCCGCCGGGGCGACGGGGGTCGCGTTGAACCCCTTCACCCAGCTGCGCGGCGAGCTCGGCGAGCGCACCGCCACCCCCCTGTTCACCGTGACCGGGATGGCACAGCCGACGTATCTGCGCGCAGTCACTCTCGATAGGTTCGTCAACAACCGGGGATGGATCGTGGAGGAACTGGCCGCCGGCGAATCTCCGGGGCCAGCGATGGGCCGGCAGCAGGTCCTCGGAGCCGTCGAGAACATCACAGTGCGCGGACAGCGCTACTCTGACCGCTGGCTGCCCTCCCCCGGCGTCCCCATCTCCGTACGCGGCGTGGACAAACCGCTGCAGGGCTACACGTACGACGCCGAAACGGGTGTCCTGCAGACGCCTGAGCAGCAACCGTTGCCTACGTACACGGTGCAGGCGGTGGTACCCAGCGCGAGTGCACAGCAGTTGCGCGAACTCGGCAACGCACCCCAGAGCCAGTCGGGAATCGATCCACGTTGGCGGCAGATCGACGGTGTAGATCCACAGGTGGTACAGCTCGCCCGGAACATCGCGGGCAACGCACCCACCACATTTGACGCCGCTGGTGCGCTGAACGCCTACTTCACCAACCCCAGTAACGGCTTTGTCTACGACCTCAATGCCGGGAGTTCCGCACACGGAGCAGTCAGCAACGACGCCCTGCTGAGTTTCCTCACCGTGACCAAGCGCGGGTTCTGCGAGCAGTACGCCTCGGCGATGGCGGTTCTGCTGCGCGAACTGGGGATCTCCGCGCGCGTTGTTCTCGGCTACACCCCTGGAACCGGAAACCCAGGCCTGCGCACCATAACCAGCGACGACGCGCATGCCTGGGTCGAGGTGTTCTTCGCCGGTGTTGGTTGGGTGACCTTCGACCCGACTCCGCTCGCCGGGGGGCGCGGGATCGTTCCCTCCTACGTGGCGCAGGTCGGCACGGAGGCAGCCGCACAGCCCGCAACCCCAGCCAAGTCCACCGCGAGCCCGACCACCACACCCTCCGTGCGACCGACGGATGCCGCGCCGACCAGCACCTCGCGTACCGGTGCCGAGCGCCCACCCGCCGCGAGTTCGACGAGCACGGATGAATACAAGACCCCCGGGACGGGCTTGCTGATAGCAGGGCTGACGGCACTGGCCTTCCTTCTGCTCAGCGCAGTCGGATGTGTGCCTGCGGCGCTGCGCCGACGACGCACCGTGCGCAGGCTGGCCAAAGGCACGCCCGACGCTGCCTGGTCAGAGCTGATCGACCTCGCCGCTGACCGGGGCATGGATGTCGCCGTCACGGACACCCCCCGGTCGGCCGGCGATCGACTGTCCGACGCACACGGGCTGGACGCGCGCGGTCGTGCGGCCGTGGACGCGGTCATTCACGCCGTCGAGGCTCAGTGGTACGGCACAGCAACAGAGGCGGCCCGAGTCGCGGAGCAGTCTCATCGCCCGCAGATCGACGAACTGGTGGCGGCCTGGCAGCGGTGCTGTCCACTGAGTCGACGCGAACGTGCATTCCCGCGCTCGGTGATGGGCCGCCTGCACGCTCGGCGTCGCAGCACAGCCGAGGCGTGATTCAGCCCTGATCGAAACGACGCTTGAAGCGCTCTTCCATCTTCGCGGCAAAACCGCCGCTGGAACGGTTCTTCCCGCGCCCGCCGCCGTCCCGCCCACGACCCACAGAACCCCGACCGGGTCCCGTGGTCGCCGCGGGGCTGCGGCCCACCAGCACCAACACACCGGCACCGAACATCACCAGGAAGCCGAGCACACTGACGACCGGCACGCCGCCCGGTTTGAAGGGTAAGGCGACGCCCCCGACCAGCAGCACAAGCCCGAGCAGAAACACCGCCACGGCCTGGACACGTCGACGACGCCCAGCACTCAAACCCCGGCCTGTCCGCACGTTTGAGGCGAACTTGGGATCTTCTGCGTAGAGCGCGGTCTCAATCTGATCGAGCAAGTGCTGCTCGTGCTCCGAGAGTGGCACTGTCCCTCCCCCGGCACTGAAGGTCTTGGGCTGCCGACCCCGCTGCGGGGCCGACGAATGCCCGACCTTGGCGGGCATCTACTCGACATCGTACGAGTCCAGCGGGCGGAGGACCACCCATGGCCCCCAGAGAGGGCAAAGATCCTGGCCCACCCGTCGTGTCACCGGCTGACGTCCGGCCCGCCGAGTAGCGTTGCTGGGCGAATGGCCAACTCCCCGAATCTGGATCGGAGCACGTCAGCGGCCTTTTCGGCATCCCGCCATCCATATTCTGGAGCGTCGAGCGCGAGTTGCTCCACGACAGTGGACGAGGTCACGAGTTGCTCCGCGCGGACCCCGAGCAAACGCACCGCCTGCCCCCGCGGCCCCAGCGCATCGAGCAAGTCCCGCGCGCACTGGTATACCTCGTTGGCGACATCGGTTGGACTGTGGAGGGTCCGGGAGCGGGTCATCGTGGTGAAATCAGCCAGCCGAACCTTGAGCGCCACCGTGCGCGCTCGAAGGCCCTTGCGTCGCAGGGCCGCCGTGGTGCGCTCGGAGAGCCGAAGCAGCTCACGGTGGAGGGTTGTTGTGTCGTGGACGTCAGCGCCAAAGGTCTCCTCCGCGCCCACTGACTTCTCGCTGGAGTCCGGGACCACGGCACGATCATCACGGCCGTTGGCCAACGCATGCAGGTGTGCGCCGCTGGACTTGCCCACCCACTGCTGCAGGACCCGCTGGTCGGTCCCGGCCAGCTCGCCGACTGTGCGCAGACCATGAGCAGCCAGCACCTCTCCTGTACGGGCGCCAACCCCGAACAAGGCGGTCACCGGCAGCGCGTGCAGGATGTCTCGCTCATTCGCCAGCGGGACCACCATCACTCCGTCGGGCTTGGCCATCCCCGAAGCGATCTTCGCCATCGACTTGGTGCGGGCAACTCCCACCGAGCAGGTAATCCCCACCGTGGCGTGCACCTCGGCCCGAATCTGCTCGGCGACAGCGGAGGGCGTGCTTGCGAGTCGCCGAAGCGCGCCCGACACGTCGAGAAAGGCCTCATCAAGGCTCAGCGGTTCCACCAAGGGCGTAATCGACCGGAATATCGCCATGACCTCCCGAGAGGCCGTCGAGTAAAGGGGGAAATGCGGTGCGACGAAGTCCGCCTCGGGGCACAACCGTCGAGCCCGGGAGACCGGCATCGCCGCGCGAACACCCGATTTCCGTGCCTCATATGTAGCCGAGAGCACCACGCCCCTGTTGCCACCTGCAACAACCACAGCACGACCGGCGAGGTGCGGAGCCTCCCGCACCTCCACCGACGCATAGAAAGCGTCCATGTCGACGTGCAACATCACACAACCGGTGTCGTCAGCGCCACCAGCACCCCGGGCCCCATGGCCGGCAAGATCCCCGCTGCGTCCCATCTAGCTGCGCCCCTTCGCCTGCCTGCTCAACTCGTGGCTGGCAGCCTGGCCATCGCGTGCAGTCTGCTGGCGATCTCGCGGAGCGGTGCCACGCTCGAGGCGACCGCTTCCAAGTCGGCAAGAGCCGCACCCGAGGCGCTCGCGCGAACCGAAGACGGGAGGAGATCCGCAACAACGGTGTCACCCTGGATCAGCTCCACGTCCAGTCCCGCGCCCGAAAGCAGCGTGCTGAGCCCATCGACGTCAAAGCGGCGCAACAACGGGTCCCCTGGGCCTATCCGTCCATCGGGATCGGTGAGCACATGCATTGCATCAGCCAGTCGGCCGGCGAGCGCCCTGTGCAACACGGCAGCTGCCCTACCGGCGACCAGAACTGACAACACCCCGCCGGGGGTGAGAGCGGAGACCAGCGCTTCCACCGCGCGGGGGACCTCGTCAACCACTTCCAGGACGCCGTGGGCCAGCACCACATCCGCCGCACCGCCCGCCACCACCTCACCGAGGCAGTCGACATCGCCCTGAACCGCGGTGACCCGATCAGAGGCACCTGCTTCCCGCGCGCGTCTGGCGAGCGAGGCAAGTGCGTCGGGGCTGGGGTCTACGACGGTGACCTGGCAGCCGAGAGTCGCCAACGGAACCGCCCACACCCCGGAACCGCCCCCGACATCCAGTACCCGGCAGGGCGTGCCCGCACCGTATGCCCGCACCGCCCGCTGCACAGCACGATGTACCAGAGCACTTCCTGCTCCGTCGTTGACGGTGGCGGGGTGCACGGGCACGTCTTCACGCGCCTCAACGTCCTTCGCAGATCGGTTCACGACGTCCCACTCTAGTGCCCAGCATGCGCCGGGCGGCTGACCGGAAAGAACCCGCCGACGTGTCTCGGCGATCACCATTCGACCAAGGTCACGAACACCGAGGCAAAGCAGCGCGTCCGGCCAGAACCAGAAACTGCTCAGACTGACGGAGCATGTCGTCCGCATCCCGGGCTGTGATGCTTTGGGTAGCCGCGCAGGAAGCGAAGAATGCCGACCACTCCCCGAGCTCCGGTGCGACGTGGGCCAACAGTGCCCACACACTGCTCGGCCGGGAGCGCGTCGGAGCCGAAGGTCGGCTCGGTACCGCCCTGGTCGCCAGGACGGCGGCACCCGCGCGTAGGCCCGCAAGCCTGGCCTGCGCGAAGCGGCTGGTCGGTGTGCCTGCGTGTCTTGCCTGCTCCAGCCCCGAAGCGGCCTGCTCGAGCAAGTTTGCCGCCGAACTGGCGCGACCATACGAAAGGTACGCAGCAGGAGCCGGACGGACCGTGGACTCCGGGGTGCGCTGCGCCGGTCCTCGCTCCTGCGGTGCTGGGCCCACCGTCGCTGTATTCATTGCCGAGGCCCCTTCACGTCACTATTCGAACTGTTGTTCGAATAGTGACGACTCTAGCTCCTCCCCCACCCACGCCGTCAAGAGCGCGCCGACAAGTCCATGGTGTGATGGCCCGGTGAGTACCCACATCGTCGACCTGTCACGGGACGCGTTGCACGGCAGGATGGCTGAGGCACTCGCGATCTACGTAGCCGCAATGGGCTACCCACGCGGCACCGAGCAGCACCGCGCGCCAGTATGGGCCGAGCACTCCCTGCGTGTTGGATGGCACGCGGTTGCGGCACTGGGCGACTCGGTCGACACGCTTGGCATGGACGATGCGCCGTTGCTCGGCATCGCCTATGGCTATCGCGGCGCCCGTGGACAGTGGTGGCACGAGGAGGTACGCAGCGGCCTGCTCGCGAGAGCACGGCCGTCGAGCGCCGCAGAGTCGCTGCTCGACGAGTACTTCGAGCTGACCGAGCTGCACGTGCTGCCGAGCGCGCAAGGCCTGGGCCTGGGCGAGCAGCTGCTGCTGCGGCTGCTGACGAACCGACCCGAGCCCACCGTGCTGCTCTCCACCCCGGAGGCTCCCCAGGAGCAGAACAGGGCGTGGAAGCTCTATCGCCGCCTCGGCTTCTACGACGTGCTTCGCCACTTCAACTTCACTGGAGACGCTCGCCCTTTCGCCGTCCTGGGACGGGCACTGCCTCTCTGAGCACCGGCTACGGTTGCGGGGTGCATGACGCGATCGTGGTGGGTTCCGGGCACAACAGTCTCGTCTGCGCCTGCTACCTCGCCAAGAGTGGCCTGGACGTCACCGTGCTCGAAGCCGACACCGTCCTCGGCGGAGCGGTGTCTACCGTGGAGCGCTTTCCCGGGCACCAGGTGGACCGCGGGTCCTCGGCGCACCTCATGATCCGCCACCTCGGCATCACCGAGGAGCTCGACCTGCAGGCGCACGGCCTGCGCTACCTCGACTGCGATCCGTGGGCCTTCGCCGCCGCACCGCCAGGTAGCAGCAGTCAGGGCATTGTGTTTGAGCGCGACCTCGACGCCACCTGCAGCTCCATCGAGGGTGCCTGCGGTTCCGCGGATGCCGACGCCTACCAACGCTTCGTCATCACGTGGGGTGCGCGCAGTGCACGCGTTCTCGACGCCTTTGCCCGTCCCCCCACTCCTCGGCACCTCTTGCGCGCCTTCTGGGGGATGGACACCCACGGCAGCCCGGCTCGGCTGTCAAGAGAGTTCCTCAGCTCCGGTGACGCGTTGCTCGACGAGTACTTCGACGACGAACGGTTGCGGGCGGCGCTCGCGTGGTTCGGCGCCCAGTCAGGACCCTCGACCGCAGAGGTGGGTACCGCACCGATGGTCGGCTTCGCCGCCGCGATGCACACCGTGCCCCCGGGCCGCCCGGTCGGCGGCAGCGGTGCGCTGACCGTCGCCCTGGCCTCGCGGCTACGTTCGGACGGCGGCAGTGTGCAGCTCGGAGACGCCGTCACCTCGCTCCGTCGAGAGGCCGCCACCTGGCGGGTCCGGACCGCAAGCGGACGCGAGCTCCGGACCAAGACCGTGATCGCCGGCTGCCACGTCCTCACGACACTGAACCTGCTCTCCGCCGGCGGAGACAACACTGCAGCACTGCAGCGCTGGCGACGCGGAGTTCGGGTCGGCCCGGGCATTGGAATGGCCGTGCGGCTCGCGACGTCCGCACTGCCCAGCTACCCCAGCGCCCCGCCCGGGGCGCAGGTCCACAACGGTCTGCAGCTGTTGGTGTCCGACCGGCGCCAGCTCCATGCTGCGCATGGTGCGGCACTGGCTGGCGAGCTGCCGCCTCGTCCCGCAGTGCTAGCCATGAGTTTCAGCGCGTTGGACCGCACCATTGTGCCTGCGCACGAGCAACAGATCACCCTGTGGGCGCAGTGGCATCCGTACCTGCTCAACGGCGGCCGCAGCTGGGACGACGTGGGCGCGTCCGAAGCCGACCGGATCGTCGCCGAACTGGAAACGCTCGCACCCGGCTTCGCAGCGACCGTGCTGCACCGTCACGTGCAGACCCCCCTCGACCTCGAACGCGAGCTCGGCCTCCTCGGTGGAAACGTCATGCATGTCGACATGTCCCTCGACCAGATGATGATGTGGCGACCGGCCCCAGAGCTCGCGGGCTACCGCGTACCGGGTGCGACCGGCCTCTACCTCACCGGCGCTTCGACGCATCCTGGTGGAGGTGTGTCCGGGGCCAGCGGTCGCAACACCGCCGCGATCGTGCTCGGCGACGCACGCGGCGGTCTACTGCGCCGAGCGATTCCGCACCGCGCGCTCACGAGGCGGCGGCGATGACAATCCGGCTGGCCTGGGCGCTGGGCATCGCCGCCGTCGGCGCGCAGATCGCCTATCCCCTGACCACTGGCAGTGCTCGCGACCACGTGAGCGTGACGGTGGTGGTGCTACTCGCTGCCGCCTGCACGATCCACGCGGCAGTGACGCGGGGCCTTCGCTGGTCCGCAGGCCTGCTCGCAGTCACCGCGGGCGGTGGTCTGCTCGTCGAGGCGATCGGAGTAGCCACCGGGCTACCCTTCGGCGCCTACTCCTACGCGAGCGGCCGGCTCGGTCCCTCGGTAGCGCACGTGCCGTTGATCATCGGACTGGCCTGGACCGCAGGGGCCTACCCTGCCTGGTGTGCCGCCGAGCGTGTCGCGAGGGGCCGGCACGGCATGCGCCTTCTCCTGGCTGGAGTCGGCCTGGCCGGCTGGGACCTCTACCTGGACCCGCAGATGGTCGCCGACGGCCGGTGGAGCTGGGCTCCCAGCTTTGCCAGCCTGCCCGGGGTGCCGGACATCCCGCTGAGCAACTACCTGGGTTGGCTGCTCACCGCCCTGGTGATGGTCGCGGCGCTGGACCTCGTGACTGAGCTACCCGCGCGCGGGTACCGCCGGGATGCGCTGCCGTTCACCCTCTATCTGTGGACGTGGCTCGGCTCAGGGCTGGCGCACGCGGTGTTCCTCGGGCTGGGCGCCTCCGCTGTCTACGGCTTCGCCGCCATGAGCTTGCTCGGGTGGCCGCTCCTCGCGAGTCTCCGGGGGACGACCGGCGGCGGAGAGAAAGCCCGGCGCGCCGTACCCGCTTCCTTCTGAAACAGCGGGCACAGACTGGCACGATGGCCAGGTGCAACATTCGGCGACCGGGAGGCCTCGCACCCGCAGGTCGATGGCCGTCGCCACCCTGCTCCTGATCATGCTGCCGTTGCTCGGTGGGTGCCTTCGTGCGCGGGTGACCATGGGCATCTCCGGCGACGACCGGGTCACCGGCGAGATCATTCTCGCGACGCAGCGCGGCGTACAGGCACCAACCCTCACCGCGCCGCGCACGATAGCGAGCAGGGTCAGCGTGAGCCCGTACAACCAGGACGGATACGCAGGCAGTCAGGTCTTCTTCAGCGACCTGAGCTTCGCCGAGCTTCAGCAGCTGACGGCGCTGACGGGTCTCAGCACCGGACAGTACCGCCTCGGGTTGCACCGCTCAGGGGGCACCGCCACCCTCGAAGGCTCGGTCGACCTCTCCACACTGCGCACCGAGGGCGCCGACGTGCAGCTTCGGGTCAACTTCCCGGGCAACGTCACCTCGACCAACGGCATTCGCGACGGGGAAAGCGGTGTGCGGTGGCAGTTCCCGGCAGGTGAGGTGAGCGTGGTACAGGCAACAGCGGACTATGCCGACCCTGGCACCCGTGGTTACCAGAGCTGGCTGCTGATCATCACCCTCGTGCTCCTCGGAGCCTCGGCCGCCGTTGTGGTGATGGCACGGAAGGCGCGCGATCACTCGTGGCGCACCGGCAGAGAGTCCAACTGACCTGATGCTCACGGAGGTGGTACGCGCGGGATCGCTGATCGCCTGCGCCGGCTTGCTCAACTCTGTGGTCAACCACCGCGTGCTGCTTCGACCGCGCCCGGTGGCCAAGACCGTGACTGAACGGGTGACCGTGTGCGTCCCTGCCCGCAACGAGGAGCACCACGTCCCGCATCTTCTCGCCGACCTCGCGGCCCAGACCAGCGTGCCCCGGATGCGGGTACTCGTCCTCGACGACTCATCGGGAGACGATACGTTCAAGGTCGCGGTGAATGCCTCCGCTGGCGACCCCCGCGTGCGGGTCGAGCGCTGCACGATCGAACCGTCAGCCGGCTGGTTGGGCAAGCCCGCGGCGTGTTTCCGGCTCGCGGAACTCGCTCTTGCTGACGATCAGGCGGAACCGGACGTCCTGGTGTTCGTGGACGCCGACGTGCGCTTGTCCCCGGACGCCATCGCTGCCGGGGTTGATCTCTTGCGAAACGGCGGACTGGACATGGTGTGTCCGTGGCCGCAGCAACGCGCGGACAGCATCGCCGAACGGCTGGTCCAGCCGCTGCAGCAGTGGAGCTGGATGACGTCCCTGCCCCTGGGCATCGCAAACCGCTCACACCGTCCTTCCATGGCCGCGGTCTGCGGTCAGTTCCTCGTCGTCGACTCCACTGCCTACCGTGCCATCGGCGGGCACCGTGCTGTCGCAGCTTGCGTGCTGGACGACCTGGAACTTGCCCGCACGCTGCGACGCAAGGGTTTCCGCACCGCCCCGGCTGACGGCTCACGGTTGGCGCAGTGCCGAATGTACACAGGAGCTGGGGAGTTGCGCGCGGGCTACGGCAAGTCACTGTGGACCGCGTTCGGCTCACCGCTGGAGGCCGCAGCGTTGTTCACGGCCTTGGTGGCGATCTACGTGCTACCGCCTGCCGTGGCGCTCGTCGGGTCCGGGCACGCCAGGCGCTGGGGGCTCCTCGGGTACCTGGCGGCAGTGGGCTCACGGCTGGTCTCCGCGCGGGAGGCCGGAACACAGTCGTGGCCGGACGTGCTTGCACAGCCACTCTCGGTGCTTGCGCTGGCCGCGCTGACGGTCGACTCACACCGTCAGCGCCGCCGGGGCAGCTTGTACTGGAAAGGCCGTCACCTGGCATGAAGTGCGAGCTGAACGGTGCCGACGGCCGCCAGCACCAGCCCCACCCAGCCGGTGGCCGCACCGGTGAAATTGATCGATCCTGCGGCTGCGGCACCCAGACCGACTACGGCCAGCACTGCACGAGACGGCCGCTCCCAGACAGTGATCACCCCATACCGTCCACTCACCGCCCGCCAGGTCTCCATCCCCAGACCCAACAACCCGAAGACCACCGCCTGCCACAGCCACACCCCTGCCGCGGCCACGAGGGCCACCCACCACGCCAGCTCCGAGACCCTGTCGGCCCAGGAGTCGAGGGCGCGACCATGGACGGACACCCGGCCGCGGCGCACCGCGACTGCACCGTCCAGGCCGTCCAGCACTGCCGAGATGATCACCGCCGCGGCAGCGGCAACGTACCAACCGTGCACTGCCAACAAGGGAACCGCCACGGAGATGACAACTCCGGCCGCCGTCAGCACATCGGGTGGCACCCGCAGCCGAACCAGCGGAGTGGCCAAACCGTGAAGAAACCGCAACCATGTGCGAAGCAGGGGCACGCCACTCGGGTCGATACCGTGATGCTGGGCGGACCAGCGGGCATTGTGCCCACCGACACCAGAGCGGCCAGGCGTGTCGGCGCCGTGGTCGCGGTCGGTCACCATCAGACGACGGTAGCGGACAGGCGCACTTCCCGTTCCTGACCCACCACCACGTCACCCGGGCGTGATGATTCGGAGGTCAGAAGAGCGTGTGTCCGATATAGCCTCCCTCGTCGCATCCGGGCGGAATCGCGAAAACCGCAGAGCCGATCGGTGTGGTCCACTCGTTGAGCAGGTCGAGGTCGTTGAGGCGCCTTTGCAGTGGGACGTACTGCCGCGTGACGTCGGCTTGGAAGGACACGAAGAGCAGCCCTGAGTTGGACACACTGTTGCCGGTGGGTACCTCGTCGTAGTTGTATCCCCGGCGGAAGATCCGTTCGTTTGGGTCATCGGAGCGAGCCCGGCGCATGTGTGAGAACTCAGGGATGACGGGAAACCCGATCGCCGTCCTGGCCGCGAAATCCGGTTGGTCGGTTTCGCGTTTCCCAGTCAGTGGTGCTCCGGTGTCGAGTTTCCGCCCCATGGTGGCTTCACGGCCGGACCGGTCGAGCTTGTCCCACTTGTCCAAGTTCATGGCGATGCGACGGAGCACGAAACCGGTACCCCCCTCCAGCCAGGTCGGATGGGCGGCGTCGCCCCAGACCAGCTGTTCGAAATCGTCGCTGCCCGGGGTTGGATTGGCCGTGCCGTCGACCTGTCCGAACAGGTTGCGCATTGTCGTGCCGGGCTTCTCCGAGCCCGGCGCGCGACGGAATCCCGATTGCACCCAGCGCACCTCGGCGAAGGAGCGTGTGTCCTTCAAGAGCATCCGCGTTGCGTGGGCGACCGTGACCGGGTCGTCGGAGGCGATCTGCAGAAGAAGATCGCCGTCACACCACGCGGCATCGAGTCGATCAACTGCGAATGGAGGCAGCGGTTGCAGCCACGTCGGAGCTGGGCGGATTGTGCGGGCGAGGACGCCCGCACCGAAACCGAAGGTGACCGTCAGGCGTGCGGGAACGACCGCGAGCTCTGGTTCGGAGTCGGCAAGGGCTGCGGTGCCCTGGGTCAGCCTGGCCGCATCGTCGGTGAGAACCTGCATCATGCGCCGCAGTGCGGAGCTGTCGGTGGCCTTCGCCAGGTCGAGCGCCACGTAGGTCATGTGAGCCTGGGGCGTGGTCTCGATGCCCGCCTGGTGGGTGCCGTAGAAGGGTGTGATTTCGTTCCCGTTGAGCACGGGTGCGCTCACCGTCGTCGCGGTAGTCGTCAATCCGGTCTTGACGGCGAGGTCGATACCGATTGCGCCTGCAGCGCCGATCCCGGCGGCGGCACCTCCGAGAAGAAGGTGCCGCCGGCTGAGTCGGCGACCAGCAGCGAGGTGCTGATCGTCTGCCATTACTTCCCCGTGCCCGTCTTGGTGCCGCCTTCGTAGCTCTCGTTCGCACCGGAGTAGTCCTTGCCGGGGGCCGTGAACTGGTAGGTCGATCCGTCGGAGAGGGCCAACGTGAAAGCGACCTGGTCGCCGGCCTTGAGTGGCGCGGTGAGACCCATGATCATGATGTGGCTTGCGCCGGGAGCGAGCCGAAGCGATCCGCCTGCGGGGATGACGAAACCACCGGCCTTCTTCCGCATCACCATTTCGCCGGCGGCGTTGGGGACCGTTTCGTGCAACTCGACCGCTGTCGACACCGGAGTCGAGGCCGAGACGACGGTGATGTCCGCGGCACCTGAGTTCTGCAGTGTGCCGAACGCGGCGGACTTGGCCCCATCGGCGGACTTGACCCAGGGATCCTTGATGCTCAACGCGGCGGCGTGCGTGCTCGCCGGAGTCCCCTGTTCGGTCGCCTTCTCACTGGACACGCAACCGGTCAGCGCCAGCAGGGCAACTGCCACGACAACGAGCAGTTGGGGTGCCTTGATCGCCTTCATTTGGTGGAGCTCCTGTCTGTCTTCTTCTTGGTGATTCGAGAGAGCGGTATGCGCAGCTCGAAGGTCATGAATGCGTCTTGCGCGGGAGGAGGATCACCACGCCGACGAAGAGAACGAACCCGATCGCCGCACCAATAGCTCCGACGACGACCAGCGGCAGCCCTCGTCCGCCGTCGGACGCATCGACGGGCTCGGCCTGAGACTCTGGCGTCGGGATGCTGCTGGCCAGGGTGGGCGTCGTATTGGCAGCATCGGGATGCGCACTTCCAGTAGAAAAGTCGAAGGTCCCCGAGATCGGATGCCCGTCGCTGGAGACCACACGCCAACGCACTTGGTAGTTGCCGTCAGGCAGGTTGGCCTTCAGAGGCTGAACTGCAGTGGACCCGTCCAGCCGCACGTCACCGTTCGCCCAGTTCGCACCCTGCTCGTTGACGACGAGGACGATCGCGCCGACTTCAATGAGGTTGTTGGTGAACGTCATCGCCACTTCTTGTGGAGGATCCGTCACGTGCTGGCCCTCAGCAGGGGTAGTCGAAAGAACGGAGGAGTGCGCAGCAGCCGATGGCGCAATGGGGCTGAGCACTGCCAGGGCCGATGATGCGAGAGCGACGAGACCGGCGGTGGCGAGAACGCGCATGCGGGTGGCAATCACTGGGAAAGTCCTTGGTTGTCAGGTCGGACAATGCAGGCAATGTGTTCGTGAGGAGGCGAATTTTCGCGCGCCAATGATGGCCTTCCCGGCTCTTCGAGCTTGAGCCCGAACTACACGAACGGGAGACTGAAGGACACCGACGGTGCCGAGGGCTGGGGCAGCAGACCCGCCGCAGAAAAGATCAGGCCGAGGTCATACGCCGTCGGGCGCGGAGAGTGGCTCCCGCGCCGATACCGACGCCCAGCGCACCGAGCAGGAGACCGACACCGCCGAGCCATCGGGCTGTGGTATCGGTGCCGTTCGAGCCTGCAGCAGCGGTTGTGGCACCTGCGGAATCGTCGGTGTTCGCGACGAGTTTCAGCGTCGGGACGGGATGATCCGGTTCGGAGCCGTCTGCTTTGGGCGCCTCGTTCCACGTCACCACCGAGCCGTCGCTGTAGGTCTGTGCGACGGGCAGGGTCAGCGTGCTGGACTTGGGTAGCGATTCGACCGAAAGCTGGAACTGGCCGAACTGACCGTCACCGATGGAGGCGCCCGGTGCGGCAGTCCAGGTCACCGAGCGTGGCATTGCGGTCGTCGGGTCCTTGGCCACGGTGGCGGCCCAGCCCGGCATCGGCGTGGTGAGCACCGAGGCCAGCGACATGTCCCCTGCGGCGTGCTCGGGCAGGGTGACCGTGAGGCCTGTGGTGGTCGCTGTTGCTGACTCGTTGGATACCCGAAGGGTGATCACTGTTTCTCCGCCCTGGGCGGCATCGGGGCTGTCGGCGGTGACGTGTGCCGCTGCAGTGCCGGAGGCGAGTAGACCGACGATAGCGATGGTGCCTGCCGTGACGCAGGCGCGTGTGAACCAGGTGGGCATGAGGGGGTTGCTTCCTTCGTGAGGGGGCTTCTTGCTGAGGGGTGATGTGAACTCACACCGTCAGCGGAGGGCCCCGCCGCGAAACTGAAGCGCCCAGCACGGCTGCAAGCTGGGTGGGAAGGTCGAGACACTGAGGCAGGACCTGCAGCAGCGGCACCGCCGGCAGCGACGGGAACAGCCGGGGAAGTACCCGCCCCAAGGCCGCCGCACATCGCGGTCCGATCCGCTCGGCCAATGCGATGAGCAGGCCGCAGATCAGCACGGCCGCGGCGTGCGCACCGAACATGGCGGTGCTCGGCGCACCATGCGAGTGACCCGCGACGGCGAGCACCTCATGCCCTGCCATCTGGCCGCCAATGAGCAGGGCGAACAAACCGAATCTGCTGGTCCGCAGCATGGGCATCGAGGTCGCGGCCACAGCCAAGATCACCGACAACCCGAGCAGCAGAAACGCACCCGTGCCGTCCGGTAGCCCACCGCTGGCGCCACCGTGTGCAAGGACCGCCATCGTCGCCGAGACAGCACCCACCGCGAGACCCCGAACTCGGGTCGCGCTGCGCCGCCCTCGACCCTGATGCACGCCGCGGAGTCTACGCACTGCCGAAACTCGCGTGGCGCGCGGAACAACCCGGATCTGTCCGGTCATGATCAGACGCCTGCGCCCACCATCCCCAGGCGGGTGAGAACCTCAATTGTCGCCCGGGAGAAGTTCAGCGTGTAGAAGTGCAGGCAGGGAACACCTTCCGCGATAAGTTGCGAGGACAGTTCGGTGGCCACCTGCACTCCCTCCTCACGGACGGCATCCTTGTCCTCCGTCGGCCCCGTTCCCGCCGCGCGCTCCAAGCGTTCGATCACCTCCGGAGGGACCGCCTTGCCGGAAAGCTCGGCCATCCGGGTGACCGAACGCAAGGAGGTGATCGGCATGATCCCGGGCACGATGGGCTTGCGGCCCTGCTCAGGGTCGATCACAGCGACACGGTCCCGCAGGCGCAGGTAGTCCTCAGCCCTGAAGAACATCTGCGTGATCGCATAGTCGGCTCCGGCACGGAGCTTGTCGACGAAGTGCTGTGCGTCGTGCTCACGATCCGGTGAGCGGTGGTGCCCCTCGGGAAAAGCCGCCACCCCCACGGTGAAATCTCCGAGACTGCGGACCAGCCGTACGAGGTCCTCGGCGTAGGCGAGACCCTCCGGATGCTGCTGCCACTGTCCCAGCGGGTCACCGGGCGGGTCGCCACGCAAAGCCAGCACGTTGCGGATACCCACTGCGGCATACGCGCCGATGACGCTGCGCAGCTCCGCGACCGAGTGAGATACCGCGGTCAGGTGAGCGACCGGCAGCAAGGTCGTCTCTCCGGCAAGCTGCCCGGTGATGCGCACCGTGCGGTCGCGGGTGGACCCTCCGGCCCCGTAGGTCATAGACACGAAGGCCGGGTTCAACTGCTCCAGGACACGGACGGTTCTCCAGAGCTGAGCCTCCCCCGCCTCGTCCCGGGGTGGGGAAAACTCCACGGAGAATGTCGGTCGGCCACCGCCACCAGCCGCTATGCGCTCGACCACCGACGCATGCGGCTCAGGCACAGGGACTGCACGAGCGGTCGCCAAGCTCTGTTCGGTCGCCACCATCACAGCATAGAGAGCAGGCCGGGAAACCAGCGCCCCGGAGGCCGTGACAGGCTCAACACCATGCCTGATGTTGCGCTACCGGACGCGGTGGCGAACGAGCTCACCGTGTTCTTCGCCAGCCGACGCGAGCAGACTTCGCGCGTGGACAAGCACTTCGCTGATGCGGTCCGCGCACTCGAGGCGTTCGTGCTGCGGGGCGGCAAGCGAGTACGTCCCAGCTTCGCCTGGTGGGGCTGGCGTGGCGCCGGGGGTGATCCAGCCGGCGCGCTTGCCCCTCAGGTGCTGCGCGCCTGCGCAGCCCTCGAGCTGATCCAGGCCTGCGCGTTGGTGCACGACGACCTGATGGACGACTCCGCGACACGGCGCGGCCATCCGACAGTGCACACGGAGTTCGCCGCTCGCCACCGTGCAGCGGGCTGGGGCGGCGACGCCGAACGGTTCGGTCTCTCCGCCGCGGTGCTGCTCGGCGACATCGCGCTCGCGTGGGCTGACGACATGCTGCGCACCGCAGCGCTCCCCCCGGAGGCCCTCGCCGAGGCTCTGCCGTTCTGGGAAGCAATGCGCACGGAGATGCTCGGCGGGCAGTACCTGGACGTGCTCACCGAGGTGCGGCGCGACGAGACTCCCGAAGCTGCTCTCCGCATCGACCGATTCAAGACTGCTGCCTACACAGTCGAGCGTCCGTTGCACATGGGCGGCGCCCTCGCCGGTGCGTCACCGGAGGTTCTTGACTCCTATGGACGCTTCGGTGCGGACATCGGAGTGGCGTTCCAGCTGCGCGACGACCTGCTCGGCGTGTTCGGCGACCCAGCAGTGACCGGGAAGCCCGCAGGTGATGACCTGAGCGAGGGCAAGCGCACCCTTCTGGTGGCACTCGCACTGCAACGCGCCGACGCCACGGACCCGGCGGCCGCGAGCGAGCTCCGCAGCAGTCTCGGCCACGAGCTGGACCAGCGCACCATCGAGCGCCTTCGCGAAATGCTTGTCGAGCTGGGTGCGGTGCAGCAGGTGGAGGACAAGATCAGCGAGCTCACCGAGAGTGGTCTGGCCGCCCTGACCACCGACGCGATCGACCCTGTCGCCCGCCACGAGCTGCACCGGATGGCCTTGGCTGCCACTCTGCGTACGTCCTGATGGGCGAGTCCTGATGCGCACCGTCCCTGGCCGCAGCGAGCACGTAGTCGTCGTGGGCGCTGGGCTTGCCGGGCTGTCAGCGGCGCTGCACCTGCTCGGCGCCGGGCGACGGGTGACGCTGGTGGAGCGCGAGCAGCGTCCTGGTGGCCGGATGGGCCGGCTCGACCGCGGCGGTTTCCGTATCGACACCGGACCTACGGTGCTGACCATGCCGGGGCTGATCGATGAGGCACTGGGCGCGGTGGGCGCCTCCCTGACCGACGCCGTGACACTGCACCGGCTTGACCCCGCCTACCGTGCGCGTTTCGCCGACGGCAGCAGCATTGACGTGCACACCGATGCTGACGCGATGGAGCAGGAGGTGCGCGACAAGGTCGGTGAGTCCGATGCCGCCGGCTACCGGCAGTTGCGCGCCTGGCTCACTGCGATGTACACGGCGGAGATCGGTCGGTTCATCGGTTCAAACTTCGACTCACCCCTGGACATGGTCGGCTCCCCAGCAGCGCTGAGGGATCTCACTCAATTCGTGCGTCTGGGCGGCCTCTCCAGTCTGAGTGGCAAGGTGGGCAGCTTCATCCGCGACGAACGGCTACGGCGAGTCTTCACCTTCCAGTCGCTCTACGCCGGGGTCTCCCCCAGCGAGGCCCGCGCAGCCTATGGGGTCATCGCATATATGGACACCGTGGCGGGGGTCTACTTCCCCGAGGGCGGGATGCACACCGTCGCGCAGGCCATGGCCGATGCTGCGGTGAACGCAGGAGCCGAGCTTCGGTTGGGCACCTCGGTCTCCTCGCTGGAGATCAGCGGAAGCCGAGTGCGCGCGGTCTGCACCGCGGAGGGTGACCGGATCACCTGCGACGCTGCTGTGCTCACGCCCGATCTTCCCTTGGTCGACGAGCTGCTCGGCCGGGTCCACCGCCGAATGCCTGCCACCCGGTGGGCGCCGTCAGCAGTGGTGTTGCACGGCGGGATCTCCAGCGCGGTCACTGCCGGCTGGCCCGAGCCGGCCCATCACACAATTGACTTCGGCCGTGCATGGGATCAGACCTTCACCGAGATCATCGCCGGCGGCAAGGCCGGACGAGGCCTGCTGATGAGCGACCCCTCCCTGCTGATCACCCGCCCCAGCCTCACCGATCCATCATTGGCTCCCCCAGGCCAGGAGCTCTGTTACATCCTCGCGCCGTGCCCCAACCTGCACACTGCTGCGTTGGACTGGGACCAGCTCGGCTCTGCGTACCGCGACGAGCTGCTCGGAGTGCTGCACACCAGGGGCTACACCGGGATCGAGGAACTCACCGTGCACGAGTTGGTCACACCTGCGGGGTGGGCCGCCCAGGGCATGGCGGCGGGAACTCCCTTCTCCGCCGCGCACACGATGACCCAGACCGGACCCTTCCGGCGCCGAAACATGTTGCCGGGACTGGAGAATGCGGTCCTTGCCGGGTGTGGAACCACTCCGGGTGTGGGTGTGCCCACTGCCGTGATCTCCGGCCGCTTGGCCGCCCAACGCGTCGTCGGAGCCCGCTAGTACGGTCACGAGACGGCAACATCCGCCGCTTCGAGCCACGTCATGGACTGGCGATAGGGGATGATGGCTGGTGATGACAGCGCTCACCAGCCAACGAGAGACCTCTCGCGGCGGCACCGGCCAGAACCTTCTGGGCCGCGGCCGCCGCTTTCTGCGTGGCCCGGCTGCGCCGGATGTCGCACTCGGCCTGCTCGGCAGCGGGCTGATTCTGTTCGGTGGCCTGGGGGCGGGAAGCGTCCGCGTCCGTGATCCGCTGCTGGAGGCGGTGAGCTTGTCCTGGCTGCGGTTCGGCCACGGACACGATCTGTCGACCGTGGCGATCTACGTCGGCGTTCTGGCGATGTTCCTCGCCTGGATGCGGCTGGGCAGGCGAGTACTCGGTGGTGGCATCAGCCCGACGGCCCTGCGCGGTGTCCTCGTGTTGTGGACGGGACCACTGCTGCTCTCGCCACCATTGTTCAGTCGCGACGCCTACTCCTACCTTGCCCAGGGTGCGCTGCTTCGCGACGGGTTCAAACCCTACGAAGTCGGTCCGGTCGCCAGTCCGGGCGTGCTCCTGGACAACGTCAGCAACGTGTGGACCACCACCACCGCGCCGTACGGCCCATTGTTCCTACTGCTCTCCGACCTCGTGACCAGGATCACCGGAGATGGCGTCGTAGCGGGCACGATTCTGCTGCGCTTGGTGATGTTTCCGGGCATCGTGCTGATGGTGTGGGCGTTGCCGCGGCTCACCGCGCATCTCGGCGGGAACCACGCCATCGCCCTGTGGTTGGCGCTGCTCAACCCGCTGGTGCTGGTGAACCTCGTTGCCGGTGTGCACAACGAGATGCTGATGGTCGGCCTGCTGGCGGCGGGAACCGTTCTCGTGCTCGACCGCAAACACGCATCCGGGTTCGCCGTCGTTGCCGTCGGGATGGCGGTGAAGGCCACCGCTGGACTCGCGTTGCCGTTTCTGGTGTGGGTGTGGATGGCGCACCGCCGCGAGGATGCACTCGCCCGGGGCGAGGACCCACCGAAGCCGTTTCCGCTGTTCTGCCGCACCGCCGGCGCGGGCGTGGCCATCGTCCTCGCTGTCTTCGCCGGACCCTCCTTGGTGCCGAACCTGGGCATCGGCTGGATCGGCGCGCTGTCCGGCTCGGGTCTGATCATCAACTGGCTCTCACTGCCGACGGCACTCGCGCACATCATCACCTTGTGTTTCTCCTGGCTGTTCCACTTCCGGCTCGTCGCGGTGCTGCCCTATACCCGTGCGCTGTGCGGTCTCGTGCTCGCCGCCATCGTGGCCAAGCTGTGGTGGCGGAGCCGACACTCGGCGGTCGAGGCCACCAAGTCCATTGCGCTGGCGCTCATCGCGGTCGTGATCCTCTCTCCCGCCGCACTCACCTGGTATTACGCATGGCCCTTGGCCTTGGGCGCGGCTCAACGATGGAGCCCGAGGTGGCTTGCGCTCACCGTCGGGTTGTCGCTCGGTCTGATGTTGCTGTTTCGACCTTCGGGAGTCACCGGCATGTACAGCCCGGTGGACGTCACGGCAGCCGTCCTGTTGGGCACCCTTGCTGGTGTGTCGCTGCTCCACCCCGACCCGCTGCGGTTGCGCGCCAGGGCGAACAAGCTGGCACACCACCCAGCTGAGACATGACCGCGGCCGGGGTGGATGCGATCGACACCGGAGACCCGGCGTTGCAGGCAAGTTATCGACGCTGCCACGAACTCAACGCGCGCCACGGGCGGACGTACTTCCTGGCCACCCGGCTTCTTCCGGCCGCCCGCCGCCCCGCAGTGCACGCGCTCTACGCGTTCGCCCGT
>JADGOX010000051.1 GCA_017882745.1 Mycobacteriaceae bacterium | reverse complement strand
TTGGCCGCACCCGCGCCGAGCTCGCCGCCATCGGACTGAACCACCAGCACGTCGTCATCAACGGGGTGCTGCCCGCCCCAGCCGGCGATACCGACGCCCTTGCGACGGCGATATACCGACGCGAGCAGGCTGCCATCGCCGCACTGCCGGAGGTGTTGCGGAACCTGCCGCTCGATCAGGTCGAACTAAAAGCCACCAACATGGTCGGGGTCGAGGCATTGAACAGTCTCTTCGCCCCGAACGAACCCACGCCGGCCGCGGCGGCAGAGCCCCGCCTCGACTTCACCGACGCACCGCTGGCAGACCTTGTTGACGAGCTGGCCACGCAGGACCACGGGCTGATCATGTGCATGGGCAAGGGCGGCGTGGGTAAGACGACCATCGCGGCAGCGATCGCCGTCGCCCTCGCCGAGCGGGGTCACCAGGTGCATCTGACCACGACCGACCCCGCCGAGCACCTCACCGACACCGTGGACGGCACCCTGGCGAACCTGCGGGTCTCGCGCATCGATCCAGTCGAGGCGACCCAGGCCTACCGCAACCACGTTCTCGCTACCAAGGGTGCCGCGCTCGACGAGCAGGGCCGCGCGATGTTGGTCGAGGACCTGCGCTCGCCGTGCACGGAGGAGGTCGCGGTGTTCCAGGCCTTCTCCCGTGTCATCAACGAGTCCCGACGCACCTTCGTCGTCGTCGACACGGCCCCGACCGGGCACACCCTGCTGCTGCTGGACGCGACCGGCTCCTACCACCGCGAGGTCGCCCGCCAGTTGGGCGAGGGGGTGCATTTCACCACCCCGTTGATGCGTCTGCAGAATCCCGACGAGACCAAAGTCATCCTGATCACCCTCGCCGAAGAGACACCAGTCCTCGAAGCGGCCGGCCTGCAGGCCGACCTCGAACGCGCCGACACCCACCCGTGGGCATGGGTGGTCAACAACTCCCTCGCCGCGGCCGCACCGACATCGCCCCTCCTGCGGCGACGCGCTGCGGGCGAACTCGCGGAGATCGACACCGTCAAGCGCGAACACGCCCACCGCTACGCCGTCGTGCCTCTGCTCCCCACCGAGCCCGTCGGCATCCCCGCGTTGAGGTTGCTGAGCAGCATCCAAGGGGCCGCCCTCACCCCGTAGTCCCGAATCTCGACGGGAACGGTGGCGAGCGGGTTCATCTACAGGTCGGGGCCAGTGGTGCGAAGCTTGTCCACATCCGCCATCGCCTGGCGAAGGTCGGTGAGCCACTGGTCGGTGTGCTCGCCGACCAGCTTGACGCACCATGACAGTGCGTCCGAACGGGAGCGGGCCACCCCTGAGTCGACGAGCGTATCGAGAACCCGACGTTCGTCCTGGCGCAGTCTGGTCATCACCGGCACGGCGAGGTGTGTGAACAGCACCGTCGTCTCGGCGATGGACGCACCCCAGGCGATCTTGCGCCCGTAACGCGCTTCTGCCTCGTCCGCGATCTGCATGCGTGTCTCGCGGGTCTGCTCGCGGAACCGGCTGATCCGCCCAAGTGCGGCCGAGTGCGCAGCAGCGTCCTCGGCGTCAGCCGGGATCTCGGGTGCGGCCAGCTCGCCGCTGACCACGATCTCCTCACGGTCCACGGTTACCGAGGGTGCACCGGTGAACCACTCCTCGGGCAGTCGCCCACCGAGCCATGCTTCAGCATCGTCGGCTGCGGGGAGGTCGGCCTGTTGCCAACCACCGGGTCGGCCGAAACCGCGCCCGTGGCCGCGACCGCCGTGCTTGCGGCCGCGCGGCCCACCGGGCCCACGACGCCGCGGCCCACCCGGTTCGCCTGGGCGGAATCCGCCATCCTGTTCCTGATCTGCTTCTGTGTTGATGTCGTTCATGAGTTCCTCTCGGATGATTACCTAATTACAAAGATTACAACATTTCGTCGATAATTTCATTCCCGGCTATGAGAAGGGACCCCGGCCACACCCATCCAGGGACATGCGGGGCGCCGCAATCGGTCATCTCCGCCCGGCTCCTCACGGTCGCCGCGGTAGTAGGCCCACCTGCCGCGCTGTTCCCGGATGAGTAAGCCGGCGTCGACGAACTGCTTGACGTGGTGGGAAACGGTAGCTTGGACGAGGCCGACCAGATCGGTGAGATCGCAGTCGATACATCGCGGTTGGTCGATTCGAAAGGGGGCAGGTCGTGACGGACATTGAGGTGCGGGAGCAGGTACGAGAGCGGTACGCGGCCGCGGCGAGAGCGGTGACCGCGACCGGGCGGGACGCGTTGGCGGTGGTGGACGCGGACCAGTGTTGTGTGCCGAGCGCGGCGGAGGCGTCCTGCTGCGAAGGTGGTGCGGAGGTCGGTGCAGCGTTCGGATCGGCGCTCTACAGTGCGGACGACCAGGGCACCCTGCCCGCCGAGGCGGTGGCAGCGAGCTTGGGCTGCGGCAACCCGATGGCAGTGGCGGAGTTGCGGGCCGGGGAGCGGGTGCTTGACCTCGGGTCCGGGGGCGGTATCGACGTGCTGCTGTCAGCCCAGCGGGTGGGCCCGACCGGTTTCGCCTACGGCGTCGACATGACCGAGGAGATGCTGGACCTGGCGCGGGCCAACGCCGCCAAGGCCGGTGCCACCAACGTCGAGTTCGTCAAGGGCACCATCGAGGAGGTCCCGCTGTCCGATGCGTCGGTGGATGTGGTGATCTCCAACTGCGTGGTCAACCTGTCCACCGACAAGCCGGCCGTGCTGGGCGAGATGTTCCGGGTGCTGACCCCGGGTGGACGCATCGGGATCTCCGACGTCGTGGCCGAGGACCACCTGAGCCCCGCGGACCGGGCCGAGCGCGGCTCCTTTGTCGGCTGCATCGCGGGGGCTCTGACCCGCTCGGAATACCTGGACGGGCTGGCCGCGGCCGGGTTTGTCGACGCCGAGGTGACCTTCACCCATGAGGCTGCCCCAGGCATGCACGGGGCCATCATCCGCGCGACCAAGCCGTAGCAGTACCCGGGGAAGCGCACTGGTCACCTGAGCAGCGTGCCTCCCCGGCAGCCCGTGCGTCAGCAGCAGGTCGCGCTGACCGCCACCTTCTCGTCGGCACCCTTCGGGGCGCAGCAGGCAGCCTCGCCCGAGCCGGCTGCGTCTCCTGCGGGGTGCCCCGGGCTGGCGCCGAAGGTCTCACTGTCGGCGAGCACGGTGTAGACCTCCCACCGCTCCCCTGCAGGACCGGTCACCCACACCTTGTCCTGGGTGGCGAAACAACAGGTCGTGCCGAGTTCCTCATCGGTGAACAGCCCCTCACCGGTGAGGCGGGCGATCTCCTCGTGCACCGTGGCACTGGAGTCCAACTCCACCCCGAGGTGGTTGATGGTGCCGCCCTGCCCAGGGTTCTCCATCAACACCAACTTCAGCGGCGGCTCGGCGATGGCGAAGTTCGCGTACCCCTCCTTGACCTTCGCGGGCGCAGTGTTGAAGAGCTTCGAGTAGAACGCGATGGCCTGATCCAGATCATCAACGTTGAGGGCGAGTTGAACGCGGGACATAGCAACCTCCACCTGTGAGACATACATCGAATTACCCTGCCCACTGTTCGCACCTTTTTGACATATGTCAAGATGGTGGGATGATGGATTCATGCCCAAGGCCCTGCCGACACTCGACCTCACCGCCCCGATCTGCTGCGCCCCGGTCTCGGCCGCGCCGCTGACCGACGAGGCGGCGATGGAAGTGGCCCTGCGCCTGAAGGCACTGGCGGACCCGGCCCGCATCAAGCTGATGTCACTCCTGCTGACCAACAGTGCCGGTGAGGTCTGCACCTGCGACCTCGCCGCCGCCGTCGGACTCAGTGAGTCCACCGTCAGCCACCACCTCAGCCAACTCAAGAAGGCCGGCATGGCACAAGGCACCCGTCGCGGTATGAACGTCTACTACCGCGCTCGACCGGACGCCCTCAACGCGCTACGCCTGGTCCTCAACCCCAACTGCTGCTGACCCTGGTGCCGAGCCGGCGCGAACGCCACGCTCCCGCGTGCGCCAGTAGAGGAGTGCCCCAAGCCAGGTGACAGCGAAGATGCCGGCAATGCCGAAACCGAGAAGCTCGAAATTGTCGCTGATGCCGGCGTAACCAGCGAGCGCCTGGACGCCGGCGTGTTCCACGAGTACGTCCGCGAGGTAGACGCTCGCGATGAATCCTGCGACGAAGACGGTCATTGCGGTGGTGACGATGTTGAAGAACAAGGTGCGGACCGGCTTGCGGTAGCTCCAGGAGTACAGGCGGGTCATGATCAGCGAATCGGCGGTGTCGAAGGTCGACATCCCGGCCGCGAAGAGAAGGGGCAGGCTGAGAACAGCGAAGACGGTCAAGGTGCCCCCAGCCGCTGATGACGCGGACAGAGCCAGCAGCGTGACCTCGCTCGCCGTCTCCAGCCCCAGGCCCATCAGCAGCCCAACCGGATACATGTGCCAGGAGTGCTTGATCAGGCCCCGGATTCGGCTGCCCGCGATCCGGTTGAGGAAACCCCGGGACAGCAGGGCGTGCTCGACGTCGACTGCCGTGTCCTCACCGTTGCGCAGACGACGCCACAGTCGCAGCAGGTTGCCCAGGACACTGCCGTTGAGCGCGGCGACGACCAGCAAGAAAACCATCGCGACGATCACGGCGATCGTGCCGCCTGTCGAGCGCAGCGAGTCAACCTGGGTTTCGGTGATTCGGCCTGCGGCTGCTGCAACGACGAGTGCGAGGACGACGACGACGGTCGAGTGCCCCATCGCGAAGAAGAAGCCGACGCCGATGGGACGTCGACCCCGCAACAGCATGACGCGAGTGGTGTCGTCGATGGCGGCGATATGGTCAGCGTCGAACGCGTGCCGCATCCCGAGTACGTACGCCAGCGCACCGGATCCGGCGAGGCCACCCGCCGCAGCTGCGTCGCCCCGGTGCAACAGGTAGAGAGCGACGCCCGCAACATGCAGGGAGGCAATCACCCCGAGGATCCCGGACAAGCGCCACCGTTCAGCGCGTGTCCATGGCCCCATGCTGAGACCCGCGCCGGCCGGGTAGACGCTGTCAGCGGCGGTCAACGGTCCGCCGAGGTGATGGGATCATCGAGTCCAGCGCGTTCGTGCGCGCCGACGGCGACAGTGCAGCGGCCCCGAGCTGTCTTGCTCACGACGAGCCTGGCGCCGTGGGCGAGGACGGCGGCCTCCGCCACGCTGGAGGTTCCGACCGCCCGACCCACTGCACGGCTGGGGTTCGGGACGTCGAGAGCGTCCAAGGTCGACGCCGGGTAGCCCAGCACCTCGGCCCCCACCGCCTCGGCCAGGCCCACCACGGCCGGCGTCTCGGACTTTGCGTCCAGGGTCACCACGGCGACCACATCCTTCGGCTGGAAACCGTTGTCGGCCAATACGGCGGTGGCGAGTGCCCGGAGTTCGACCGGGTCGGCGCCGCTGGAGACGCCCACGCCCAGGACCAGGCTCATCGGCCGGCCTCGCGGGCGCTCGTGACGAAGCGTGCAGCGATCTGGGGATGACCCGCCCAGTGCACGTGCAGGTAGGAGGCGTGAATGCGGCCGCTCACCAGTCCCTCCGTGGCAGCGAGCTTTGCGTTGTCCTGCCAACCCCAGGCGGCAGCGCCAGTACTGATCTGGACCTGGGTCCGGTGAAACTCGTGCCCGGTGACTCGGGTGCCCGCCGGGGACAAGATGCTGTCCTGCAGCGCCACCGCCCTGCGGTAGCCGAGCGTCAGCCGCGGCCCCATGACCGCTGACACGGGCAACACTCCGCACATCGGCAGGCCGTCGAGCTCCTGGCCGAGGTACAGCAACCCAGCGCATTCGGCTGCGATGACCCCGCCGTCCGCGGCAAAGCGGGCCACCGATCGGCTCATCGCCGTGTTGGCGGCAAGGTCCTTCGCGTGCACCTCCGGGAAGCCACCACCGATGACGAGTCCCTGAACCCCCTCGGGGAGCCCGTCGTCATGCAGGGGGTCGAAGGTGAGCACCTCCGCGCCCGCCGCGGTGAGGAGCTCGGTGGTCTCGGCGTACCCGAAGCTGAAGGCGGCACCCGCCGCGACAGCAACCCGAACTCCGCCGCCGACACCTGCTTGGTCCTGCACTGCCGCAACCGGGTCCCAGGGATCCACGTCCAGGTCGGGGGCGCCCCTGGCGACGTCGACCAGGGCGTCAAGGTCGACGTACTGCTCGACCATCGCGGCCAACGCACGGATCGCCGCCTGCGCCTCGGGGCGTCGCTCTGCGACCGGCACCAGTCCCAGGTGCCGACTCGGCACCACAACCTCGGGCAGTCGGGGGATCACACCGAGCACGGGCACACCGGTCTCGGACACACCCTCGCGCGCCTCAGCCTCGTGCCGGGGCGAGCCGACGTTGTTGAGGATGACCCCGACAACCCGTACCTGTTCCGAATAACGCGAGAACCCGTGCACAACCGCTCCGACACTCCGGGCCATCGCAGCGCAGTCGACGACGAGGACCACAGGTGCCTGCACCAGTGCGGCCACGTGCGCGCTGGAGGAGAAGCCGCCGGTTCCGATCGCGCCGTCGAACAGCCCCATGACCCCTTCGATGACGGCGATGTCAGCGGCTTCGGGTGTGCGGGCGCCGTGCGCGAGCAGGGGCGCCACCTGCTCCTCGCCCTGCAGAAACGGGTCGAGGTTTCGGCCGGGTCTCCCGCAGGCCGCCCCGTGGTAGCTGGGGTCGATGTAGTCGGGTCCGACCTTGTGGGGGGAGACACTGAAACCCCTGCCGCGCAAGGCCGCCATCACTCCCGTCGTGACCATCGTCTTGCCGTGCCCAGAGCCGGGAGCCGCGATGAGGACTCGCGGCAGGGTCACCATTCGATGCCCCGTTGGCCCTTCTGCCCAGCATCCATCGGGTGCTTGATCTTCGTCATCTCCGTGACAAGATCGGCGACCTCGATCAGCGCCGGCGGCGCGTCACGGCCGGTGATGACCACGTGCTGGTGGCCGGGTCGGTTCTGCAGCGTCTGCACAACCTCCTCGACGTCGACCCAGCCCCACTTGAGCGGATAGGTGAACTCGTCGAGCACGTAGAAGTCGTGGGTCTGCTCGGCCAGCCGGCGCTGGATCTCCCGCCACCCTTCGAGGGCGGCCGCGGCGTGGTCGTCCTCGCTGCCGGCCTTGCGGCTCCAGCTCCAGCCCTCCCCCATCTTGTGCCACTGCACCGGCCCGCCGAGGCCCCGCTCGGTGTGCAGCTCCCCCAGTGCGCGGAAGGCTTCCTCCTCGCCGACCTTCCACTTCGCGGACTTCACGAACTGGAACACGCCGAGGTCCCAACCCTGGTTCCAGGCACGCAAGGCCATACCAAAGGCAGCCGTGGACTTCCCCTTCATCACCCCGGTATGCACGATCGTCAGCGGCCGGTTGCGTCGTTGGCGAGTCGTGAGCCCATCGACGGGCACCAGCGTCGGTTGTCCTTGCGGCATCAGGCCACTCCCCTTTCACGGACGACACCGGACAAGGTTCCTGCGGCGAGTTCCCCGAGATCCAGGTACTCCGCCTTCAAGGCGCCGGCGAGGTCGCGGGCCAGCCCGAGGCGAATACCCCGGGGGTTCTCGCAGTCGATGACGACCGAGGAGATGTCTTGTGCCGCGACATGGGCGGCGGCCGACAGTGCTCTCCGAACAGCGTCGCCGCCATAGGTGGCACGACCGTCGGTCAGCAGCACCACCAGCGCGCGGCGATGTGGTTCGCGGCCGCGCTCGCGCAGCACGAGTGCGCCGGTGGTGGCCAAGGCCTCAGCCAAGGGCGTGCGACCGCCGGTGGCGACATCACTCAACCGGCGCTCGGCGAGCTCGACACTGCCCGTGGGCGGAAGCACCAGCGTGGCGCCCGGACCGGCGAAGGTGACCACCGCGACCTTGTCTCGCCGCTGGTAGGCATCGAGCAGCAGCGAGACCACGGCGGTCTTGACCTCACGCATCCGCTTGGTCGCGCCCATCGATCCGGAGGTGTCGACGACGAAGACGACGAGGTTGCCTTCCTTGCCGTGCCGCAGGCTGCGACGAATGTCGTCCGGCGCCAGCCGCATCGCCCCACCTGCTGACCGACCACGCCCCGACTGCGCGGGTGTCGCGGCGTGGATGGTTGCAGTGACCGACAGTCCCTGACCACGCTCGTCGTCGACCGGGACACCCCGCAGGTGGCGTCCCACCCGGGTCTGCGCGCTCGAACGCCTACCCGCTACCCCCCGCGCGGAGCCGTGAACCTTGAGCAGTCTCGCCCCAAAAGGCGTTCCGGCCCGCTCGGGGGTTCCGGGCGGCGACGAGGAGGAATCCGGCGCCTCACGGTCGTCTTCACCGCCAGAGCCCGCGTCGTCCGGGCCACCGTCGTCCGGGCCACCGTCGTCCGGGCCACCGTCGTCCGGGCCGTCCGGTTCGGGATCGCCTTCCTGCGGCGGTGCGTGCTCGTCGAGGATGTCCTCGAGCTGTTGGTTCGCCGCGTCGGGACTGTCGAAGGGGTTGCGCCGCCTGCGGTGCGGCAACGCAAGGCGCGCGGCGACCCGTACGTCCTCCTCGGTAACGACGTCTCGTCCGCACCAGGCTGCGTGGGCGATCGCCGTGCGTGCCGTCACGAGGTCGCCACGCATCCCGTCGACGTCGAAGGCCGCGCAGATCTCCGCGATCTGCAGCACAGACTCGTCCGGTAGCGTGACCGCAGCCAGGCGTCCTTCTGCGGCTCGAATCCGTTGCGCGAGAACAGCTTCATCGTCGGCGAACCTGGCGAGCAGCGCACTCGGGTCGGCTTCGTAGGCGAGCCGGCGGCGAACGACCTCGACCCTGGTCGCCGGCTCACGGCTCGCGGCGACGTCGACGGTCAGTCCGAAGCGGTCGAGCAGCTGCGGCCGTAGCTCGCCCTCCTCGGGGTTCATGGTGCCCACCAGGACGAAGCGGGCCGCATGGATGATCGAGACGCCCTCCCGCTCGACCCGGGCACGTCCCATCGCCGCGGAGTCCAGCAGGGTATCGACGAGGTGGTCGGGCAGCAGGTTGACCTCATCGACGTAGAGCACGCCACGGTGCGCCTGGGCCAGCAGACCCGGGTCGAAGGCGACCTCGCCGGTGGCGAGCAGCCTGTCCAGGTGCAGTGACCCCACGACCCGGTCCTCGCTGGCACCCACCGGCAGCTCGACGAGGCGGACCGGCCGCTCGAGGGAAACTGCGTCTGAGTGCGGTCCGTCAGGACACCCGGCGTCGGGAGCCTGTGGATCACAGGAGAAACGACACCCCTCCACGACCGATACCGGCGGGAGCACTGCGGCCAGTGCACGGACCATCGTGGACTTCGCTGTGCCCTTCTCGCCGCGGACCAGGACACCCCCGATGCCCGGGGAGACAGCGGACAGGCACAGTGCCAGTCCGAGATCATCCATGCCGACCACCGCAGTGAACGGGAACTCCGAGGAAACCATCGCGCTCATGCCCGCCCTCCGCGGTCCTCGAGGTTGCCCTCTGTCTCGAGATAGACCTGCCGCAGTGCCGCCACGGTCGCCGGGTCCGGTTCGGCCCACAGACCGCGGTCAGTGGCTTCGAGCAGCCGCTCGGTCATGCCGTGCAGCGCCCACGGGTTGGCGTTCTCCAGGAACTCCTTGTTCTCCGGGTCGAGCACGTACTCCTGCGTCAGCTTCTCGTACATCCAGTCAGCGATCACCCCGGTCGTCGCGTCGTAGCCGAACAGGTAGTCGACGGTGGCGGCCATCTCAAAGGCCCCCTTGTAGCCGTGGCGGCGCATGGCCTCCATCCACCGCGGGTTCACCACCCGGGCACGGAACACCCGCGAGGTCTCCTCGACGAGGCTGCGTGTGCGCACGCTCTCCGGTCGGGTGCTGTCCCCGATGTAGGCCGCGGGTGACGTTCCGGTGAGCGCACGCACTGCGGCGACCATGCCCCCGTGGTATTGGAAATAGTCGTCGGAGTCTGCGATGTCGTGCTCGCGGGTGTCGGTGTTCTTCGCCGCCACCGCGATCCTGCGGTACGCGGTTTCCATCTCTTCACGGGCCGGTTTGCCGTCGAGCCCCCGCCCGTAGGCGTAGCCACCCCAGACCGTGTAGACCTCCGCGAGGTCGGCGTCGGTGCGCCAGTCCTTGCTGTCGATCAGCTGCAGCAGACCCGCGCCGTAGGTGCCGGGACGAGAGCCGAAGATCCGCGTAGTGGCTCGTCGCTGGTCCCCGTGCTCGCCGAGGTCGGCCTGCACGTGGGCGCGGACGTAGTTGTCCGCCACCGGCTCGTCCAAGGCGGCGACGAGCTGGACCGCATCGTCCAGTAGCGCGACGACGTGCGGGAACGCGTCCCGGAAGAAGCCGGAGATCCGCAGGGTGACGTCCACCCGGGGCCGGGCGAGCTGGCTGAGTGGAATCGGCTGCAGCCCGGTCACCCGGCGAGAGGCCTCGTCCCAGATCGGCTCGACCCCCAGCAAGGCCAGGGCCTCGGCGATGTCGTCGCCGGAGGTGCGCATGGCGCTGGTGCCCCACATCGACAGCCCCACCGACTGCGGCCACTGCCCGGTGTCCTTGCGGTGGCGGGCGAGCAGCGAGTCGGCCAGGGCCTGGCCGGTGTCCCAGGCCAGCTTGCTCGGGATCGCCTTCGGGTCGACCGAGTAGAAGTTGCGGCCGGTGGGCAGGACATTGACCAGACCGCGCAACGGAGACCCCGAGGGACCCGCCGGGACGAACCCACCACGGAGCGCGGTGACCACGGCATCCAGCTCCTCGGTGGTCTGTGCCAGCCGCGGAACAACCTGTGCCGCAGCGAAGTGGAGCACCTGCGCCACGGCCTCGACCCGTTCCGGGGGTACGAGAGACGAGACCGCGGCGACGGACTCCGGGTCCCACTGGGCCTGTTCCATCGCCTCGACCAGCGCGCGGGCCTGCCCCTCGGCGCGGTCAGCAGCGGTACGGTCCGACACCGACTCGTCGAGCCCGAGAGCCTCACGCAGCCCGGGCACGCTCTGCGTCCCACCCCAGATCTGCCGCGCCCGCAGGATGGCCAGCACCAGGTCGACTCGGCCCGCACCCTCGGGTGCCTGACCGAGCACGTGCAGCCCGTCCCGGATCTGGGAGTCCTTGATCTCGCACAGCCACCCGTCGATCTGCATGACGAACTCGTCGAAGCGTTCGTCGTCAGGGCGGTCGGAGAGCCCGAGGTCGTGGTCGAGCTTCGCCGCCTGCAGCAGGGTCCAGATCTGGGCGCGGACGGCCGGCAGCTTCGCTGGGTCGAGGGTGGCGATGTTGGCGTGCTCGTCCAGCAGCTGCTCAAGCCGTGCGATGTCGCCGTAGCTTTCGGCGCGCGCCATCGGCGGCACCAGGTGGTCCACGAGCACGGCGTGGGCGCGGCGTTTGGCCTGCGTCCCCTCGCCGGGGTCGTTGACCAGGAAGGGGTAGATCAGCGGCAGGTTGCCCAGTGCGGCATCGGGAGCGCAGTCGGCCGAGAGCCCCGCGTTCTTGCCCGGCAGCCACTCCAGGTTGCCGTGCTTGCCGAGGTGGATGACGGCATCGGCCCCGAAACCTCCGTCAGCCTGCGCTGCCGCGATCCAACGGTAGGCAGCGAGGTAGTGATGCGAGGGTGGCAGGTCCGGATCATGGTAGATCGCGATGGGATTGGCACCGAAGCCTCGCGGCGGCTGCACCAGTACGAGTAGGTTCCCGGCGCGCAGCGCGGCCAGCACGATGTCGCCCTCGGGGTTGTGGGTCGCGTCGACGTAGAGCGTGCCGGGGGCTGGGCCCCAGTGCTCCTCAACCCTCCCGCGCAAGCCGGCCGGCAGGGTGTCGAACCAACGGCGGTAGTCCGCTGCGGCGATACGGACCGGGTTGCTGGCGAGCTGCCCCTGGGTCAGCCAGTCCTCGTCGTAGCCGCCGGCTTCGATCAACGCGTAGATCAGCGCGTCGCCGTCACCGTTGACCAGTCCCGGCAGGGCGTCGGGACCCTCGTTCGGGCCGAGGTCCCAGCCCTCCTCCCGCATCCGCCGCAACAGCGCGACGGCACTGGCGGCGGTGTCGAGCCCGACGGCGTTACCGATCCGGGCGTGCTTCGTGGGGTACGCCGAGAGGACCAGCGCGACCCGGTGCTCGGCCGGGTCGATGTGCCGGAGGCGCCCGTGGGCCACGGCAAGACCCGCCACCCGGGCAGACCGCTCCGTGTCGGCGACATAGGCGGGCAGGCCGTCGGCGTCGAACTCCTTGAACGAGAACGGCACCGTGATGATCCGGCCGTCGAACTCCGGCACGGCGATCTGGCTGGCAGCGTCCAGGGGCGAGACACCCTCGTCGTTGTCCAGCCAGGTCTCGCGGGTGCTGGTCAGGCACAGGGCCTGCAGGATAGGAACGCCAAGGTCGGCGAGCGCACCGGCATCCCAGGCCTCGTCGTCGCCGCCGGCCTGCGCTTCGGCGGGGCGCGTGCCCCCTGCGGCCAGGACGGTCGTGACGATGGCGTCGGCCTGGCCAAGCTCCGCCAGCAGGCCGGGGTCGGCCTCGCGCAGCGAGGCACACCACACGGGTTGCGCCTGCCCCCCGGCGGCTTCGACCTGCTCGCAGAGGGTCTGGATGAATCCGGTGTTGCCGCTCATCTGGTGCGCCCGGTAGTAGAGCACCGCGATCACCGGCCCCTGGTGCGTCGTCGCCGTGCGCTCGAGTCGGCCCCAGGCAGGGGACGGTTCGGGCGGTTCGAAGCCGAGACCGGTCAGCAGCACCGTGTCGGAGAGGAAGCTCGCGAGCTCGACCAGGTTGTGTGGACCTCCGTGCGCCAGGTAGGCGTGTGCCTGGGCCGCGATGCCGGCCGTGACCGTGGAGAGTCCCATCAACTCCGCGTCGGGCGCCTGCTCTCCGGTGAGCACGACGACCGGCCGTGGGCCGGCCAGCAGCGCGTCGATTCCTTCGGGCCACGCCCGTTGCCCGCCCAGCAGCCGAACGACGACCAGATCGGTCCCGTCGAGCAGGCCCGGCAGGTCGTCGAGGTGCAGCCGGGAGGGGTTGGCGTAGCGCCAAGCCACCGGACCGTCCGCCGTGCGGGCGCTCATCAGGTCGGTATCGGACGTCGACAGCAGCAACAGCACAGGAGGACCTCTTCCTCGGGGTCCTCGCCCCGGGCAGGGTGAAAACGGCAAGAGTTCCTGGCTTCCGCGGCAACAAGACCGCAGTCACAGTGGCGGGACCGCGCCGGAATTACGCCGGCTTCCTCTGGGTGGATATGCCGTCTTCGGCGTATGGAGTCCGCAACGAACTCCAGGCTGAGCATAGCAACGGCCGGGGGCCGGTCAGCCACTCGAGGGAGCCAGGGTTCGCATGTACGATCCGCGCCATGCCCACCCGCTCCGCTCCGCCACCTGGTGCCCGTGGCCGCGGCGACGCCTGCCCGGGGGCACTCCGCCTGCATTCCGCGGAAGACGGCTCCCTGGCCAGAGTCCGGGTGCCCGGGGGCCAGCTGACGGCACCCCAGGCCAACGCGCTCGGTCTCGCCGCGGCCGAGCTCGGTGACGGGAATCTCGAATTCACCTCACGCGGCAATGTTCAGATTCGTGGCCTTGCGGCCAACTCGGGAACGGAGCTCGGGGCCCGGCTGCACGCGGCCGACCTACTGCCCTCCCTGGCACACGACCGGGTCCGCAACATCGTCGCCAGCCCACTGTCCGGATTGGATGGACGAGGTCACCTCGACGTGTCCGCCTGGGCGCGCGAAGTGGACGCCCTCCTTTGCAGTAGCCGTGATCTCGTGGAACTGAGCGGAAGATTCCTCATTGGACTGGATGACGGCCGCGGCGATATCGCCTCCCTGCGTGCGGACGTCACCGTCATCGCTTGCCCCGACGGAAACGCGCGCCTGCGCCTGGCCGACATCGACACGGCAGTGTCCGTCCCGGCTGCCGAGGCGAGCCACTTGGCGGTCGACGCGGCGGCGGCCTTCCTGGAGGTGCGCGCGGAGCTCGGTTCCGACGCCTGGCGGGTGGCCGAACTGCCCGAGTCCGCGCAGCTCATCGTCGAGAAGTTGGGCAGCAAGGGCAAGGCCGCGGCATCCGCGGGCGACCCCGTTCGTCCGAATCCGACGCCACCGCAACTCGGGCTGGTACACGGCCCCGAGGGGCGTTCCTTCCTCTCCGTGCAGAGCAGGCTCGGGCGGGTGACCGCGGCGCAGTGGGGTGCGATCACCGAGCTCGCCGCCGGTGCCGCCGGCAGCCTGCGAATCACCCCTTGGCGCGGGATCGTCGTCCCCCACATCAGACCGTCCGAGGCCGTCGCGGCGTTGTCCGCGCTGGACTCTGCCGGCTTCCTGACCACCGCCGCCTCACCCTGGGCGGGAGCGACGGCCTGCACAGGTCGCCCGGGCTGCGCCCGCTCGCTGACCGACGTCCGCGGCGATGCCACTGCCGCCTTGTCCGCAGCACCCCCTGGGGTGGCAGGCCTGCCCGTGCACTGGTCAGGCTGCGAGCGCCGCTGCGGTCACCCGACTGGCCACCACGTCGACGTGGTGGCCGCCGAATCCACCTACCGCGTAGGCGGATTCGGCGGGGACAACACCCAAATACCCCTTGATGACATTGCCGATGCTGTGGCGTCGGCACGGAGGACACCGTGAGTGAGTACGTCCGGGATGGTGCCGAGATCTACCGGCAGTCCTTCGCCACCATCCGCGCCGAGGCTGAGCTCGGCGGCCTGTCCCCGGACGAGGCTCAGGTTGCGGTGCGGATGATCCACTCCTGCGGCATGGTCGACCTCGTCGAGGACCTCGCGTTCTCTGCCCATGCGGTTCCCCGCGCCCGAGCGGCACTGCAGGCGGGGGCTCCGATCTTGTGCGACGTGCAGATGGTGGCCAGCGGCGTCACCCGTAGGCGGCTGCCCGCCGACAACGAGGTCGTCTGCACCCTGTCCGACCCGCAGGTCCCGGAGCTGGCCCGGCAGCTCGGGACCACCCGGAGCGCCGCGGCGATCGAGCTGTGGGGACAGCGCCTCGACGGCGCCGTTGTCGCCATCGGCAACGCGCCGACCGCGCTGTTCCACCTCTTGTCCCACCTCCGCACCAGTCCGTGGCGCCCGGCAGCAATCCTCGGTATCCCGGTGGGTTTCATCGGCGCCGCCGAGTCCAAGCGCGCGCTGGCGGACAACGACCTGGGCCTGGACTACATCGTCGTCCACGGCCGCCGGGGTGGCAGCGCCATCACCTGTGGCGCCCTCAACGCGATTGCGAGCACTGCCGAATGACACCGAGCCGGACATCCTCCACGAGCGGCCGCCTGTACGGCGTGGGCCTCGGTCCGGGCGACCCCTCCCTCCTGACGGTGCGGGCCGTCGAGGTGATCAAAGCCGTCGACGTCCTCGCCTTCCACAGCGCGCGGCACGGACGCAGCATCGCCCGCTCGATCGCCAGCGGCTACTTCCGGGGCGACCAGGTCGAGGAGGCGCTCGTCTACCCCCTGACCACCGAGACGACCGATCACCCCGGCGGCTACCGGGGTGCACTCGACGATTTCTACGGAGAGGCCGCGGACCGTCTCGCGGCCCACCTGGACGCCGGCCGCGACGTCGCGATCCTCTCCGAGGGTGATCCCTTCGTCTACAGCTCATACCAGCACCTGCACAAGCGTCTGGCTCACCGCTACGACACCCAGGTCGTCCCTGGGGTCAGCTCGGTGAGCGCCTCGGCCTCCAGCCTCGGGCGTCCGCTGGTCGAGGCGGATGAGGTACTCACCGTCATCCCAGGCACTCTCCCGGAGGACGAGCTGGCGGCCCGGATCAGCTCCACCGACTCGGCGGTCATCCTCAAACTCGGCCGCACCTTCGCCACCGTTCGACGCGCCCTCGAACGTGCCGGGCGTCTCGACGACGCGCTCTACGTCGAGCGGGCCACCATGGCCGACGAGCGGACCGAGCGGCTGCGGGACGTCGACCCCGCATCGGTGCCGTACTTCTCGCTGGCCGTCCTCCCCAGCAAGGTCGGTGCCCCCGAAGCACAAGCTCCGGTGGCCGACACCTCATGTCAGGGTTACGTGGCCGTGGTCGGCCTCGGCCCCGCGGGCCCCGAGTGGCTGACACCCGAGGCGCGGGCGGCTCTGGCCGGCGCCGACGACCTGGTCGGCTACACAACCTACGTCAACCGGGTCCCGATGAGGCCCGGCCAGCGGCGGCACGATTCCGACAACAAGGTCGAGTCCGAGCGAGCCGAGTTCGCGCTGGACCTGGCTCGCCGCGGCCGACGTGTCGCGGTCGTGTCCTCGGGTGACCCCGGGGTGTTCGCCATGGCCAGCGCCGTGCTCGAGGTGGCCTGCGAGCCGCGCTACTCCGGTGTGCCGGTCAGGGTTGTTCCCGGCATCACAGCCGCGCATGCTGCGGCCGCCCGCGCTGGCGCACCGCTCGGACACGACTACGCCACCATCTCGCTGTCCGACCGCCTGAAACCGTGGGAGGTGGTCGCCGAGCGACTCGCCGCAGCTGCGTCCGCAGATCTCGTTCTGGCGCTCTACAACCCGTCGTCGAAGAGCCGTACCTGGCAAGTCGGCAAGACCCGGGATCTACTGCTCGAGCACCGCGCCCCGGACACACCGGTCATCGTCGCCCGGGACGTCGGTGGTCCGGAGGAGAGCATCACGGTGGTGCGTCTGTCTGACCTCGATCCCGAAGTCGTCGACATGCGCACCCTGTTGATCGTGGGCTCATCCCAGACACAGGCAGTGACCCGCGCCGATGGCCGACAGGTGGTCTGGACCCCGCGGCGCTATCCGGGCCGCCCTGACTGATACCCAGCCACCCACTCCAGGGCAGCGTCCACGCTCTCGACCGTGGTCACGCCCCCGGGAGGCCGGGGACGCCGGACCATGACCACCGGCAGACCCAGGCTGCGGGCCGCAGCCAGCTTGGCGGCGGTAGCGTCGCCGCCGCTGTTCTTGGTGACCACGACCTCAATCTCGTAGCGAAGCATGAGGTCCCGCTCGGAGTGCTCCGAAAAGGGTCCGCGCCCGAGCAACAGCTCCTTCGCACGGGGCACAGGTGGGGCAGGCGGATCGATGGTCCGCACGAGGAACCAGAGCTCGTCCAGGTGCGCGAACTCGGCCAGGCCTTGCCGGCCTGTGGTGAGAAACACGCGGGAACCGAGATCGGGCAGCAGCTGCGCGGCCTCCCTCAGGGAGTCGACCTGGTGCCACCGGTCCGCCGGGGCAGCACGCCATTCGGGGCGGCTCAGTCGGAGCAGTGGCACTCCGATCCGGCGTGCAGCCGAGTCCGCCGCAATGCTCATTGTCGCCGCAAATGGATGGGTGGCGTCGATCAGCAGGTCGATCTGCTCATCGACCAGCCAGCCCGCCAGGCCGTCGACGCCACCGAATCCGCCGACCCGGGTGCGGCCAGGCGGCAACCGCGGCTCGGCCACACGTCCGGCCAGCGAGCTGATGACAGCGACGGTGGAATCCCGCTCCAGGGCAGCCGCCAAGAGTCGGGCCTCGGAGGTCCCACCGAGCGTCAACACCCGTGTCCGCGTCATGACACACCACCCGTGCGAGCTTGATCCGGAGCGAAGGCCGATGATTGTCGTCGATGACCACACCTTCCCCGACCGGCGGCCGGCAGGCCCAGCTCGAGCGCACTGGATTGCGTCCCGGGTGGACGACCGGTGCCTGCGCCACTGCGGCAACCAGTGCGGCCTACTCCGCTCTGCTCACCGGCGAGTTCCCGGACCCGGTGACCATCACCCTGCCCAAAGGCCAACAGCCGGCGTTCGCCCTGGCCGGCGAGGAACTGGGCGGGGACTGGGCCATGGCTGCCATCGTCAAAGACGCCGGTGACGACCCGGACGTCACACACCTGGCCGTGATCCGGTCCACCGTGCGACTGGGCAGCCCTGGAACAGGGGTGACTTTCCACGCGGGCCCCGGCGTCGGGACGGTGACCCTCCCCGGACTGCCGCTCGACGTCGGCGAGCCCGCGATCAACCCGGTACCCCGGTCGATGATGCGTGGCGTCGTCGAGGCTCTGGCCACCGCTCACGGTGCCAGCGGTGACGTCGCGATCGAGATCTCGGTCGACAAGGGCGAGGAGATCGCCCGGCACACGTGGAACCCCAGGCTCGGGATCCTCGACGGTCTCTCGATTCTCGGGACGACGGGCATTGTCGTCCCGTACTCCTGCTCCGCGTGGATCGACAGCATCCACCGGGGCATCGACGTCGCAGCAGCTGTCGGGCTCACCCATGTCGCGGGGTGCACCGGGTCGACCTCGGAGCAGGTGGCCATCCGCGAGCACGCCCTCACCGAGCAGGCGATGCTCGACATGGGCGACTTCGCCGGCGCCGTGCTCAAGTACCTCCGTCGCCATCCGCTGCCGCGGCTCACCATCGTCGGCGGCTTCGCCAAGATGTCCAAGCTCGCCGCCGGCCATCTGGACCTGCACTCGGGACGGTCTCAAGTGGACACCGCTTTCCTGGCCGAGCTGGCACTCGAGGCCGGGGCTGACAAGCAGTTGGCCGCGCAGGTGAGTGAGGCCAACACCGGTCTGCGGACCCTGCAGCTCTGCCAGGCCGCCGGAGTCCCCCTGGGCGACATTGTGGCGGCCAGGGCACGCGCGGTCGCGCTGCGGGTGCTCAACGGAGCACCGGTGGTGGTGGACACGATCTGCATCGACCGCGGTGGCCAGGTGGTCGGTCGGGCCGCACACTTGGGACCATGAGCAGCTGTTCACCCGCTCAGCGCCCGGGCACGCCGGTGTCCTCGCGGTCACGGCCCGATGAGTACAGGTAGCTGTCGCCGAACTGCTCTGCCGCCAGCGTTCGGCCGACCATGATCACCGCCGTTCGCACCACACCGGCCTTCTTGACCTGCTCCGCGATGTCGGCCAGCGTCCCGCGGAGAACCACCTCGTCGGGGCGACTGGCCATCGCCACTACCGCGACGGGGCAGTCCGGCCCGTAGTGCGGGAGGAGTTCGGCGACCACCCGATCGACGTGCCGCATGGCCAGGTGCAGCACGAGCAGGGCGCCGGACTGCCCGAGCGTGGCCAAGTCCTCCCCCGCCGGCATCGGCGTGGCCTGGTGAGACACCCTGGTGAGGATCACGGTCTGTCCCACGGTGGGGACCGTGAGCTCGCGCTTGAGCGCCGCCGCGGCGGCGGCGAAGGCCGGGACACCGGGCACCATCGCGTAGTCGACGCCAGCCTGGTCGAGCCGCCGAACCTGCTCCGCGACGGCGCTGAAGATCGCCAGGTCCCCGGAGTGCAGCCGCGCGACATCCAATCCTGCCCGATCAGCATCGACGAGCTCAGCAAGGATCTGGTCCAGGTCGAGGTCGGCGGTGTTGACCAAGCGGGCGCCGGGAGGGCACGAGGCCAGCAGCTCGGCGGGCACCAAGCTGCCGGCGTACAGACAGACCGGGCAGCGCTCGATCAGCCGTTGTGCGCGGACAGTGACGAGGTCAGCCGCCCCCGGGCCGGCACCGATGAAGTAGACGGTCATGTTCGCTCCTGGTTCCCTCGCGGTTTGACCACGCTCCACTGTGTGACGGGCATGCCCGGGTCCCAGCCGGTGAAGCGCCCGACGGGACGGCCCCGCGAGACCGAAATACGTCGCAGCTCACCGCCGAACGACGAGTGCCACTGCGCCAGAACGGCTTCAGACTCGACCGTGACCGTGTTCGCCACCAGCCGACCACCCGGGCGGAGCGCCGCCCAGCAGGCCTCGAGCGTCCCCTCGACGGTCAGCCCACCACCGACGAACACGGCATCCGGGGTGGGCAGACCCGCCAGCGCGGCGGGAGCACGACCCGTGACCACCTGCAGGGTCGGCACGCCCAATGCGGCGGCGTTGGTGGCGATACGTTGCCCTCGAGCAGGATCCGACTCGATACAGAGCGCGCGGCAGCTGCGGTGCGCACGCATCCACTCGATGCCGATGCTGCCGGCGCCGCCGCCGACGTCCCACAGCAGCTCCCCGGGGATTGGCGCCAGGACCGCCAGCGTGACGGCACGGACCTCCCGCTTCGTCAGCTGCCCGTCGTGCTCGTACGCCTCGTCGTCCAGACCCGCAGTCAGGCTCAGCCTGGGGCCGATCCCATCGGTGACGCACTCCAGAGCAAGCACGTTCAGCGCGTCACCCGGTGGCTCGTCCCACGTCTCGGCTGTGCCCGCCAGACTCCGTTCCGCGGGCGATCCCAGCTGCTCGAGCACGGTCATGCGACTCGGGCCGAACCCCCACTGCCGCAGTCCTGCTGCGACCTCCGCAGGCGTCGAGGCGTCGCCGGAAAGCACAAGCAGCCGACGTCCGTCGTGGACATCGAGACGAAGTGCGGCGAGCGGACGACCCACCAGGCTGACAACAGGCACGTCCTCGACCGACCAGCCCAGCCGGGCACAGGCCAGGGACACGCTGGAGGCTTGCGGCAGGACCGTGACAGCGCCCGTGCCGAGCAGCCCGGTGATGGCCTGCCCTATGCCGAAGAACATGGGGTCCCCGCTGGCGAGCACGACCAGAGGCCCGCCCGCGTGCTCCTCCAACAGTCCGGGGAGCGCAGGTAGCAGCGGGGACGGCCACCCGACCCGGCGCGCACCCACCTGCGGCGGCACCAGTTCAAGTTGACGACGGGAGCCGATCACCGTGTCCGCCCGGTGGAGGGCATTCTGCGCGGGCAGGCCGAGGCCGTTCCAACCGTCGGCACCGATGCCGACGACAGTCACCTCGGACGCTGGGTGCCGCTGCGTGGTCACGGTCTCCTCGGCTTGTGTGCGGTTGGACATCCTGGGCAGCCTATGCGGGGTGCCGGTGGGTAGCACCGTCACACGTCAACACCGATGATCCCCGCCAAGGCGGACGTGTCAACGTGTTCCTCGACCGCGTCGGCGAGCCGGTCCAGCATGACCTCCCTGCGTGCGGCGAACCCCGGTGCTCCCGGGTGGGGACGCCAGGGAACGCCGGCCAGCCGTGCGGACTCGGCGAGGAAAGCACGGCGGAACCCGTCATTCTCGAACACCCCGTGCCACATCGTGCCGTAGACAGCGCCCACAGCCCACCCGTCGAGGAACGGTTCTCCCACAACACCATCGGTCGTCGAGAGCGTCGCCACCCCATGGTGGATCTCGTAGGCCGTGACCTGTTGTCCACGCCACTCCCCGCGGGGCGCACCCAACTGCTTCTCCCGGTCGAACCGAAGCTGCGTGGGCAACAACGCAAGGCCGGGAACCCTGGACGGGGAAGGAGACTCCACCGCCAGCGAGTCGTCGATCATGGTGGCCAGCATCTGGTAACCACCACAGATTCCCACCACGGGATGCCCGGTCGCCGCGCGTTTCGCGACCGCAACGTCCAGTCCCCGCGACCGCATCCACTGCAGGTCCGACAGAGTCGAGCGCGAACCCGGCAACACCACCAGGTCGGCGGAAGCCACCTCCGCGGGATCGGCAGTCAACCGCACCGACACCCCAGGCTCTGCCGCGAGGGCGTCAACATCGGTTGCGTTCGAGATGCGCGGGAACCGCACGACCGCAACGGACAAGGTCCCCCCGACAGCGGGCGCCTCATCCCGGCCCGACGCACCGCTTGACCAACCCGCGATGGCGAGCGAGTCCTCACCGTCCAACCAGACGTCGTTCAGGTACGGCAACACTCCCAGTACCGGGCGCTCTGTGCGCTCCTCCAGCATCCGCAGTCCGGGCTGCAGAAGACCGAGGTCACCGCGAAACTTATTGATGATCCAACCCTTGATGTGCGCTTGGTCGGCATCGTCGAGAAGCGCGAGCGTGCCGTACATCGCGGCGAGGACCCCGCCGCGGTCGATGTCACCGACAACAATCACCGGGAGGTCGACGGCACGAGCCAGCCCCATGTTGACGTAGTCGCCGGCGCGAAGGTTGATCTCGGCCGGCGAGCCGGCTCCCTCGGCAATGACCACGTCATACCGCGACGAGAGGTCAGCGAAAGCTTCGAATGCTTTCTCGGCCAGTACCTTTCGTCCGGTGGCGAACTCGCCGGCCTGCAGCTCCCCCCACGGCTGGCCCATCAGGACTACATGCGAGCGGTGGTCGGACCCCGGCTTGAGCAGCACAGGGTTCATCGCTGCCTCGGGCACAACCCGGCACGCCTTGGCCTGCACCCACTGCGCTCGCCCGATCTCCGCGCCATCTGGGCAGACCATCGAGTTGTTCGACATGTTCTGCGCCTTGAACGGAGCCACGCGCACACCCCGTCGAGCCAACCATCGGCAGATGCCAGCAGTGACCAGGCTCTTGCCGGCGTCCGACGTCGTCCCCGCGACGAGCAGACCGGCAACATCGACAGCGGCGGACAGGCCAACGCGTCGTTTCACATGCCTTACCGTAGGCGGAGGCCCCGTGCAGCAGGGCGGCGCTCCTCGCAAGGTGCGTTCCTTGATGTGGTTGCCGGTGTGTGGGCGGCCCGGGGGGAACGGACCCCCCACACACCGGCGGGTGCCCTTCCGGATCAGCGCCCGGTCGGGTGGCTCACGTCACCGGGGGCCACGCCCCGGTCACTGGTCGAGTGGCTCGGGTCGCCGGGGGCCGCGCCCCGCTCGCCGTCCGAATGCATCGGGTCATTGGGGGCCGCGGTCGGCACGCCAGTCGGGTGCGTCGAGTCGCCCGGCTCACCGGTCGGGTGCGTCGAATCACCCCGTTCGCCAGTCCGGTGCGTGGAGTCGCCCGGCGCTTCGGCCGGCTTGCGGTCAGAATCTTCCCGCGACTCGGTTGATGTGGCCACGGCCGGCGATGTGCTCGTAGTCAGCAAGGTGGCGCAATAGGTGTTCACGGAAGTCGAGCCGCCCGCGGCAGTGACAAGGACACCGAACGCAGGGCTGTCGGCTGCCTTGCCGGCGTCACTTGGGCGCGCCAACCAGGCGTGGCACAGCCCCACCATTGACGGCGACGGAGTGGCCTCCGGCTCTCCTGACGCCGACGAAATGGCCTCCGGCGTCTGTGTGGTGCCAGAGCCCTCAGTCGCCTCTTGCTCATGCGTTGTCGAGGCCGGGGCCGTCTGGCTTGAGTGCGGCAGCGGGCTGGGCAGATGACCGCTGGAAGCGGCCGCGAGTCCGGCTCCGCCGATTGCCGTCACTCCTGCCACGGCGGCCATTACCTTGGCGGCCATCAGTTTCGAGGCGAGGGTCTTGATCATGGAGGGTCTCCCGGGTTCGTGGTCGACGATGCTGGCCGCCGTGGCGGTCGCGAACGCCGCAAGGGCAGCATCCAGTCCAGCGCTTTCCCGCGGGGATCCCGGTGCCCGGGCCGCGGAGAGAAGGTCAGCGAGGGTGCCAGAGCTTGCCGGGGAACCCTCGAGGATCTCCTCGAGGGTTCGGGATCGGCCTACTCGTCTACGTCGCATCTCAACCCTTCCAGCGCCAGGGCCGAAGATGTTGTTACATCTCGCCGCCGGTCCATGTCATTGCCCCGAGACAGCGGCTGCTGTTCGTCCAAGCGCCCAGCCAGCGTCTTGAGCCCGCGGTGCGCGGCGACGCGGACCGCCCCGGCCCGCTTGCCGAGAACTTTCCCCGCACTCGCGGCATCAAGTCCGACAACCGCGCGCAGCAGTACGGCCTCGGCCTGCTCTCGCGGCAAGGTCGCGATGAGCGCAAGAGCAGCTGAGGTCGACGAGCGCTCGACCGCGGCCGACTCCGTGTCGGTGTCTGCGGGCGTATCGAGGAGCAGGCTCATCTCCACTGGGGTCACTGGCCGCCGCGCCCCGGCCCGCAGGTGGTCCATGGCACGGTGGCGCACGATCGTGGCCGACCAGCCTCGGAACGAGTCGAGATCACCCGAGAAGCGGTGCAGGTCCCGCGCGATCTGCAGCCATGCCTCCGCGGTCACGTCCTCAGCGTCCTGACCGACCAAGACTGCGGCGTAGCGCAACAACTTCGGTTGGGTCTCCCGGTACAGCGCCGCGAATGCGCTGTGGTCCCCGGCCTGCGCCGCTGCAACCCAACCCTCGCTCAGGGCTTTCTCGACTGCGAGCAGAGGGGCGGTCCCGGCGCCGCGGTCAGTCAACGCCAACTCCGGCGGCGCGGCATGCGGTGCACTGACGAGTCTGACGGCACACCTCTCCTCGCATGTCTCGGCGCCGACCTCGTCAGCCCACCTAACGTCCCGTACGGTCAGCGCCCCACGCGTTCGAGGTGTTACACCGCATTCGCCGACACGGTCGGCCGTCGGGTTCCGCTGCGGCCTCGTTCACACCAAATGACGGTAGCCGCACCCGCGCCGTCATCGTCCGAGGCGAGGTGCTTCGGGTGCAGAGCGTCCTGTCCACCTCGTTGCGGTCACGCAGTCCGCTGCGTAGGGTCGGCCGCGACCCACGGGAGCCTCCCGTACCGAGGCTGAGAGCGCGGCAGGACCGGCCGCTGACCGTTCGAACCTGACCCGGTTAATTCCGGCGTAGGGAGGAACCCCTGATGACTGCTATCCAAGACCAGCCCACGACTACCGGTACCGCGTTCCCCGGCTCCTGCAAGACCTACCTCCAAGGCACCCGCCCGGACCTGCGGGTCCCGATGCGCGAGGTGATGCTGTCCACTGGCGACAGTGTCGTGCTCTACGACACTTCCGGCCCCTACACAGACACCGCACTGCGCACCGACATCCGGCTCGGGCTGCCCGCACTGCGCGAAGCCTGGATCGCCGAGCGAGCAGACACCGCAACCTACGAAGGCCGCCCTGTGCGGCCGGTCGACAACGGCTTGAAAGTCGACAACACCCGCAACCTGGACAGTCGGTTTTCCGGCACCCGCAAGCCCCGCCGGGGGTTGCCCGGTCACACCGTCACCCAGCTCGCCTACGCCCGGGCCGGGCAGGTCACCCCGGAGATGGAGTTCATCGCCCTGCGGGAGGGCTGCACTCCCGAGCACGTCCGCGACGAGGTGGCCCGCGGCCGGGCGGTGTTGCCGCTGAACGTCAACCATCCCGAGAGCGAGCCGATGGTGATCGGCCGCAACTTCCTCGTCAAGATCAACGCCAACATCGGGAACAGCGCGGTCGCCTCCTCCATCGAGGAAGAGGTCGACAAGATGACCTGGTCCACCCGCTGGGGTGCCGACACGGTCATGGACCTTTCGACCGGGCGCAACATCCACACCACCCGGGAATGGATCATCCGCAACAGCGCCGTCCCCATCGGCACGGTCCCGATCTACCAGGCGCTGGAGAAGGTCAACGGCAAAGCCGAGGACCTCACCTGGGAGATCTACCGTGACACCCTGATCGAACAGTTCGAGCAGGGCGTGGACTACGTCACCGTGCACGCCGGGGTGCTGCTGCGCTACGTCCCCCTCGCCGCCACCCGCAAGACCGGCATCGTGTCCCGCGGCGGCTCGATCATGGCCGCCTGGTGCCTCGCGCACCACGAGGAAAACTTCCTCTACACCCACTTCCGGGACATGTGCGAGCTGATGGCCGCCTACGACGTCACCTTCTCCCTCGGCGACGGGCTGCGCCCCGGCTGCATCGCCGACGCCAACGATGAGGCGCAGTTCAGCGAACTCCGCACCCTCGGCGAGCTCACGAAGATCGCCTGGGAGTACGACGTGCAGGTCATGGTGGAGGGGCCCGGCCACGTCCCCATGAACAAGATCAAGGAGAACATGGACCTGCAGCTGGAGATCTGCGCTGAGGCGCCGTTCTACACTCTGGGCCCGCTGACCACCGACATCGCTCCGGGTTACGACCACATCACCTCGGCGATCGGTGCAGCGATGATCGGCTGGTACGGCACAGCAATGCTCTGCTACGTCACCCCCAAGGAACACCTTGGCCTGCCCAACCGTGACGACGTCAAGGACGGTGTCATCACCTACAAGATCGCCGCGCACGCCGCCGATCTCGCCAAGGGCCACCCCGGTGCGCAGGCCTGGGACGACGCCCTGTCCGACGCCCGCTTCGAGTTCCGGTGGGAGGACCAGTTCAACCTCGCGCTCGACCCGACGACGGCGCGGGACTTCCACGACGAGACGCTCCCCGCAGACGCCGCCAAGACCGCGCACTTCTGCTCCATGTGCGGCCCGCACTTCTGCTCCATGAAGATCAGCCAGGACATCCGCAAGTTCGCCGCCGACAAGGGCGTCGACACGGCCGCCGCCCTCGAGATCGGAATGGCCCAGAAATCGGCGGAGTTCCTCAGCGAAGGCGCACGCGTCTACCTCCCCGTGGTCGACTGAGCTGCACGCAGGCGCGCGGGACGACGGGGCGGCTGCGGCGCCAAGTCGCTGACCATGCGGCACGGTCCGCTGCTGCTGCGGCATCATGGGGGTGTGCCCGACCATCGTCCCGAGCGCCTCCCGCAGGCCGGGGGCCCCGGCCTGCCCCGCCTCGCGCCGCGGACCGCCGCGGCCGGGGCGCTAACCTCCGACGGGCTCACCCTGAGCGAGGTCGACCCGGTCGCAGTGGATATCCGGGTGAGGTCGGTCTCACCATGACCTGGATCTACCCATCATGAGAGTCACAATCCGGGTTCGCCCAGGGGCCAGCCGTGCCACCGTCGGCGGCTCCTACGACGGGGCTCTCGTCGTTCGGGTGACGGCCCGGGCTGTCGACGGACAGGCCACTGAAGCTGCCCTGCGCGCTGTGGCAGAAGCGTTCGGCCTGCGTAGGCGGCACGCGTCACTCGTCAGCGGCGCAAGCAGCCGCACCAAGATCATCGAGGTGGACGGCGCGACACCGAGCGCGCTCGACGCCCTACTGGCCCGGTAGGACGAGTCAGACCGCGCCGCCGGCCTTCCACGTGGACCACGGAATGTTCCAGTCGCCGAGGCCTTCGGTGCCACCAAGCAGCGGGCCCTTGGTTCCGGTGACGATTACCAGGTCGCCAGGCTTGGCCAAGTTGTAGAACCACTCCGCGTTGGCGGGACTGACGTTCAGACAGCCATGGCTGACGTTGCGGACACCCTGGTCCGACAACGACCATGGCGCCGAGTGCACGAACACCCCGCCAAAGGACATGCGGGTGGCCCACTTCACCGTGACCTTGTAACCACCGGGGGCAGTGGAGGGGAGGCCGAAGGTTGTCGAGTCCATGATCATCGAGGCATGCTTCTCCCCGATCGTGAACACCCCGTGCTCGGTGGGTGTGCTGTTCTTGCCCATGGAGGTCGGCATGGTCTTGACCACCACGTCATTCACCGCAACCGACACGATCTTGGTCGAATCGTCGACCGTGCTGACCACCTTGTCGCCGATGCCGAAGGCCGCGTGGACATCGTCTTCGCCGTACGTACCGTTGCCGAGGTTGTGCCCGTAGGTGTTGACGTCGACGGTCACCTTGGTTCCCGGGGCCCAGAAGTTCTCCGGGCGCCAGCGCACCTCCTTGTTGTTGAACCAGTAGAAGGCACCCTCCACCTTCGGTGTGGTGGTGACGAAGATGGCCTTCACGGCCGCCGCCTTGTCGGCGATCTCCTCGTCGAACTTGACGGCAATCGGTTCGCCGATGCCCACAACGTCACCGTTGTTGACGGACAGGTAAGGCATCGTCAGTGTGCGGGGCTTCGCGGTGGTGAAGGTGGTGGTCGCGTTGACCGGCAGGTGCGCCGCATCTGAGCCGATGGCGCTGGCGACGAGCGTGTAGGTCTTGCCGTAGTCGAGCCTGCTGGAACTCGTCCATTTTGTCGCGCTGACGTCCATCGTCCCCGCCACCGGGGTGCCAGCGGCATCGACCAACTTGACCTCGTTGATTGCTCCGTGAACGGCGGCAACCGTGATGGGCTCCCCGGGAGCGACCGCCGCGGCGCCGCTCGCCACCGAGGCCAGCAGCTCAGGCGGAGTACTGTCCGGGGTGCTGCTGGGCACCGCCTGCGAGGGCCGCGAGAGCTGGGTCGCGGTCGACGCCGAACCTGTCGGCGTGCAGCCCGCGATCAGCAACGACCCCACCACGACGCTGGCAGACAGGCCAACCACTGGACGCAAACGACGACCTCTGACCTGCACGTTCCCCACTCCGATCTGGACACGATGACGCTCATGGACCATTGTGCCTCATCGCGCACGAGTCGGCCTCCGGGACGGGGTCCCGACCTGCCGATTTCACGACACTCCAGCACCTTTGCTACTGTCTGTCGGCACCACCGAGCATGCGCCGTTAGCTCAATTGGCAGAGCAGCTGACTCTTAATCAGCGGGTTCGGGGTTCAAGTCCCTGACGGCGCACCAAGGAAACACGAAATCACTAGCCCCAACCCTTCGGGGTCGGGGCTAGTGCCCGCTTACTCATCTGTCGAGAACCCTGGCCACGGCAGAGTTGGCAATCCTTCGCCCCATGTAGATGCCCTGGGTCATGCTCGGCTGGGCGGGGCGTTCGGCGCCGTTACCCGGACGGTGCCTGGCGGTTTCCCTGCTTGCGTGCCATCCTGCACCCCGCCAGCGATGCCGTCGCCAAGCCGGTCACCTGGGCCGAGGTCGCCGCGTTCACCGGACGCCGCGCCAGCAGGCTCAAACGACTGCCTTCCGTTCGGCCAAACGGAGTGCGGGTCATCGCTCGACGCGGGGCACGTCGGTCGCGGTGATCGTTCGCGGCTCGATCTCCTCGGTCTTCATTTCCTCAATCGGGGTCAGCGGCGGAACGAACGCAGCACCAACACGGCAACCACGGCGCCGACACCGATCACGGCCAAGCGGACCGCTGGCTCGTCGAACTTGGCCCGCAGGCTCTGCTTCGCCCGGGTGACAAGCCGCTTCGGATTGGTGCGCGTGCTCAACTCGTCCAAGGTGCTCGCGAGCTGGTCCCTCGCGCGATCGATCTCACGCTCGATGCTGTCGGTGTCCCGTGCCACGTGTCCTCATCTCTCGTGATGCGCCTGATCTGGACCTACCGTAGAGCAGGAGACCGCACGAGACCCAGTACAGGGTTCGTGGTCAGCCGGTAACGTCCATGCCGTGACCGAGAAGACGAAGCTTGAGCCTGGCGATGCGGCCCCCGATTTCACCCTCCCCGACGCTGATGGCAACCCCGTCGCGCTTGCCGACTACCGCGGCCGTTCGGTGATCGTGTACTTCTACCCGGCAGCGAGCACACCCGGTTGCACGAAGCAGGCTTGTGATTTCACCGAAAACCTCAGCCAGCTCAGCGGTGCGGGGCTGGACGTGGTGGGCATCTCCCCCGACGCCCCGGCGAAGCTCGCCAAGTTCCGGGCGGCCCAGAACCTCGGCTTCCCCTTGCTCTCCGACGCAGACCGTTCGGTGATGCAGGCCTGGGGCGCATTCGGCGAGAAGAAGCTGTACGGCAAGACTGTGAACGGGGTGATCCGGTCCACCTTCGTCGTCGACCCTGAGGGCAAGATCAGTGTCGCCCAGTACAACGTCAAGGCCACCGGGCACGTTGCGAAGCTCATGCGCGATCTAAAGCTCTGAGCATTCAGGCGTTGACATGCAGTGCGGAAGGGGGGACTCGAACCCCCACACCCTTTCGAGCACCAGGACCTAAACCTGGCGTGTCTGCCAATTCCACCACTCCCGCGTGCACGCCAGCATAAGGGTTGCCTCACAGTCCGTCTGCCAACGGCCGGGCTGGTCCGCCGGCCGGGTACCGTCGTCGTCGTGGCCACACCAGCTCCGCAACGCCGAGGTGCGCTCATTGCGCTGGTGATTGTTGCGGCCCTCACCTGCCTGGCCCTGGGCTGGTGGCAGTGGAGCCGCTTCCAGTCAACGGCCGGAACCGGCCAGAACCTGGGCTATGCACTGCAGTGGCCGCTGTTCGCCGGGTTCTGCGTGTACGCCTACCGCAAGTTCGTGCGGCTGGAGTCGGGTGAGCCCGAGGATGAGGCTTCAGCCCGCCCACGCCTGGCGGCACCAACCGAACTGCCCCCAGGCCTACTCCCCACGCGTCCGGCCGCACGCGCCGCCGACGAACGCCCAACATCCGAATACAACACCTACCTCGCGGAGCTGTCCGAACAAGACGCCCGCGATGCCCCCAGGAGCAGCCGATGACCACCGCCAGTCCCGAGACCGCGCAGACTCTCACGCTCACTCCACGGGTCGCGTCCGCGCTCACCCGCTACCGGATCCTCGCGTACACCACCGGTGTTCTGCTGATCGGCCTCACGGTCTCGGTGATCCTCAAATACACCAGTGGTGATCACGGGGCTACCGCCGTGATCGGTGTCGCCCACGGCTGGATCTACGTGGTGTACCTGCTCCTGAGCCTGGACCTGGCCGTCAAGGCCCGTTTCCGCCCGCTGTCGACTGTGCTGGTGCTCCTCGCCGGCACCATCCCGCTGATGTCCTTCGTCGCCGAGCACAAGGTGACCATCAAGGTTCGAGCGGGCGAGCGGCTCTGACTCGGCCAGTGCCGGCTGGGAACGTGCTCTAGACCAGGCTGCGCAAGGCCGGCAGAAGCTTCGTCAGCGCACGGGCGCGGTGCGAGGCGGCGTCCTTCTCCTGCGAGGACAGCTCCGCCGCGCTGCGCTGCTCCCCTTCGGGAATGAACACCGGGTCGTAGCCGAAGCCGCCCGCACCGGCAGGTGTTCGGGCGATGTGTCCGCGCCACTCCCCACGCACCACGACCTCCGACCCTCCGGGGACCACCAGTGCTGACGCGGAGACGAACCCCGCTCCCCTGCGTTCGTCGGGTACGTCACTGAGCTGCGCAAGCAGCAACGCGGTGTTGGCGGCATCGTCACCGTGCGTGCCGCACCAACGGGCCGAGAGCACACCCGGCATCCCTTTCAGCGCGTCGACCTCGAGCCCTGAGTCGTCGGCCACGCACGCGAGTCCGCTGGCCGCGGAGCCGTCGCGGGCCTTGGACAGGGCGTTGTCCTCGAAGGTGGCTGCCGTCTCGGGTGCTTCGTCGAACGATGCCAGCTCGTTCAGCCCCACCAGCGTGATGCCGGCGACCTGGGCGTTGTCCAGGATGCGCCGCAACTCCGCCAGCTTCTTCGGGTTGCGGCTGGCCACCAGGAGCTGAACGGAGTGCTCAGCCACGCTTCTTGCCGGCCGGCACGAGGGGTTCGGGCAACACACCCGGGTAGGGGGCGGCCAGTGCCTCGGCCTGAATGGCCGCGAGCTGCGCGCAGCCGGCGACGGCCATGTCGAGCATCGCATCCATTGTGGAGCGCGGGAAGGTCGCGCCCTCACCTGTCCCCTGGATCTCCACGAAGGTCCCGGCGTCGGTGGTCACCACGTTCATGTCCACCTCGGCCCGCGAATCTTCTTCGTAGGGCAGGTCCAAGCGCACGCGGCCGTCCACCACACCGACGCTGATCGCCGAGATGGCGCAGGACAGCGGCTGAGGGTCGGCGAGCGCACCCCTGGCCCGGAGCCAGGTGATGGCGTCGGAGAGGGCCACGTAGGCCCCCGTAATTGCTGCGGTGCGGGTTCCGCCGTCCGCCTGCAAGACGTCGCAATCGATGGCGATGGTGTTCTCGCCGATGGCGGCGAGGTCGATGCAGGCGCGCAGCGAACGGCCCACCAATCGGCTGATCTCCTGGGTACGTCCACCGACCTTGCCCCTGACCGACTCCCGGCCGCTGCGGGTGTGCGTGGCGGCGGGCAGCATCGCGTACTCCGCGGTCACCCACCCCAGCCCGGAGCCCCTTCGCCAGCCCGGTACGCCCTCGGTGACGCTGGCGGTGCACATCACGCGGGTGCCGCCGAACTGGACCAGCACCGATCCTGCTGGGTGGTCGGTGAACCCGCGGGTGATGCGCACGTCGCGGAGCTCGTTGTCTTCTCTGCCGTCTGCTCGTCTGGACACGCCGAGAGCCTAGAGGCTCCCGAGCGACCCCGATGCCGCGACCCGCTCACCACGCACGACGTCGAACTCCTCACCGGAGTTGACGGCATGCACCGGACCACTGAACTCCGCGCGGGCCTCAGCGAGTACGTCCTCTCGTGAGGTCCACGGCGGGATGTGCGTGAGCAGCAGCAAACCGACACCCGCCTTCGCCGCAAGGCGCCCGGCCTGGGTTCCTGACATGTGCACCCCGACGGGGCGGTCCGGCCTGTCCGTCCAGGATGCCTCGGAGAGCAGGACGTCTGCCCCCGCTGCCAGCTGCTCCACCTCTGCACACGGGCCGGTGTCCCCGGTGTAGACCAGCGTCGCCCCTGACGGATCGGTGATGCGGAGTCCGAATGCCTCGCAAGGGTGGTCCACTTCCTGGGGCAGAACGTTCAGTGACCCGAAGTCCACTGCTTCTCCTGTGTGCCACAGCGAGAGGTCGATGACGTCGGAGATGTCCTCGTACTCCGCGGGACTAGTGGCCGACGCGGCGGCCAACCGCTGGGCGGTGAACGTGGGCCCGAACATCGGAGTGCGTCCCAGGACCTGCTCGGGGTGGAATCGACGCCACACGAGCAGACCTGGGACGTCGAGACAGTGGTCGGCATGCAGGTGGCTGAGCAGCACCGTGACCGTCGAGGGGTCGACGTAACGCTGCAGGGCGCCGAGCGCTCCCCCGCCGAGATCCATCACGAGCGGTGGCGCCCCCTCGGCGGTCACGAGGTAGCTCGACGCTGGGGAGTCTGGGCCCGACACACTGCCTGAGCACCCGACGACGGTGAGCCGCATGGCGGTCATGTTGCCATGCGTGGAAAACAACTGCGACCGAGGTCACTCTTCGGCTGCCGCACCCACCGTGGTGAGCTCGGGTCCGAGGAAGCGTCGGCCCAGTCGAGCGAAGGACACCGGATCGCCGGTGGCGAGGAAAACCCGGGACGCAGGTTCGACACCGGGTTCACGGAGCAGGTCCGCCGAACTGAGGACCCGGAGCACGTCCTTGGCCGTCTCCTCAGCGCTGGACACCAGGCTGACGTCCTGCCCCATGGCGAGCTGCACGATCCCGGACAACAGCGGGTAATGGGTGCATCCGAGCACGAGCGTGTCCACGTCAGCGCGCTGCAAAGGTTCGAGGTAGGCCTGGGCGAGGCCGAGCACCTGACGTCCGCTGGTGATGCCACGTTCGACGAAGTCGACGAACCGCGGGCACGCCACCGAGGTGACCGTGACACCCCGTGCAGCGGCGAACGCGTCCTCGTAGGCGCGGGAGGCAACCGTCGCCCGGGTTCCGATGACCCCGATGCGACCGGAGCGGGTGGTGGTCACCGCCCGCCGCACTGCGGGGAGCACCACTTCGACCACGGGCACCGGGTAGCGCTCCCGAGCGTCGCGCAGACAGGCTGCCGACGCGGTGTTGCAGGCGATGACCAACATCTTGACGCCGCGTTCGACGAGGTCGTCGGCGACAGCCAGGGCGTGTGCGCGGACCTCCGCAATGCTGAGTGGGCCGTAGGGCCCGTTTGCGGTGTCACCGACGTAGATCATCGACTCGTTCGGCAACTGGTCGATGATCCCGCGGGCCACGGTCAGACCGCCGACACCGGAGTCGAAGATGCCGATCGGCGCGTCCGGGTCCGCGCCGGCACTGACGCTGGGCACGGTCACGATGCGGTGAGCTGACTGGGCCGCATGCGGTGCGCCTCCGTACCGGCCCGGGCGGCGAGGACGCCACCGAGTGCACCGAAGAGATGGCCCTGCCAGGACACACCGGGCTGGCCCGGCAGCACCCCCCACAGCAGGCTGCCGTAGATCACCAGAATCACGACGCCGAGTGCCAGCTGGACGAAGCTTCGGGTGAACACGCCACGCACGATGATGTAGGCGAGCCACCCGAAGGCAATCCCGGACGCACCGACGACCACCGTGTTGGAGCCGCCGACGATCCACACACCGATTCCGCTGACCAGCCACACCGTTGCCGTCACGACGCCGAACCGGACCAGGCCGCCCAGCAGCACCAGAAAACCCAGCACGAGGAGGGGAATCGTGTTCGACTCCAGGTGGGTGAAGTTGGCGTGCAGCAGCGGCGCCCACAGCACACCCCACAGGCCACCGAGCTGCCGCGGGCGAATGCCGTCGTCGGTCAGGTCACCCCCACTCGCGGAGTTGACGATCTCGATGACCCACAGGGCCGCGACAAACGCGATGATGACGATCCCGGCTGTCTGCCACGGTGGGCGCCGAGTGGTCTGGGGTGTCGCCGGCGGGAAACCAGTCATGCCCAGAGATGACCTTCCAGCGCCGCCTCAGCCTCGTCGAGAGAGCCCGCATAGGCACCGGTGGAGAGGTACTTCCACCCTGCGTCGCAGAGGATGAACGCAATGTCGGCGCTGCGGCCTGCCTTGAGGGCTTTGCGTCCGGCGGCCAGCGCCGCGTGCAGGATCGCCCCGGTGGAGAACCCGGCGAAGATCCCCTCCACCTCGATCAGCTCCCTGGTACGCCGCAGCGCATCCTTCGGGCCGACCGAAAACCGGGTGGTGAGCACCGACGGGTCGTACAGCTCGGGGATGAAGCCCTCGTCGATGTTGCGCAGGCCGTACACCAGCTCGCCGTATCGCGGTTCGGCGGCGATCACCTCGATATCGGGCACCTTCTCGCGCAGGTAGCGTCCAGCGCCCATCAAGGTTCCTGTGGTGCCGAGACCGGCCACGAAGTGCGTGATGCTCGGCAGGTCCTGCAACAGCTCGGGCCCGGTCGTGTCGTAGTGCGACTGGGCGTTCGCCGGGTTGCCGTACTGGTACAGCATCACCCAGTCCGGATGCTCAGCGGCGATCTGCTTGGCCATGGCTACTGCCTGGTTGGAACCACCGGCAGCGGGTGAGGTGATGATCTCCGCGCCGTACACGGTGAGCAGCTGCCGTCGCTCGATCGAGGTGTTCTCCGGCATGACACACACCAGCTTGTAGCCCTTGATCTTGGCCACCATGGCGAGCGAGATCCCGGTGTTTCCGCTGGTGGGCTCGAGGATGGTGCACCCCGGCGTGAGTACGCCTTCGCGCTCAGCCTGCTCGATCATGGCGATCGCCGGGCGGTCTTTCACCGACCCGGTGGGATTGCGGTCCTCCATTTTCACCCAGAGCCGCACCGGGTGCTCACCCTCCCACTGAGGCGAGAGTCGGGGAAGGCCGATCAGCGGGGTGTCCCCCAGCGAGTCGAGCAGGCTGTCGTAGCGGGCCATGCTTACGCAGCGCCGCCGGCGACTGTGATCGATGTCGCCGATCCGCCGGCGACGGCGGGCAGGATGGTGACGTCGTCACCCTCCCCCAGCTCGGTGGCCATGCCGCCGGAAAAGCGGACATCCTCGTCGTTGACGTAGACGTTGACGAAACGGTGCAGCTTGCCGCCGTTGACCAGGCGGTCCTTGATGCCGTTGTGCTTGGCGTCGAGGTCGTCGATCATCTCGGCGAGAGTGCCGCCGCTCGCCTGGACGTTCTTCTGGCCATCTGTGTGCGTACGCAAGATGGTGGGGACGGAAACGGTCACTGCCATGGGAAAACTCCTGATCAGGTGTCTGGGGGTGCTGTGAGGACGAACGTCTGCGGGCGCGCCGGGAATTCCCGGCGCTCATCAGGCCCGGTCAGGGACGTCGTCAGGCCCCGTGTGCGCAAACCGGTAGCTCTCCACCACGTCGACGGGTTCCTCGGTGACCACCCCGTCGACGATTCGGTAGCTGCGCAGCTCGATGGTCTCCGGGGCGCGGGTGGACACCAGGACGTAGTGCGCGTCGGGCTCGCCCGCCAGGTTGATGTCGGTCCGGCTGGGGTAGGCCTCCGTCGCGGTGTGTGAGTGGTACACCACAACCGGCGCCTCGTCGCGGGAGTCCATCTCCCGCCACACGCGCAGCTGCTCCATCGAATCGAAGCGGTAGAACGTCGGCGAGCGCTCGGCGTTGGCCATGGGAACGTGGCGCTCAGCGCGGTCGGACCCTTCCGGGCCGACGAGAATGCCGCATGCTTCGTCGGGGTGGTCAGCGCGTGCGTGCGCGATCATCGCCTCGACGAGGTCATTCCGAATCACCAGCACCCCCCCATCCTAGGCGAATGCCGCGGGCCCGGTTCGGCACGCTCAGTCGAGCAGTTCCTGCACCAGGGAGTCCTGAACGAAGGTCAGCCACTGGTAGACGCCGAAGTGTCCGGCCCGCGGGTCCTCCTCGGGCAGTTCCTCAGGGGTATGCGGTCCGATGTCCAGCATCACCCCCAGCGACAGCCGGACATCGTTGATGGTGGCCAGCCACGCATCGGCCTGCTCGAGAGTGAGACTCACCTTCCCGCCACCGACCGGGCACGTGTCGAGCAGCACCCCCGCCGCCGCACGCTTGGCGTCGATGATGTCGGGCTCGTGCAAGCTGCGCAGCGCAGCCGCCGCATCGGGCCCCGCACCTTCGTCGCTGCCGCCGGCCTGGTCGAGACGATGGAAGTCCGGGAGCAGGCGCGCCAGACCCGCATCTTTGGGTGCTGAGCTGTGCCCGGTGCGCAAGCCGGTCAGCTCCGAGAGCTCGTCCTTCGGCGCCTCCGCCGATCGCGCGGCCAGCATGTCCGCGACGGAACTGACCATTCCGCGCAGCACCGCAGCTTCCTGCGGCTCCAGATCAGTGCGCAGGCGGGCACCGCCCCGTGAGTTCTTACGTGTCCAGTGCTGCATGTCCGTCCCGGTGCTTGACTGCCTGTGGCGCGGTTGTACAAGTGCGGTGGATCAGGTGCGGCGGATCAACCGTCCCGCTGCACCGTCGCCCACAGCCCGGCGGCGTGCAGTCTGCCCACGTCACCCTCCATTTTCTCCCGGTCCCCCGAAGAGACCACGGCCTTGCCCTCCGAATGCACCTGCATCATGAGCTCAGTGGCCTTGGCCTTGCTGTAGCCGAACAACTTCTGGAACACGTACGTCACGTAGTGCATCAGGTTCACCGGGTCGTCCCACACCACGGTCACCCACGGCCGGTCCGAGCCGTGTGCCTCATCAGCAACGGCATTGGAGTCGGTCTGAGGCTCCAGCGCCGTCGGTAGTGCCATGGTCATCACCATACGACCGCGCCCGCCCCCGCCGCACCACAGCCGCACGACTGCGCTCATCACGACTGCGCTC
>JADGOX010000294.1 GCA_017882745.1 Mycobacteriaceae bacterium | reverse complement strand
TCGATCCGGTGGAGCTGTCGAACGTGGCCGCCACACTGTCCTCCGGTGGCATGTGGTGCCCCCCGACCCCCATCGAGTCGGTGACCGACGCCGCCGGCAAACCGGTGAACATCAGCGCCCCGGCCTGCGAGCAGGTGGTTCCGCCAGGGCTTGCGAACACCCTGGCCAACGCCCTGAACCAGGACCCGATAACCGGCACCGCCCTGGGGGCAGCAAGGACCGTCAACTGGAACCTGCCGATGTCGAGCAAGACGGGCACCACCGAAAACGAGTTCTCCTCGGCGTTCCTCGGGTTCACCAACACCCTTGCCGGCGCCAACCTGGTGTTCGACGACTCGAACGAGCGCAGTGGAATCTGCACCACTCCACTGAGAAGCTGCTCCTCACCCAACCTCACCGGTGGGGCGGAGCCGGCCAAGACCTGGTTCGCGGCGATCAGTCCGATCATCGGTGGCTTCGGCCCGGTAGTGATGCCCCCGACCGATCCGAAGTACGTCAACGGCTCCGGCAAGGGCAACGTGCCCGATCTCAGGGGAATCTCCGCCTCTGATGCCACCAAGCAGCTCAGCGAACTCGGCTTCAAGGTCACGCAGACCAGCCAGGCCAACGGCAGCAGCCGGGGAACCGTGGTGGCCCAGAGCGTCACGGGTCCCACCGCCCCCGGCTCCACCATCACCCTCTATGTGAGCACCGGCCAAGCCCCGCCCGCCCCGGCGCCCGGTGCTCAGCAGACGATCCAGGTCCCCGTACCCGGGGTGCCGCCGATCGTGCTTCCCCCGGGCGTCATCGTCCCCGGCATCCCGCCTCCGTAGGAGTTCTCAGCCCTGGAGCTGGGCGCGCACGGCGGTAGAGATCCTGGTGCCGTCCGCTCGCCCGGCGGCCAGTGCTGTGGCCTCCTTCATCACGAGGCCCATCTGACGCTGCCCCGGCTGCTCGCCGGTGCTCTCCACTACCGCGGCGACCGCTCGCGCGGCCAGCTCGGTGACCTCGGCGTCGGTGAGCTGGGCGGGCAGGTAGGCGCTGATCACCTCGGCCTCTGCGCGCTCCTTGGCCGCCAGTTCCTCACGTCCCGCGCCGGCGAATGCCTCAGCCGACTCGGCACGCTTCTTGGTCTCCTTGGTCAGCACCCGCAACACCTCCTCGTCGGAGAGCTCCCTCGCGCTCTTGCCTGCTACTTCCTCGTACTGCACCGCGGAGAGCACCATCCGCAGCGTGGACACCACGAGCTTGTTCTTCGCCTTCATCGCGGTGGTGAGGTCGGACTTCATCTGTGCCTTCAGCTCTGCCATGCGCAGTGACGCTACGCGGGCGGCGCAGACAGGGGACGCACCGTCGTAGGCTGGTGGGGTGTACTCCCGCTCACGGTCCCCCCTGCTCGCCCTTACCGCCTTCGGCGCTGCCGCCGCGGTAGGCGTCGGCTACGCGGCAGGTATCGAACGCAACGCCTTCGTCCTTCGTGAGGCCACACTGCCCGTGCTAGATCCCGGCTCGCCGGTGCTCCGGATGCTGCACATCTCCGACCTGCACATGATGCCGAACCAACGGCGCAAACAGGCCTGGGTGCGGGCACTCGACAAGCTGGAACCGGACCTGGTGGTCAACACCGGCGACAACCTGGCGCACCTCACCTCGGTTCCCGCCGTAGTACAGTCCCTCGGCCCGCTGCTCGACCGGCCAGGCCTGTTCGTGTTCGGCAGCAACGACTACTTCGCCCCCAAGGGGAAGAACCCGTTGAAGTACTTCCGCCCGGGACACAAGCGGGTGCACGGTGCCGCCCTGCCGTGGCGTGATCTTCGCGCCGCGTTCACCGAGCGGGGCTGGCAGGACATGACCCACGTGCGCCGCAGCCTCGAGATCGGCGGAGTGCGTATCTCCGCTGCAGGCGTGGACGATCCTCACCTCAAGCGTGACCGCTACGACACCATCTCCGGACGCGCCCCCGCCGACGTCGAGCTGCGCCTGGGGCTCACCCACTCCCCCGAGCCCTGGGTGCTGGACGCGTTTGCGGCCGACGGCTACGACCTGGTCCTGGCGGGCCACACACACGGTGGGCAGCTCTGCGTTCCGTTCCACGGTGCGCTGGTCACCAACTGTGAGCTGGACACCAGCCGGGTGAAGGGCCCGTCCCGATGGGGCACGCATACCTGGCTGCACGTCTCGGCCGGCCTCGGGACGTCCCCGTATGCGCCGGTGCGCTTCGCGTGCCGCCCCGAGGCGACCCTGCTGACACTGGTGCCCGCCGCGCGCAGCATGTCGCCCACACCACAGCTCACAAACCGCGACCTACACTTCGCAGGTGACCCTGAAGCAGCCCCCCACGAAGGTGCGGCGACGTAGATCGCCTGCGGATGCCCGCAAGGAGATCCTGGCCGGCGGGGAGCAGTTCCTCCGCACGCACCCGTGGCACGAGCTGACCATCGACAAGGTGATGGCCTGCACCACGCTCTCACGTCCTTCCTTCTACGTGCACTTCACCGATCGCCTCGACCTGCTCGTACAACTCGGCGCTGAGGTATCGGCCACCCTCTCCGAACGCAGTGACCGGGCCAGCTGGCTGTCCGGGCAGGGCAGTCCGTACGCCATCGCGCGGGGAGCACTCGAGGGTCTCGTCGCGCTGTACGCCGAGCACGGCACGTTGATCAAGGCCGTCGTCGAGGCCTCGTACCACGAAGACGTCATCAAGACGGGTCGCCTCGAGGTGGAGGAACGGTTCTCCTCAGCCACGGCTAGCCGCATCGCCGACGAGATCGCCGCAGGCCGGGCACCAGCCTGTGATGCGCGCCGGCTGGCCGAGGCGCTCACGCTGCTCACCGAGGCGACGCTCGTCCGCTGGTTCGGCGGTAAACCCCAGGTCAAGCAGCAAGAGGCCGTCGAGACCCTGCTGCAAATCTGGAGCGGCGCCATCTACGGTTGCACGCCCGCCGAACTCAAGACGCGCTGGCCGGAGGCGGCAGCAGGCTGATCTCCGACACTGGGTCCGGAGCGCCCCAGGCATCCGTTAGACTGACGTGGCTGCACCGGGGTGTGGCGCAGCTTGGTAGCGCGCTTCGTTCGGGACGAAGAGGGCGCAGGTTCAAATCCTGTCACCCCGACCAGTGTCAGTGCAGTGCAGAGGCCCTATCCGGTTCGCCGGGTAGGGCCTCTGCTTTGGCCCGTACCGCAACGAAGTACCGCAAGTGTGCTCATCGCAGGGACTCCCCCCAGCCTGCGCAGCGCTTCGCTGGTCGCCGTCGAGTTGGCGTTCGCGTAGATCTCCATGGTCATCGACAGGGCTACCCCGAACCGCACCAACCAGGCGCGCATCCGCGCACTGACCGCCCACATCGTCCCGAACCCCACCCGCATCTGAGGCAGCAGGACCGGTGCATAGGTGAGAGTTTGGTGACCCGCGTGGCCCGAGGCGCCCTGGAGTGGCCCAGCCCCAAGACCAGGTTTCGCTGAGACCTTGATTCCGTGAATTCGCAACGGTTACAACACTGTTCGCATGCGGAGCGAGTGACTGGAATCGAACCCGCACTGTCAGCTTGGGAAGAGTTCTTACGCCATCGTGTTCCACGGTCCTGCGACAGGATTGGAGGCCTCAGCTAGCCCCAGGCGAGCCCTACCGGCCTGGTCTTGTGGCCCGTGTGTGGCCCGGTTCCCTCAGTCTGGCGTGGTTGAAACCAACACACGCGGCGCGGTCCGGGCGATGACACAATCGGTCCTGTGGGTGCCGGGCTCTCTGCCCGGAGCTTCCCGGTACTTTCCCGAGGTGGCCAAGTCTGGGCGCGCGACGTCAACACCCTCATTCGTGTCAGCGAACGCATTGAGAATGCGGTCCAGGCCATCGCCCTCCGGATCGCAGTCACAAGATATCCCCGGACCGGAGTATGCCGGCAGCGGCCTGCGATCGAACTCAGGTGCCGCCTCAGACGACCCTTGGGCGTTGGCGTCGAACTGAGCCGGGCGTG
>JADGOX010000293.1 GCA_017882745.1 Mycobacteriaceae bacterium | reverse complement strand
CCAGTGAGCAAGAAGCAGCACACCTTCGGCGGTCGGCCGGACTGGACCATCCTGCTGGGGCTGAGCTTCGCCGGGATGACGGTCGCCATGATGCAGACGCTGGTGGTCCCGATCCTGGGCCTGATGCAGCACAAGCTCGGCGTCTCGGCCGGCGGCATCAGCTGGGTGGTCACCGCGAACCTGCTCGCCGCCGCAGTGATGACTCCGCTGCTTGGCCGGTACGGCGACCAGCATGGCAAGCGCAAGGTGCTCCTCGCCTGCCTCATCCTGATGCTCGGCGGTTCCCTGCTGGCAGCCACGACGTCCTCGCTGGCGCTGCTCATCGCCGGCCGGGTGCTGCAGGGCGCCGCAGCGGGCATCTTCCCGTTGGCCATCAGCGTGCTGCGCGACGAAATTGCCACGGACAAGCTGCCGTCCAGCATGGCGATCGTCAGCGCGACACTCTCCGTCGGCGGCGGCATCGGCCTGGTCGCCACCGGCCTGCTCACGACCGGCGGCGACGATTACCACAACGTCTTCTGGTTGGCGTTCATCCTGTCGGCCGCCGCGCTCGTCGGTGTGTTCGTCCTCGTTCCCGATCCCCACAAGACCTCACCCGGCCGCACCGACGTAGCGGGCGCGCTCACCCTCGGCCTGACACTGGTGCTGCTGCTGATGCCGCTGTCCCAGGGCAGCGCCTGGGGGTGGAGCTCGCCCGCCACCATCGGCTGCCTGGTGGGCTCCGTACTCATGGCCGCCCTGTGGGTGCGCGTGGAGCGTCAGGTCGACGATCCGCTGGTGGACATGGACATGTTCCTGCACCGGCCCGTGCTGATCACCAACATCGCGGGGCTGCTGCTGGGCTTCGCCATGTTCGGACAGTTCCTCGGCACCTCGGGGCTGGTGCAGATCCCGCCGTCACTCGCCGGTTACGGATTCGGTGCCTCCGTGCTCAAGGCCTCGGTGGCGTATCTGCTTCCGGGAGCACTGTTCGGTGTGATCGCCGCACCCGTCGGCGGCAGACTCGTCCGGCGCTTCGGTGGGCGAGTGGTGCTGGCAATCGGAACGGTGATCGGCACCATCAGCTTCGTGTGCTTCGCCTTTCTCCATGACCACCCGTGGCAGGTCATCGGGGCGGGAATCCTGGCCTCGATTGCGGTGTCCTTCGCCTTCGCCGCCATGCCTGCCCTTCTCGTGGCAGCAGTCCCGATCAGCCAGACGGGCATCGCGAACGGCATCAACTCCATCGCCCGCGCGGCGGGTAGTTCCATCGCCGGAGCGGCCATCGCCACGATCCTGCTGGCACGGCACGTGCCGAACCTGCCGCCGGGGGTGCCGAACATCCCGGCCGAGTCAGGCTTCACTGCAGCATTCGCCATTGCCGCCGTGTGCTGCGCGACGGCGTGCGCGGTCGTCCTCATCGGACTGCCGAAGCACCGCGCGTCTGTGGTCGTCGCCGACAGCTCGCGTGCCCTGGCGGACCTCCCGTCGTGATCCTGGGACGCTCACCCATCCGCCGCCGAGACGCCGCGGCGACGCGCGCGGAGCTGTTGGCTGCTGCCCGTGCACTCTTCGCCGAGCACGGTTACGAGGCGACGACACTGCGGCAGGTCGCCGGTGAGGTGGGCGTCAACCCCGCGCTGGTGATCCGCTACTTCGGGAGCAAAGAAGAGCTGTTCCTCGAGGTGCTCGGACCACGGCTCAGTATCGGCGACGTCGCGGACGTGCCGCTGGAAGACCTGGGTGCAGAGCTGGTCCGTCGTGCGCTGGTCAAGCTGCGGTCCTCCCACAGTGGTTCCGGGCTGCTGGCCCTGCTGCACTCGCAGTCCAACGAGCTCGGCTTGTCCCGGCTGCGCGACGTCATAGTGAGAGACTTCGCCCACGAGCTGGGTTCCCGACTGAGCGGGTCCGATGCCAAGGCACGTGCCGTGCTGATCGGCGCGCAGCTGTTGGGTCTCAGCATCGTGACGGAGCTGTTTCGCCGCCCCGAGGATGAACTCATGCCCATCGACGAGGTCGTGGCGATCTACGGTCCCGGCGTGCAGGCGCTGATCAACTCGTGTAGCTCGAGTTGATCGCCACGTAGCCCTCGGACAGGTCGCAGCCGTAGACGGTGAAGCTGCCCTCGGCGATGCCCAGGTTCACGGTGATGGTGGTGGTGTCCCCGCGCATCACCTGGCTCAGCCGTTCCAGCTCTTCCTCCGTCACCGGGTTCGGGTAGACATGGCGCCCGCACAACGCCACGGTGACGTTCCCCGCAAGGATGTCCCACTCGTCCTCGCACTTGCCGACGGCCATCACGACACGACCCCAGTTGGGGTCGGCCCCGTGCACCATGGTCTTGACCAGGGGCGAGTTGACGACGGACTTGGCGACCCGCTTCGCCTGCGCCGCGTCCCGGGCACCCTCGACCCGCACCTCCAGCAGCTTGGACGAGCCCTCCCCGTCGCGGGCAATCATCTGCACCAGCTCCAGCGCCAGGGCGTGCAGCACCTTCCGGAACTCGCCGATGTCCACCGGTCCGGCCACCCCGTTGGCGAAGATGGCGGCGGTGTCACTGGTGGAGGTGTCGGTGTCGATGCTCAGCGCGTTGAACGTGGTGGCCACCACCGAGCGGAACAGCTCGTCGAGCGCGGGGGCGGAGATCTCGGCGTCGGTGAAGAAGAAGCTCAACATCGTCGCCATGTTCGGCTCGATCATCCCGACGCCCTTGGCCACGCCCAGCACCGTGGCCTCACCGACCCGCGCACTGACGATCTTGGGCACCGTGTCCGTCGTCATGATGGCCTTGGCGAAGTCCTCCCAGCCCGAGGGAGCGGGCGGAACGGACCACCCGGTGATGGCGCTGCGCATCGTGTCCATCGGGTACGTGCGCCCGATGACCCCGGTGGAGGCGACGAGCAGCTGCTTGGCGTCAGCCTGCACAGCCTTGGCCACCAGTTCGCGGACCTCGGCAGCGTTCGCCGCGCCCTGCAGTCCCGTCGCCACGTTGGCGTTGCGGGAGACCACCACTGCACCGCGCGCATCGGAACCGACCTCACGGCTCAGCAGGACGCTGGCGCCCGCGAAGCGTGACTGCGTGTACACCGCGCTGCACACCGTTTCGGTGCGCGACACCGCCACCGCGATGTCCGCACGGCCGTCGTTGGCCACCCCCGCCTCCGCGGCGTGGACGAAGAAGCCCCGGGGACCTTGGTGCTGCGTTGTCATGGGGTGCAGTCTTTCATCCCGAGGTGGCTGCCCGAAGGTCAGTTCAGCTCAGCGCT
>JADGOX010000292.1 GCA_017882745.1 Mycobacteriaceae bacterium | reverse complement strand
GGTGGGCGATACTGGGATTGAACCAGTGACCTCTTCCGTGTCAGGGAAGCGCTCTCCCACTGAGCTAATCGCCCGCGTTCTGTTCGTCTTCGAGGCGGAGACGGGAATCGAACCCGTGTACAGGGCTTTGCAGGCCCTTGCCTAAGCCACTCGGCCACTCCGCCGGGAGAGTACGAGATTAAGCCTCTCGAGCGGATGACGGGATTCGAACCCGCGACCCCAACCTTGGCAAGGTTGTGCGCTACCAGCTGCGCTACATCCGCACTAAACTTCACCGCTAGTCCAAGAACCCGTCAAGCGGTGCGGGAGCGAACACTATCGGAGGGTCCGCCTCGGTGCCAAACCGGGTCAGCTTCCTTCGGTCGTCCGCAGCTCAACGAGGGCGGTGTCGAGCTCGTTGACCTGGGGCCAGCGGTCGGCGGTTGCCGACCGCTGGCCTTCCGCTCGAGAGCGTTCGGCGGGGCGTGAGGCCGTACCCGATCGAAAGGGTGTCCCCGCACTGTTGGTCACAGAATCCTGCGCGGCTGACCCACTGTGTGTGTCGCCGATGAACCGGTGGGGGAACCGAGCGTGAACACCCGACGTGAGGAACTTGCCAGTGGCTGAGAGCGAGACCTACGTTGGGCAGGATGTGCCGACTTCGCTCGGGCGTAAGCCCGCTCGGGGGCAGCGGGAGACTCGGCGGTTCACCAGGTCGCGCAAGATGCGGGCCGTGGCTGCGGCGGTTGTGGTCCTCGGCTTCGGAGTGGCGGTTGCCTGGGTCGGATCCAACGCCTTCCCTCATCGGGCCACGTCGTCGGTGACTGATCTCGCGGTGCGCAAGGTCGTGCTCACCGGTAGTGACTCGACCGTGCCCATGGCTTTGCTGCTCGCTGGTCCGAAAGACGCGATGGTCATGCCGATGAACCTGCCCAGTGTCGCGAGCAACGCCCACCACGTCGTGCGGGGTGTCCCTAGCGCAACGGGCGCGAAGCCGGTCCCGCTCGGCGGAGTGGCTGCCAGTGGTGGGGGACACGGCACGCTGAGCGTGTCGGCTGCCGGAACCCCGGCGCCCGCGAGCTTCACCATTTTTTGCGGTCTCCGTGGAACCCACCGGGGCCGCTCCTCGCTCGCCGACGACGATCGTGGCGACTGGTCACGCCTAGGCGTGACCAGGTACTCGAGGCTAGCGTGTTAGTGTTCGCAACCGCCAGCACGGCCCGGATTCTCGGGGCTTGCATGGTCCCGTGGCTCAGTGGAAGAGCGTCCCGTTCACACCGGGAAGGTCGCTGGTTCGAACCCAGCCGGGACCACCCCTACGTATGCTGACCCTTTGCAACGCAGCAAGGGAGCAACAGTGGCACTGGAACCTTCCGACGTCACCGCACTCGAGTCGGAGCGGGCGGCGATCAAGGCTGAGCACATGCACCCGCCTGAGCAGCGACCGGCCACCACGGGGCGGGGAATTCACCACACGGCGCTCATCTCCGGTGATGTCCGCCGTACTGTCGAGTTCTACCAGGACCTGCTGGGCTTCCCGCTCACCGAAATGTTCAGCAACCGTGACTACGCCGGTTCCACGCACTTCTTCTTCGACGTGGGCAACGGCAACGCCATCGCCTTCTTCGACCTCCCGGGCCTGGACCTCGGTCCCTACGCCGAGGTTCTCGGCGGCCTGCACCACTGTGCAGTTTCGGTACACCCGGACCGGTGGCAGCAGATCAGGGGCCGAATGGACGCCGCGGGGGTGGAGTACGTGGTGGAGAGCACGGTGTCGATCTACTTCTGCGACCCCGACGGCGCACGGCTGGAGCTCATCGCCGACCCGCTGGGGGAAATGTACGGCGACCGCGTCGTCTGAACGGCCCGAGCGTCTGAGTGGGTCGAGGGACAGCAGCGCTCACCGATAGCATCTGGGGGCATCACCGTCGTTTCCAATAAGGAGCCCAGCCCCGTGGCACACCCAGTCGCCCCCAGCACGCACAGACTCGCTGTCGCGGCGGGAACCACGGCGGGCACTGCGGTGCGTGAGGCGGGGCTGCCAGGTAAGGGCATCGACGCGGTCGTCGTCGTGCGGGAGGCCGACGGCACCCTGCGTGACCTTTCCTGGGCACCCGAGGCTGACGTCGAGGTGGATGCCGTCGCTGCTGACACTGCTGACGGGCGCATGGTCATCCGGCATTCCTGCGCGCACGTGCTGGCGCAGGCCGTGCAGTCGCTGTTTCCCGAAGCCAAACTCGGCATCGGACCGCCCATCACCGACGGCTTCTACTACGACTTCGACATGCCGCGTCCGTTCACCCCGGAGGACCTCACGGCGGTCGAGAAGAAGATGCGCCAGATCATCAAGGGCGCACAGCGCTTCTCCCGTCGGGTCTTCGACTCTGTCGAAGCGGCTGAGGACGAACTCGCGACGGAGCCCTTCAAGCTCGAGCTGATCCGAGACAAGTCCGGTGTGGACGATCCGGAGGTGATGGAGCTCGGGCACGGTGAGCTCACCATCTACGACAACCTCGACCCGCGTTCGGGGGACCGGTTGTGGAGCGATCTGTGTCGCGGTCCGCACATCCCGACCACCAAACACATCCCGGCCTTCAAGCTCACCCGCAGCTCCGCCGCCTACTGGCGTGGGGACCAGTCCAACGCGGCACTGCAGCGCGTTTACGGCACCGCCTGGGAGTCCTCCGAAGCGCTCGACGCCCACCTTGAGCTTCTCGCTGAGGCCGAGGGTCGCGACCACCGCAAGCTGGGCAGCGAGCTGGACCTGTTCAGCTTCCCCGACGAGATCGGCTCCGGACTCGCGGTGTTCCACCCCAAGGGCGGCGTCATCCGCCGGGCGATGGAGGACTACTCGCGCATCCGGCACGAGCAGGAGGGCTACGAGTTCGTCTACTCCCCACACATCACCAAGGGGACCCTGTTCGAGACCTCGGGCCACCTGGACTGGTATCGGGACGGCATGTACCCGCCCATGCACCTCGACGCCGAGCACGACGAGCACGGCGTGGTCACCAAGCCCGGCCAGGACTACTACCTCAAGCCGATGAACTGCCCGTTCCACAACCTGATCTTCCGCTCGCGCGGCCGGTCCTACCGTGAGCTGCCGCTGCGGATGTTCGAGTTCGGCACCGTCTACCGCTACGAGAAGTCCGGCGTGGTGCACGGGCTCACCCGGGTGCGCGGGATGACGCAGGACGATGCGCACATCTTCTGCGCACCCGAGCAGGTACAGGCCGAGTTGATCTCGCTGCTCGACTTCGTGCTGGGCTTGCTGCGCGACTACGGACTGGTCGATTTCGAGCTCGAGCTGTCCACCCGCAACGAGGACAAGTATGTCGGCACCGACGAGAACTGGAAGGTGGCGACGGACGCCCTGCGTACTGCGGCGGAGAGCTCAGGGCTGGAGCTGGTTCCGGACCCGGGCGGCGCGGCGTTCTACGGGCCGAAGATCTCGGTTCAGGTGCGCGACGCCCTGGGGCGGACCTGGCAGATGTCCACCATTCAACTCGACTTCAACCTGCCTGAACTCTTTGAGCTGGAGTACACCGCCAACGATGGCTCGCGCCAGCGTCCGGTGATGATCCACCGCGCACTGTTCGGGTCCATCGAGCGCTTCTTCGGCGTCCTCACCGAGCACTACGCAGGCGCGTTTCCCGCGTGGCTGGCACCAGTGCAGGTCGTCGGCATCCCTGTGGCCGATGCGTTTGTCGATCACCTGATGGACGCTGCGGCGCAGCTCCGTCAGCGGGGCATTCGCGTCGATGTGGACGTCAGTGACGAGCGGATGCAGAAGAAGATTCGTACGCACACCACGCAGAAGGTGCCGTTCATGCTGTTGGCGGGGGAGCGCGACGTCGAAGCGGGCGCGGTCAGCTTCCGCTTCCGCGACGGCACTCAGGTCAACGGTGTGCCGGTCGCCCAGGCCGTCGACCTGATCGCCGACTGGGTCAACCGTCGCGAGAACGCCTCGCCAACGGCAGAGCTGGTGCAGACCGAGTGAACGAATTGCACCAGCAGGGCACCGGCGACGACGACCGGCTCGAGCGCTTGTGGACCCCGCACCGAATGTCCTACATTGCCGAGCCGATCGGACAGGCACGGCCTGCCGTGCCGCACCCGGGTGAGCCGGGCTGCCCGTTGTGCGCCATCCCGGCCATGGAGGACAGCGAGGGACTTGTGCTGGCCAGGGGCAAGCACGTGTACGCCGTGCTCAACCTCTACCCGTACAACCCGGGCCACCTCATGGTGTTGCCCTACCGGCACTTCGCTGAGCTGGAAGACCTGACCGACGAGGAGTCCGCCGAGCTGATGTCGTTCACCCGCGATGCGATCCGGGCGATCCGGGCGGTGGCGCGTCCGCATGGATTCAATGTCGGGCTCAACCTCGGGGCAGTGGCGGGCGGTTCCTTGGCCGCCCACCTGCATCAGCACGTGGTGCCCCGCTGGGGCGGCGACGCCAACTTCATCACCGTGCTCGGCAGGACCAAGGTGCTGCCCCAGCTGCTCGGTGAGACCCGTGCTCTGCTCGCTGCGGCGTGGCGTTCGTGAGCTCGTTCAGCACGTTCGCCAGGGCGGGACTGTCGAAGGGTACGACGGCGATTGCGCGTTCCTTGCTCCGTATCGGACTCTCTCCCGACGCGGTCACCGTCATCGGCACGGTGGCCAGCGTCGCTGCTGCGGTCACGTTGTTCCCCACCGGGCACCTCTTGGTCGGCACCCTGCTGATCTGGTTCTTCGTGATGTTCGACATGCTTGACGGCTCCATGGCGAGACTGCGCGGCGGCGGGACCCCCTTCGGGGCGGTGCTCGACGCCACCTGTGACCGTGTTGCTGATGGTGCCGTCTTCGC
>JADGOX010000050.1 GCA_017882745.1 Mycobacteriaceae bacterium | reverse complement strand
CGCCACCAGGTGCGCATCAGCGCACCCCGGCCGGGTCGAGAGTCCGGTCGGCAGCACTCAGGAACAGCTGAGACAAGGTGGGCAGGTCGAGCCCGAAGTCGACCACCTTTCCAGCCGCTCTCGCGGCGTCGAGCACGTCGAGCGGGTCGATGCCCGGCGGGAGGGCTAGCCGTAGGTCGTCTGCTTCGTCAGTGACCACGGTGACGTCGGGGTAGGCGTGCAGCCAGTCGCGGTTCGGGGCCATCACGTGCAGTCTGAGCTGCCGCCGGTCGGACGATGCGCGGAGAGTGGACACGCTGCCCAGAAGCACCGTGCGGCCGTGGTCGACCATGGCGATGTCCTGGCAGAGATCCTGGACGAGGTCGAGCTGGTGGCTGGAAAACAGGACGGTCCGGCCACCGCGGGCCCGCAACCGCAGGGTCTCGGACAGGCTCTCCACTGCTAGTGGGTCCAGGCCTGCGAACGGCTCGTCCAGGACCATGACCGAGGGGTCGTGCACAAGGGACGCGGCCAGTTGGAGACGCTGCTGCATGCCGCCCGAGAGCTTGTCGGTGCGATCATTCCATCGGTCTTCCAGGCCCAGCTCCGCGAGCAGCGCGTGAGCATTGCTTGTCGCGTCACGACCGGACAGCCCGTGCAGTCGTCCGAAATAGGTGACCTGGTCGCCAGCGGGCATCCCCGGATACAGGCCGCGCTCCTGGGGCATGTAGCCCCATTGCCGGCGGTCCTCCTCACCTACTGGGCGGTCGCTGTATCGAACCTGGCCGCGGTCAGGGCTCAGCACCCCGAGCATGATTCGCAGCAGCGTGGTCTTGCCCGCACCGTTCGGCCCGAGCAGCCCGGTGATCACCCCCGGTGCGATGTCGAAGCTCACTCTGTCCAAAGCGGTTCTGTCGCCGAAAGAGTGGGCAATGTCGTGAATCTCGAGCCCCATCGCCAAACCCCTAGCTGCCCGGACCACAAAGGTTAGGTAGGCAGTGGACTGGTGGCTTGCCTTCGAGTGCGGTGTTCATGGTGCGTTTCCTCACCTAAAAAAGTGATACTTAATAGATATCACTTTTTTCCACGACGCCGCCAGCCCTGCGTCTTGCTCGAACAGTAACCGTTGGAAACGTCGTCACAGGGGGATCGATGACCGGACGCAACGGAGCCGCCTTGGTGTCCGTTCCCAGGGATCGGGCAACGGGACCGAGCTCAGGGGATGTGAGGAGCGGTTACGTGCTCCGCTGGCCGTTCGGCACCATGCAGTGATCCGGACCCGGTTCTTCGACGACCACCTTCTTGATGCCACAGCCCGCGGGATCCGTCAGGTGATGCTTCTTGCCGCCGGCCTGGATACCCGCGCCTACCGGCTTCGCTGACCCCGTGGCGTGCGTGTGTACGAGCTGGACCTTCCTGAGGTGATGGGCTTCAAGGGGAAAGTCCTCACCGAGCGCAGGGCCGCACCGCGCTGTGAGCGCACGGTTGTCCCGATCGACCTGCGCAAGGACTGGACCGATTCGCTGTCCAAGGCCGGGTTGAGCAGCAGCGAGCCGACGGTGTGGCTGGCGGAAGGACTGCTGATCTATCTGACCGCACGAGAGTCGGCGGACCTGCTGACTCGGGTTGCGCGCAGCTAGCCTGGATTCTGCTACGCAGCTAGCCTGGATAGTGAGGTGATGCACCGTGCGCTCGTCTCGCGTTCGCGAAGCCGCCGTTGATGGTTCGTTCTACCCAGGCGATCCCGAGGTGCTGCGTGTCACCGTGGACCAGTTGCTTGCCGACGCGCCATCGCCGCCCGAGGAGGCGCCGGTGCCGCGGGCCGTGATCGTCCCCCACGCCGGGTACGTCTACTCAGGCTCCACCGCGGCCATGGCCTACGCGCGAGTGGCGCGGGGAAGGGACTCAATCCGGCGGGTCGTGGTGATCGGACCGACGCACCACGTGCCGGTGCGCGGCGTGGCGCTGTCCGGGGTCGACGGGTTCCGCACACCGCTGGGCGTGCTGCCCGTCGCGGAGGCGTGGGCCGAGGAGCGCCTGGTCGGCGTCCCGGCGGCGTGCGTCTTCGCCGAAACCCACCGGTGGGAACACGCCGTCGAGGTCCAACTGCCGTTCCTGCAGCGCGCGCTCGGCGGCGTCGAGATTATCCCTCTGCTCGCCGGGGACGTGACAGGCGAAGAGGTTGCCGACGTGCTCGACGAGCTGTGGGGCGGGCCGGAAACGCTCGTCGTGATCAGCTCGGACCTGTCGCACTACCTCCCCTACGAGCAGGCGCGGCGCGTCGACGCGGGGACGATCGCGCAGATCAGCGCGCTCGACGGGCCGCTGGACCACACACAGGCGTGCGGCGCCACTGCGGTCAACGGGCTGCTCGTCGCCGCGCGCCGGCACGGCCTGCGCCCCGTGCTGTTGGGCGCGTGTAGCTCCGGGGACACCGCCGGGGACCGGTCGCGGGTCGTCGGGTACTGCGCCTTCGCGTTCGACGGGAACGACGATGCATGAGGCACGGGTTTCGGAGCGTGCCGAGTCTGTGGGCTCCTCGCCCGCCGTCGAGGACCCGGCTGTCGCGACACCGCAAGACCCGACCGCCACGGTCGTGCCCGATGACGCAGGCGACGTGCTGCTGTCCGCCGCCCGCTCGGCCATCGCGCAGACGCTCGGCGCGACGACCACCCACACCGGGACACCCCCAGCCTGGGCGCTCGGGCCGGGTGCGAGCTTCGTCACCCTGACGAAGAACGGCCAGCTCCGCGGCTGCATCGGGTCGCTCGCCGCCCAGCGCCCACTCCTGGAAGACGTGCGGGTCAATGCGGTCGCCGCTGCGACGTGGGACCCGAGGTTCGCACCGATGACGCCGGACGAGCTTCCCGCCGTCGCGATCGAGGTCTCCGTTCTCTCCGCGCCCCGACCGCTGCGGGTGTCCAGCCTGCGCGAGGGGTATGCCGCACTGCGCCCGGGCGTCGACGGTGTGATCCTGGAGACAGGCGCCTGCCGCCGGGCGACATTCCTGCCCCAGATGTGGCAGAACCTGCCGGACCCAGCGCAGTTTCTCGGGCGCCTGTGGCTCAAGGCGGGCCTCGCGCCAGGCGTCTGGCACGAGGGTACGACGCTGCAGACCTACACGGTCCGCGCCTGGCACGAGGTGCTCGAAGCGTCCAGAGAGGGGTGAGCGGCATGCAGGGCGATAACCTAGCGGCGTCCCGGGGCAGCGATGCGGCGTCCCCGGGCGCGGCGACCTGGCCCGACGCCCCGACCGCCCGGTGGTGGTCTGCGCTGGACGACGGGCGGCTGCGGTGCGACCTGTGCCCACGACACTGCCGGCTGCACCCGGGACAACGTGGGTTCTGCTTCGTGCGTGCCCGTGACGGTGACCGGATGGTGCTGACCACGTACGGCCGGAGCTCCGGCTTCGCCATCGACCCAGTGGAGAAGAAGCCCCTCTCGCACTTCCACCCGGGTACCGCGGTGCTGTCGTTCGGCACCGCCGGCTGCAACCTGAACTGCGGGTTCTGCCAGAACTGGGACATCTCCAAGTCCCGCGAGTGG
>JADGOX010000291.1 GCA_017882745.1 Mycobacteriaceae bacterium | reverse complement strand
GCCCGCCAACAGCAGGCCACACCGGTACGCCACCCAAGCGCTGAGCAACGAAGCCGCAGCCCCGGCAATCAGCAGAATCGGGCCACGTTGGGACCGCCACTGCCACAACGCCGCACCGCTGACCAGCCCGGCACCGAGGCCCATCAGCGTGAACAGCGCCACCCCGTCAAACAGGTGGCTGCTCTCGGTCGGCAGCGGCGCGGTCGTTCCGTCACTCAGCACGACCGACAGCTCGGCAGGAGCAAGTCGGTACCAGGCGGAGCCCAGTGCCACTCCCAGCAGCAGGAGTGCCGCCGCGATGGCAACGGCCAAGGTCGCGTCGCGACGAGTACGCATCAGCGCCTCCCCGTGTCCACCGAGTCGGTCACTCCGTGCCTCGAGCAGCGCGCCCACCACCCGTGCGGGCGAACCTGGACCACCATGCGCCGACCGCACTCACCGCAGAAGCGCGGTGGCTCCAGCTCGAGTGAAAGCTCACACCGCTCATGCGGGCCGTTGGGCTCCCCGCACGCGGTGCAGAAGGTCCTTGCGTCTGGTCCCACCACCGCGGCCTTCGTGCTCACAGGGTGTCGTTGAGGGCCTTGATCGGCATCTGCAACTCACCGAGGAGGTCGAGGTCGCTCTCCGCGGGCCGACCCAGAGTGGTGAGGTAGTTGCCGACGATGATGGCGTTGATGCCACCGAGCATGCCCTTGCGCGCGCCGAGATCGCCGAGGGTGATCTCTCGGCCGCCGGCGAAACGAAGCACGGTACGTGGCAGCGCCAGACGGAAAGCCGCGATCGAGCGCAGGGCCTCCGTCCCGGACAGCACCTCGAGGTCACCGAAAGGCGTTCCGGGGCGTGGGTTGAGGAAGTTCAATGGAACCTCGTCCGGCTCCAGCGCAGCGAGGTCGGCGGCGAACTCCGCACGCTGCTCCAAGCTCTCGCCCATCCCGAGGATGCCGCCGCAGCAGACCTCCATCCCGGCCTCACGCACCATGCGCAGAGTCTCGGATCGCTCCTCCCACGAGTGGGTTGTGACGACGTTCGGAAAATGCGAGCGCGCGGTCTCCAGGTTGTGGTTGTAGCGGTGCACGCCCATCGCGGCAAGCTGGTCGACCTGTTCCTGCGTCAGCATCCCGAGGGAGCAGGCGATCTGGATGTCGACCTCGGCGCGGATAGCTTCGATTCCGGCAGAAACCTGCGCCATCAGCCGGGCGTCGGGGCCGCGCACCGCAGCAACGATGCAGAACTCGGTCGCACCCGTCTTTGCTGTCTGCTTGGCGGCCTCGACCAGGTTGGGAATGTCCAGCCAGGCCGAACGCACCGGTGAGGTGAACAGTCCCGACTGCGCACAGAAGTGGCAGTCCTCAGGGCATCCGCCGGTCTTGAGACTGATGATGCCCTCGACCTCGACCTCGGGGCCACACCAACGCATCCGCACCTCGTGCGCCAGGGCGAGCAACTCGTCCAGCTGCTCGTCGGGCAGCTGAAGTACGGCGAGCACCTGCTCCTGGTTGAAGGCCTCACCGCGCTCGAGCACCTGCTCGCGAGCAGTGACGAGGATGTTCGCGGACAGGATCTCGCTGTGCTCAGCTAGTGCGGTCACGCTGGGAACTCCTCTCGGCGGCACACCCTCAGGGCTCGGCCGCATGGCACATCTGACGCCCCCCAGTGTGCCTCAGCGCTGAGACAGCCCTTGCATCCGGACTGTCGGAACAGAGACGACCATGCCGAGGGGCATCATGTGCAGTCATGGCCGTGCTGGTATCCACCCCCGCTCGTCGGGATCGGCGGTCAGCGCACAGGATTGCCGCCGCAGGCGTGCTGCTCGTGGCGAGCGCGACACTGCTCGGCGCCTGTGGGCCAAGCGAGCCGCCCACCGCAGCAGGCCCGGGCCCCGCATCGCCCGCTGTCCAACCCTCGACGGTTCAGGGCACCGCACTCACCGCACTTGCCTCGCTGCCCGTGAAGGGGCGCGCACCAAAGACGGGGTACAGCCGGGACCAGTTCGGGCAGGCCTGGGCGGATGTGGACCGCAACGGCTGCGACACCCGCAACGACATCCTGACCCGCGATCTCACGTCCACCACGTACAAGCCGGGAACCCGCAACTGCCTGGTACTCACAGGCACACTGAACGACCCGTACTCCGGAAGGCAGATCCCCTTCACCCGCGGGGAAACTACCTCCAGTGCGATCCAGATCGACCATGTCGTGGCGCTCTCGGACGCCTGGCAGACCGGAGCGCAACAGCTGGACACGGTGCGAAGGACCGCCTTGGCCAACGATCCCCTGAACCTGCTCGCTGTCGACGGCCCCCTCAACACGCAGAAGTCCGACTCGGACGCGGCATCCTGGTTGCCGCCGAACAAGAGCTTCCGCTGTACCTACGTGGCCCGACAGGTCGCGGTGAAATCCGCATACGCGCTGTGGGTGACCCAGGCCGAGCACGACACGATCACGACGGTGCTGCAGAGCTGCCCTGGGCAACTGCTCCCGGACGGCAGCCGACGCCCCTGATGGACCAGGAGACGGACTAGTCGAGTTCGGACCTGCGCCAGTAACCCCCCAGCGTCGGGTGCAACCACCGCTGCGCAAGCTCGGTGAACTCCGCCGGTGCCAACTCCCCAATGCCGGCGGGCAACAGTCCGAGCAGAGGCGCTCGCGCCGCCACCGGCAGGTCGTCAAGATTGGATCGCTCCGCCAGGCCCGGCGAGGAAGGCCAGCTGCCCACGACGACGCCCGCGCAGGCCAGGTTCCGTGTGGCGAGCGCTTCGGCGGTCAGCGCCGTCGCGTTGAGCGTGCCGAGTCCCGCTGCGGCAACCACGAGCACCTGCACGTCATCCAGCAACAGGGCCAGGTCAGCGAGCGTACGACCAACGGAGTCCACGCTGACGAGCAGGCCACCGGCACCCTCTATCAGGACCAGGTCGTGGGTCGTGGCGAGTGCAGCTACCACCACTGCCACAGCATCGAGGTCCGGCGCCGGCAATCCGCTGCGCCGAGCTGCCGTGGTGGGCGCCAATGGCTGCGGGTAGCGATAGCACTCCGTCGCGTGCACGCCGGGGGCGAGCAGCGTCACCTGGTGGATGTCGCCAGGCTCGCCGGGCCGCAGACCGGTCTGAGCAGGCTTCACCACTGCCACACACCGCCCGGCACGCATTGCAGCACTGGCCACCGCAGCGGTGGTGACGGTCTTGCCGACTTCGGTGCCCGTTCCGGTGACCATCATGATGGTCACCGCTGCAGCACCTGCCGCAGTACAGCGGACACCAATGCGGTCTCTTCCCCGCTCAGGTTGGACCGGGCAGTGAGGCGCAGCCTGCTCGTGCCCTCGGGCACAGATGGCGGCCTGAAGCAGCCGACGTGCACGCCCAGGTCACGGCAGCGTTGCGCTGCAGCCATGGCGACGTCGGGAGCGCCGAGAATCACCGACACCACGGCCGAAGGCGGCACGGGAACCCCGGCGGCCGCAGCGAGCTGCGTCGCCACCGTCAGCACGTGCTGGGCGCGTTCGGGTTCCGCGCGAAGCACACCGAGCGCGGCGCGGGCCGCTCCGACGGCCGCGGGGGCCAGCCCGGTGTCGAAGATGAAGCTCCGCGCGGTGTCGACCAGGTGCGCTATCACCGGTTCGGCCGCCAGCACCGCGCCCCCCTGGCTACCCAGCGACTTGGACAGCGTGATGGTCATCACCACATCCGGTTCCCCCGCCAGTCCGGACTCGGCCACCAGTCCCCTGCCGCCCTCCCCGCGGACGCCGATGGCATGCGCCTCGTCGACCACCAGGACCGCCCGGTGCTCACGACAGACCCGGTTCAGCTCACGCAGTGGGGCCAGGTCACCGTCCACACTGGACACGGAGTCGCAGACCACCAGAGCGCGCTCCTCGGTGCGGGTGGCCAAGGCGGCACGCACCTGCTCGACGTCGTTGTGTGCGGTCACCGCAACCCTGGCCCGGGACAGTCGACATGCATCCACCAACGACGCGTGCGCCCCCGCGTCGGACACCACGAGGGAGCCGGCACCGGAAAGTGCAGTCACCGCCCCCAAATTTGCAGTGAAGCCCGAAGAGAACACCAAGCCGGCCTCGGCGCCCGTGAACTCGGCGAGCTCACGTTCCAGGTCGACATGGGCCTGAGTAGTTCCGGTGACCAGTCGTGAGCCGGTCGCGCCCGCCCCCCACGTGCGCAACGCGTCCTCGGCACCGGTCAGCACCCGAGGGTCCATGGAAAGCCCGAGGTAGTCGTTGGACGCAAGATCGATGACCGTTGAGTCCGCTGCGCGGGGGTGGAGCTCCCGCCGGACTCCGGCGTTGCGGCGCTGCTGCGCGTTCGCGGTCAACCAACGCAATGACTCAGGCAGCTCCACAAGCCGAGAGCCTACGGAGGTCGACAGAGCCCGCATTCAGCCCGCCTGAGCAGCAGCCACGACGGCCCCGGAAATCTGCGCCACGTCCGACTGGGAGGTGATGAAGGGCGGCATCGTGTAGATGAGGTCCCGGAAGGGGCGCAGCCACACCCCGGCCGCGACGGCGGCCGCGGAGGCCGCGGCCATGTCGACGTCGTGGTCGAGTTGCACAACCCCGATAGCACCCTGCACGCGAACGTCCACGACGCCGGGCAGCTGCCACGCCGAAGCCAGACCAGACCGGAGGCCCTCGGAGATCCCCTCGACCTCGCCGCGCCAGTCCCTGGACAACAGCAGCTCGGTCGAGGCCGATGCCACGGCGCAGGCCAGCGGGTTCGCCATGAACGTCGGGCCGTGCATCAACAACGGAATGTCGCCTGCACCGATCCCGCGCGCCACCTCCGCGGTGCACAACGTCGCGGCCAACGTGAGATATCCGCCGGTGAGGGCCTTGCCGACACACATGACGTCCGGACTGACACCCGCGTGATCGGCCGCAAACAGCTCGCCGGTTCGGCCGAAACCGGTAGCGATCTCGTCGAACACGAGCAGCACGTCGTGAGTGAGACACAGCTCCCGCAACACGTGCAGGTAGCGCGGATCGTGAAACCGCATGCCGCCCGCGCCCTGAACCACCGGCTCCACGATCACCGCGGCCAGCTCATCTGCGTGCGTCTCGATGAGCTGCGCAAGCTGGGCGACGTAGGCAGTGTCCAGAGCCGCAGGAGGGGCATCGGCAAAGACCTGCGGGGTGAGCACGTCAGTCCAGATGGAGTGCATGCCGCCCTCGGGATCGCAGACACTCATCGGGGTGAACGTGTCTCCGTGGTAGCCGCCGCGCCAGGTGAGCAAGCGGTGTTTGGCGGGTTTGCCACGGCCGCGCCAGTACTGCAGGCACATCTTGACCGCCACCTCGACGGACACCGACCCGGAGTCTGCGAAGAAGACGTGCTCCAGCCCGGTGGGAGTGATCTGCACCAGCTGCTGCGCGAGGCGGGCGGCCGGCTCATGGGTGAGGCCGCCGAACATGACGTGGCTCATCCGGCCGAGCTGCTCGGTCACCGCGGCATCCAGGACCGGGTGGCGGTATCCGTGCACCGCGGCCCACCACGAGGACATGCCGTCGATCAACTCACGGCCGTCGCTCATCCGCAGCCGAACACCCTCCGCCGAGGACACCACCAGAGGGGCGTGCTCTGCGGGCATCGCGCCGTATGGGTGCCAGACATGGGCGGCATCGAGCGCCTGAATCTCCTCGGGGGTCATTGCCCCCACGTTAGCGCGGACCGCCCATCAGCCACCGCGACCACGGCAGCGTCCAACGCTTTCGGGCACCAGCCACGGACACGTGCGGCCGGGTCGAGCAAGCCTGAACCGGCATCACCTGCGTCACAACTGAATACGCAGCGTGATCGACGCTGAGACGCGGGGCGGCTCGATCGCCCAGCCGCCCCGCAGAGTGCTCACGCCAGCGGGTGCTACCCGTCGGTCCTCACTACTCTGTGTCCTCATGGCCGATGACAACGAGACCACCGCTCACCCCGTGTGGCCGGGCAGCGTCTACCCACTGGGCGCAACCTACGACGGCACCGGCACGAACTTCGCACTGTTTTCGGAGATCGCTGATGCCGTCGAGCTGTGCCTCATCAGCGAGGACGGGTCCGAGACGCGCGTACCGCTGGAGGAGGTCGACGGCTACGTGTGGCACGGCTACCTTCCCCAGGTGCAGCCGGGACAGCGCTACGGCTACCGCGTGCACGGCCCGTACGACCCGGCCAACGGTTTGCGCTGCGACCCCGGCAAGCTGCTGCTCGACCCCTACGGCAAGTCCTTCGACGGCGACTTCGACGGCGACCCGTCGCTGTACTCCTACGACTTCGACGACCCCGAGCAGCTCAACGCCGCCGACTCCCTCGGCCACACCATGACGACCGTCGTGATCAACCCCTACTTCGACTGGGGCTACGACCGGGCGCCCAATTACCCCTACCACCAGACGATCATCTACGAGGCACATGTCAAGGGCATGACGATGACCCACCCCGGGGTTCCCGAGGCCATCCGCGGCACCTACGCCGGCCTGGCGCACCCCGTGGTGATCGAGCACCTGAAGACCCTGGGGATCACAGCCATCGAGCTGATGCCCGTACACCAGTTCATGCATGACCACACCCTGCTCGACAAGGGGCTGCGGAACTACTGGGGCTACAACAGCTTCGGGTTCCTCGCCCCACACGCCGACTACGCGCAGTCTGCGCCCGCCGGGGCCGCGGTAAACGAGTTCAAGGCCATGGTGCGCGACATGCACGAAGCAGGCATCGAGGTGATTCTCGACGTGGTCTACAACCACACCGCCGAGGGCAACCACCAGGGACCGACCATCAGTTTTCGGGGCATCGACAACACGGCCTACTACCGGCTGGTCGACGGTGACGAACAGCACTACATGGACTACACCGGCACCGGCAACAGCCTCAACGTCCGCCATCCGCACACGCTGCAGCTGATCATGGACTCGCTGCGCTACTGGGTGACGGAGATGCACGTCGACGGCTTCCGTTTCGACCTCGCCTCCACCCTGGCCCGCGAGCTGCACGACGTCGACAAGCTCAGCGCCTTTTTCGACCTGGTGCAGCAGGACCCCATCGTCAGCCAGGTCAAGCTGATCGCCGAGCCCTGGGACGTCGGCGAGGGCGGGTACCAGGTGGGCAACTTCCCTTCCCTGTGGACGGAGTGGGACGGCAAGTACCGCGACACCGTCCGCGACTACTGGCGGGGCGAGGACTCCACCCTCGGCGAGTTCGCCTCCCGGTTCACCGGTTCCTCGGACCTGTACGAGGACTCGAGCCGCCGCCCGGGTGCGAGCATCAACTTCGTCATCGCGCACGACGGTTTCACCCTGGCCGACCTGGTCTCCTACAACGACAAGCACAACGAGGCCAACGGCGAGCACTCGAACGACGGGGAGAGCCACAACCGTTCCTGGAACTGCGGGGTGGAAGGCCCCACCGACGACCCGGAGATCCTGGAGCTCCGTGGACGTCAGCAGCGCAACATCCTGGTCACCATGCTGATGAGCCAGGGGACGCCGATGCTGGCCCACGGCGACGAGATGGGACGCACCCAGCAGGGCAACAACAACGTCTACTGCCAGGACTCCCCGCTCGCGTGGATGGACTGGAAGCTCGCCGAGACCAATTCCGACCTCGTGGCGTTCACCGCCCGGGCTATCGCCTTGCGCACCGAGAACCCGGTGTTCCGACGCCGCCGCTTCTTCGCGGGCCGGCCGATCCGCACCGGCGAGGAAGCCCGCGACATCGCGTGGCTCACCCCAGGCGGTGATGAGATGACACCGGAGGACTGGGACTCCCGCTTCGGCAAGGCCCTGACGGTGTTCCTCAACGGCGACGGCATCCCCTACAAGGACCCCCGCGGCGAGCGGGTGACCGGGGACTCGTTCCTGGTGTGCTTCAACGCCCACCACGAGGACATCGAGTTCACGCTGCCCGACGGTGAGGACGCCGGCGAGTGGACGGTTGAGCTGGATACCGCCACGACTACTGGTGTCCGCGAGGACATCGCCGTGGTCCCGGTCGGTGCTTCGACCAACGTGGTCAGCCGCTCGGTGCTCGTCCTCCGCAAGACCGCCTGAGAGGGAACCGCATGACGTGCGTGCTATCCACCTACCGCCTCCAGCTGCACGGACCCGGGGACGGACGGGACGCGTTCACCTTCACCGACGCGGTCGGGATCGTTGACCAACTCGACCGTCTCGGGGTGAGCCACCTCTACCTGTCACCGATCCTGCAGGCGACCGAGGGCTCCATGCACGGCTACGACGTGGTGGACCCCACCACGGTGTCTGCGGCTCTCGGCGGCCCCGAGGGCCTCGCCGAGCTCGCGGCGGCTGCGCGGGAGCGCGGTCTGGGGCTGGTGGTGGACATCGTGCCAAACCACGTGGGCGTGGAGAACCCCGCGGAGAACGCCTGGTGGTGGGACGTGCTGCGGCTGGGGCGGCAGTCCCGCTACGCCGGCTTCTTCGACGTGGACTGGGGCGCGGACAACGGATGCGGTGGACGCATCGCGCTGCCCGTGCTGGGCTCGGAGGAGGACGTGGCCGCGCTGGAGATACACGGTGAGCAGCTCGGCTTCCACGCGCACCGCTTCCCCGTCGCCCCCGGCACGCTCGGCGGCACCCCGCAGGAGGTACACGACCGGCAGACCTACCAGCTGGTGTCCTGGCGCGCAGGGCTCGTCGGGTATCGCAGGTTCTTCCACATCAACGGCCTGGCTGCGCTCCGCCAGGAAGAGCCCGCGGTGTTCGACGCCACCCACACCGAGGTGTCCCGCTGGGCGGCCGAGGACCTCGTCGACGGCATCCGGGTGGACCACCCCGACGGGCTCGCCGACCCGGCCGGGTACCTCTCCCGGTTGCGCACGCTGATCGGCGACCGGTGGTTGGTGATCGAGAAGATCCTCGCCACCGACGAGGCTCTGGACGCCGACCTGCCTGTGGCCGGCACCACCGGGTATGACGCGTTGCGCGAGATCGGCGGGGTGTTCATCGACCCCTCAGGTGCAGCTCCGTTGAGCGAGCTCACTGAGGCGCGTACCGGATCGCCCGGCGACGCAGTCGGTCTTGCGTTCGACAAGCACGAACTCAAGCGCTCCGTCGCCCGCAGCGGACTCCGCCCGGAGCTGGAACGCTGCGTGCGGGCGATGCCCACGGGCCCCATCGCGCACACGGAGTTGGTGGACGCCGTGGTGGAGCTGGTGGCGACTGTTCCGGTGTATCGCGCGGACTATCCGAGCCTCGCCGGGATGCTGCCCGGGGTGGTGGCCAAGGTGACGACCGAACATCCGGAGCTGGCTCCCGCGCTGGAACACCTTGCCGCCGGGTTGATCGCCGGTGGCGAGGCCGCGACGCGCTTCGAGCAGCTGTGCGGAGCAGTGACCGCCAAGGGTGTGGAGGACTGCCTGTTCTACCGCACGACCCGCCTGATCAGCCTGCAGGAAGTGGGCGGCGATCCCGGCCGCTTTGGAGTGAGCCCCGCGGAGCTGCATCTGGCTGCGGCTGAGCGTGCCCGGCTGTGGCCCGCAGCCATGACCACACTGAGCACGCACGACACCAAACGTGGCGAGGACGTACGCGCCCGTATTGCGGTGCTTTCCGAGGTGCCTCGGCGCTGGGCCGAGTCGTTGCAGCAATGGGAGTCGACGGCCCCATCCCCCGACGGTGCCATGGGATCACTGTTGTGGCAGAACATGTTCGGGGTGTGGCCCGCCGATGGCCGAACCGCCGCCCAGGTACCCGAGCTTCGCGAGCGCATGCACGCCTACGCAGAGAAGGCGGTGCGCGAAGCCGGTACCCGTACCGAGTGGAACGACGTGAACACCGAGTTCGAGGATGCACTGCACGTGTGGCTGAACGCGGTGCTGGACGGGCCGGCCGCAGCCTCCATCACTGAGCTGGTGGCCGAGCTGGCGCCACACGGCTGGTCGAACTCCTTGGGACAGAAGCTGCTACAGCTCGCAGGCCCGGGCGTACCCGACGTCTACCAGGGCACCGAGCTGTGGGAGGACTCGCTGGTGGACCCGGACAACCGCCGCGAGATCGACTACCAGCACCGAGCCGAGCTGTTCGGCACACTGGAATCGGTGCCGGCGGTGGATGCGAGCGGCGCCGCGAAGTTGCTGGTGGTCACCCGCACGTTGCAGCTGCGTCGCGAACGTCCCGGCTCATTTGTCGGCGGCACGTACGCACCGGTCCTGGCCGAGGGCGACGCGGCGAACCACCTCGTCGGCTTCACCCGCGGCCCTGCGGATGGGGAAGCGGACGTGATCGCCCTGGCGACTCGACTGCCGGTGGGACTGCAGGACTGGGGATCGACGGCGGTGCCGTTGCCCGCTGGGCGCTGGACCGACCGGCTCACCGGCACCACGTTCTCGGGTTCCGTCCTGGTCGGATCTGTGCTGGACCAGCTGCCCGTCGCCCTCCTGGCGCTGGGCTGACCGCTACTGGTGCATCACGCTAGCCGCGCACCATCACGGGCAAGCTCTTGATGCCGTTGATGAACGAGGAACGCAGCCGTGCCGGCTCGCCGACCACCTCGAGCTCGGGCATCAACGCGAAGAGCGTGCGGAAGACCACCGCGATCTCTCTGCGGGCAAGGTTCGCGCCGAGACAGAAGTGCGGGCCGGGGCCGCCGAATCCGAGGTGCGGGTTGGGGCTGCGTCCGAGGTCGAAGACGAACGGGTCGGCAAAGACGTCCTCGTCGCGGTTGGCGGAGTTGTAGAAGAGCAAGAACTTGTCGCCCTCGCGAAACTGCTGGCCGGCGAGCTCGACATCGCGTGTGGCCGTGCGCCGCATCCAGGTCACCGGGGTGGACCACCGGACAATCTCCTCCACCGCGGTCTTGGTGAGCGCCTCGTCCGCCATCCAGCGCTCGCGCTGTTGCGGGAACTGGCTCAGCGCAAGCACGCCGTGGCTGATCGCCGTGCGGGTCGTGTCGTTGCCTGCAACACACAGCAGGATGAAGAACGATGCGATCTCCTGGTGGGTCAACCTCTCGCCGTCAACCTCCGCGTGGACCAGCGCTGAGGTCAGGTCCTCGGTGGGCCGCCGCACCCGGTCCTCGGACATCCGCGTCATCAGCCCGGCGAGTGCCGCCCCCGCCTCCAAGGAGATGCGCACCATCTCGTTCTCGTCAGCGATGTACTCGGGGTCCCCGCCGGAGAGCACGATGTTGGTGTTGTGCAGCACCAGCTCGTGGTCCTCTGGCGGCACACCCATCATGTCGCAGATGACCCGCAGCGGCAGGGGCGCCGAAATCTGCTCGACAAGGTCGAACGTTCCGTCGCCCTGCTCGGCGAGCTGACGGGCCCTCTCCACGAGATCGACAGCGAGCACCTCGACGCTGTCCATCACCTTCTCCAGCATCCGGGGGGTGAACGCACGGGCCACAATGCGCCGGATCTTGGCGTGGCGAGGGTCGTCCATGCTGATCACCGAGCCGTAGAACTCGTTGAGCTCAGGCGGCATGTCCGCGATGGAGACGGCACCGGGCCCCGAGCAGAACACCGTCGGCTGGCTGCTGATCGCCTCGACGTCGGCATGTCTGGTCACCGCGTAGTAGCCGGGACCTTCCGGAATGAAGGGCACCACCGGTTCGGCGTAGAACGGAAACGCCGCAGCACGGCGCAGCAACCCAAAAGCAGCGTCACGTTCCGCGGGTGGCCTGGCCCAGAACTCCCTGTCCGACAAGTCGATATCGTCAAGCGTTGACCACGTCGAAGTCATCGGACGCGTCCCTTCGTCGGCAGCGGCACAAGCCCCGACCCAGCGCGTGTCGGCAGTTCCGCACGCTACGAGGGCCGGGGGCAACCGTCAACGGTTGCCCACCCGGCCACACAGACACCAGCATCGCGACGGCGGCACACCATGCCTGCAACGTGTTCCAGTGGTCGGGTAGGTTGCCGAGTGACGCATGCAACACCGCACCTCCCGAGGAGATTCGAATGGACTTCGACGACACACCGGACGAGGCGGCGTGGCGCGCCAGCGTGCGCGGCTACATCACTGAACATCGCGACCAACTGGGTGATCGCCGCGCCGGCAACGGACGTGACAACGTCCCCGCAGCGAAGGCTTCCCAAGCCTGCCTCTACGAAGGCGGGCTCGTAGGCGTCACCTGGCCGGTCGAGTTCGGCGGCCAGGGCGGCACACCGATGCAGCAGGCGATCGTCGACCAGGAGATGGCTCGGGCAGCCGTGCCGGCCCTGCTCAACCTCATCGGAATCGGCATGTGCGGACCCACAGTGATCGCCCACGGAAGTGAAGATCAGAAACAGCGGTACCTCACTCGACTGCTCCGCTGCGACGACATCTGGTGCCAGCTGTTCAGCGAGCCTGGCTCCGGCAGTGACCTGGCCGCTTTGCGTACCAAGGCAGTACGCGACGAGGACGGCAACTGGCACATCACCGGGCAGAAGGTGTGGACCACCGGCGCGCACATCGCCGACTACGGCATCTTGCTGACCCGCACCAACCCTGATGTCGCCAAGCACAAGGGCCTCACCATGTTCGTGGTGGACATGCACGCACCTGGCGTCACCGTGCGGCCGCTGCGGCAGATGAACGGCGGCGCCGACTTCAACGAAGTCTTCTTCGACGATGTCGTCATCGCGGACGGCGAGCGGCTCGGGGACGTGGACAACGGCTGGCGGGTTGCCCTGACCACGCTCATGAGTGAGCGGGTCTCCCTCGGCGGAGGCGGCACGGACATCGGCCTGGGCGTCGACTCCGTCATCGCCCACACCGCACAGCGGATTTCCGCGCTGTCCGCCGACCGCCAGGCCCTGGCTCGCCAGGACCTCGGCCGCGCCTACGTCGCCTCCCTCGGCATCCGCTACACCGGCTACCGGCTCTTGTCGGCCATCAGCCGCGGCGAGGCCCCGGGGCCGGAGGCCAGCGCCGGCAAGCTGGCCGGCACCGTGGCTGCTCGTGCGATGGCCGACCTCGCGGTGCGCCTCATCGGAGATGAGGCCGTCTACGCCAAGACCTTGGACGGCGAAGGGACCTGGCAGCACATGCAGGCCGTGCTCCCCGGGATGGCCATCGCCGGCGGCACCGACCAGATCTTGCGGAACGTATTGGGTGAGCGGGTCCTCGGCCTGCCGACCGAGCCACGATCAGACAAGGGAGCGCCCGTGCGCCCCTCCACCACCGGAGGACAGCAGTGAACTTCGACCTCGATGACGACCAGCGCGAGTTCGCGGCGGCCGCCCGCGACTTCTTCTCCGAGCAGGTCTCACCATCCGATGCGCGCCGCAGCCTGGACGAGGGAACGCCTGCCGTCCCCGGACGCAAGGCCATCGCGGACATCGGCTTCTACGGCATCACCGTGCCGGAGTCGGCCGGTGGCGCCGGGCAAACCGTGCTCGACCTCGCTGTCGTCGCCGAACAGGCAGGTCGCGTGCTCGCCGGGCCTTCCTTCGTCACGGCCGCGCGGGTCGCGGTGTTGCTCGAGGGCGACAACGAGCGGCTGACGGCCCTGGCCGACGGATCGGTGGGCTACGCGGTGCTCGACGGCTCCGCGCCCGTCCTCGACGCCGCCACCGCCGAGCAGTTCCTCGCTCGTCGCGGTGACGACCTGGTGATCGGTGCCGGCACGGTCGAGGTCGGTGACCCGATCGACCCCACCCGCGGACTGGGCACGGTCACCCTGGGCGAGACCCAGGTGATCGCCCGCGACATCGGTGACCGCTGGGACCGCGCCGAACGCGTAGCCCGCGTGATCCTCGCCGCCGAGGACCTCGGCGCCGCGGCCCGCGCGGTCGAGTTGGGCGTCGTCTACGCGAAGGAGCGGGAGGCCTTCGGTCGGGCCATCGGCTCCTACCAGGCGATCAAGCACGCGCTGGTCGACGCCTTTGTGGGCGTGGAACAGCTGCGATCGCTGGTCTGGTGGGCGGCCTGGACCGCCGATGAGTCCCTCGACGAGCTGCCGCTCGCTGCGGCCGCAGCCAAGGCCTCCGCGGCCGGTGTGCTGGAGAAGGCGGCGGAGACCCTGATTCAGGTGCACGGCGGCATCGGCTTCACCTGGGAGCACGACGCCCACCTGTACTGGCGCCGCGCCAAGGTGGACCGCTTCCTGCTGGGCGACGACGTCGCCGCATTTGACGAGGTCGCGCGGCTGGCCCTTGCCTCTGTGCCCAGCGAACCTGCAGATCCGACCCCGACTTCCCTCGAACCCACAATGGCGGGCTGAACATGACAGACAACACGCGCGACCTAGCTGGTGCCGCCATCCTGATCACCGGCGGCGGCAGCGGTATCGGCCTCGGCACCGCTGAGGTGCTCGTCGCCTCCGGCGCCCACGTCACGATCTGTGGCCGCACCGAGGGGCGCCTCAAGACCGCCGCCGACGGAATCGACACATCCGCGGGCGGGTCGATCCGGTACGTGGTCGCGGACGTCACCAACGAAGACGACGTCATCGCGGCCGTCGCTGCGGCCGCCGAGCGGACGGGACGTCTGGACGGAGTCGTCGCCTGCGCAGGCGGAAACGAGACGATCAGCCCCATCACCCAGATCGACACCGATGCGTGGCGGCGGACCGTGGAGCTGAACGTCACCGGCACCATGCTCACCATGAAGCATTCTGCACGAGCGCTCGTCCGGGCTGGCGGTGGTTCCTTCGTCGCCATCTCCTCCATCGCCGCCAGCAACACGCACCGCTGGTTCGGCGCTTACGGAGTGGTCAAGTCCGCAGTCGACCATCTGGTGCAGCTGGCCGCGGACGAGCTGGGCGCCAGCAAGGTCCGGGTCAACGGCATCCGGCCGGGCCTGACCCGAACCGACCTGGTCGCGATGATCACCGATGGTGGCCCCGTGCTGGAGGACTACGAGTCGTGCACACCGATCCCGCGTATCGGGGAGGTGGACGACGTCGCGAACCTGGCGCGGTTCCTGCTCGGGCCCGAGTCGACCTGGATCACGGGGCAGCTCATCAACGTCGACGGCGGACAGATGCTACGCAGGGGCCCGGACTTCCGGTCGATGCTCGAGCCCTTGTACGGCGAGGACGGTCTGCGCGGAGTGGTGGAGGACACGGCATGAGCACATCAGAGGGTTACGTCGTCCAGGGCCAACGAGTGGCCATCCCGGTCGAGATCCGCGAGGCACACTCAACCGTCGCAATGTATTCGGTGCCGGCGAAGGTCGCCCAGTCGATCATCGACTACTCCGGCCTTCGGGTCCTGCAGTACCGCCCGGGCAAGGCCATCTGCTCGGTGTTGTTCGTGAACTACCTTGACGGTGACCTCGGCCAGTACCACGAGTACGGGGTCGGATTCATGGTCCGCCACCCCGGTTCACCGAAACGCGGTGGCGACCTGCGCGCCCTGCTTCGCTCCGATGCCGGTGTGTTCATTCATCGACTTCCGGTCGACCAGGCCTTCACGCTGGAGGCCGGCAGGTCCATCTGGGGATTCCCGAAGGTGATGTCCGACATCGAGCTCGACAGTGCGGGCCACCGCGCGGCGTTGCGTATCGACGGCCAACTGGTCGCCGATCTCGGTGTCAGTCCAGGCATACCTGTGCCCGGCGGGGGCATGTCCACCTCGCTTGACGCGTACACCAGCATGGACGGCGTGACCCGCCGTGTTCCGTGGAAGCTGACGGCATCGGGAACACGCACCCGCCCGGGTGGAGCAAAACTCACCCTCGGCGACCACCCTTGGGCAAGCGAGCTTGCCACGCTCGGACTACCCAGACGGGCAATGTTCTCCTCCACCGTCGCCAACATGCAGATGAGCTTCGGAGAGGCCGAAGAGGTCTCGGTGCTGTAGCGGCTGAACTGGCATCGTCCGCCGTTGCCCGACAGAATCGGTCCTGTGATCGAGACCTCTGCCGGACAGACTTTCGCCGTGTGGGCACCGAACCCGAAGACCGTGCGCGTGCAGGTCGACGAGACCGTGCACCCGATGACCCGCACTGACGACGGCTGGTGGCGCGCCGCGGTGGCCGCCCGCCCGGACAGTCGCTACGGGTTCCTCCTCGACGACGACCCGACGCCGATCCCCGACCCGCGCTCACCCCGTCAGCCCGACGGGGTGCATGGACTCTCCCAGCTGCACAGCGTGGACCCCACCGCGTGGACCGACAGTGCCTGGTCGGGCCGCCAGCTCGCCGGCAGCAGCCTCTACGAGCTACACATCGGCACCTTCACCACCGAAGGCACCTTCGAGGCCGCCATCGACAAACTGGACCACCTCGTCGACCTCGGCGTCGATCTCGTGGAAGTGATGCCCGTCAACGCCTTCAACGGAACCCGCAACTGGGGCTACGACGGAGTGCTCTGGTACGCCGTGCAGGAGACCTACGGCGGCCCGGCCGGCCTGCAACGCTTCGTCGACGCCTGCCACACCCGCGGGCTCGGGGTGCTCCTCGACGTCGTCTACAACCACCTCGGCCCCTCCGGCAACTACCTGGACCGCTTCGGCCCATACATGGCCGAGGCGGGGGCCAACGCCTGGGGACGCGGCGTCAACCTCTCCGGTGCCCAGTCCGGGCCGGTCCGCCGGTACATCCTGGACAACGCGCTGCGCTGGCTACGCGATTTCCACGTCGACGGACTGCGCCTGGATGCCGTGCACGCACTGGTCGACGAGTCGGCTGTGCACCTGCTCGAACAGCTGGCGGTGGAGACGGAGAGCCTCTCGACCCACCTGCGGCGGCCGCTGACCCTCATCGCGGAGAGCGACCTGAACGACCCCAAACTCGTCACCCCGCGCGCGGCTGGCGGGTACGGACTGGACGCGCAGTGGGACGACGACATCCACCATGCGCTGCACTCCGCGATCAGCGGTGAACGCCAGGGGTACTACTCCGACTTCGGATCGATGGAATGCCTGGCCACCACCCTTCGGCGTGCCTACTTCCACGCGGGCACCTGGTCCAGCTTCCGCGGCCGCGTGCACGGCCGTCCCATCGACACCCGCACGACGCCGGGGCACCAGTTCCTGGCCTACACCTGCGATCACGACCAGATCGGCAACCGCGCGGTTGGCGATCGGCCTACGGCCTACCTCTCCCCCGGACTGCTGGCCGTCAGCGCCGCACTGGCGCTCTGCTCGCCCTACACCCCGATGCTGTTCATGGGTGAGGAGTGGGGCGCCTCAACGCCCTTCCAGTTCTTCACCTCCCACCCGGAGCCCGAGCTGGGGAAGGCCACCGCCGATGGGCGCAAGGCTGAGTTCGCCGAGCACGGCTGGGACGCCGCCGACGTCCCCGACCCGCAGGACCCGGAGACCTTCCGCCGCTCGAAGCTGAACTGGTCCGAAGTGGGCGACGGGATGCACGCGCGGCTGCTGCGGTGCTACCGGGAGCTCCTCGGCCTGCGCCGCGAGCGGATTGAGCTCACCGACCCGTGGCTGGACGGGCTGCGCATCGACTACGACGAGGCCGAACGATGGATTGTAATGCACCGCAATGGTATTGATCTTGCCTGTAACCTCTCGGGAGAGTCCGTGATCGTTCCCGTCACCGGGCGGGTCATGCTGGCGTGGGGCGAACCCGAGGTCGGCCACACAGCCACCACGATGCCCGGAGAGTCGTTCGCCGTGCTCGAGGTCAGCAAGGATCTCGGGAACTCCGAGGATCGCACACACTGACACACGCCATCACGTGACAGGCCAGTGGAGGACGCTCACTTGTTCAGGCAGCCCGGTCCCAACAGCGCCTTGAGGTCTCCCATCAACGCGGACGTCGGAGTGACCCGCAGTCCCTCGTCCAAGCGGAGCACCGTGGAGGTCGTGCCCGTCACCAGGCGCAGGTGCACGTCGGACGTTCCCGGGTGGCTTGCCAGCACCTGTTTGAGGGCACCCACGCGATCCGCGGTACACAGCCGCGCGGGCAAACTCACCTGCACGGGCTGCGCCACCCCAGCCCCGGCAAGGTCGGGAACCGCCAAGTCGTTGGCGATCAGCGAGGTCCGGTCGTCACGGATCGTGACACGGCCCTTGACCAGCACCACCGCGTCCTCCACGACGTCCATGCCGAGCACGGAGTACGTCTTGGGGAAGAACAGCACCTCAATGCCGCCGACGAGGTCTTCCAGCTGCGCCGAGGCCCAAGGCTCACCGTTCTTGTTCACCCGGCGAGTCACGCTGGTGAGGATGCCGCCGAGCGTCACCTGGGCACCGTCCTTGACGGTGCCTTCCAGGATCGCAGGGATATTGGTGTCGGCCTGTGCCGCCAGCACGTGCTCGAGGCCGTTGAGGGGGTGGCCGGAGACATAAAGCCCCAACATCTCCCGCTCGAGCGCCAGGCGGTGCTTGGTGTCCCATTCCTCGTCTGGCACCCGCACGTCAAAGACCGAGGACACTGAGGCGTCCTCTCCGCCGAACAGGTCGAACTGCCCGATCGCCTCGGCCTTCTTGGTGCTCATCACGGCGTCGATGGCGTCGGCGTGCACCAAGAGAAGACCCTTGCGCGGGTGACCCAGCGAGTCGAAGCCACCCGCCTTGATCAGCGACTCCATCGCCTTCTTGTTGCAGGCCACGGTGTCTACTTTGGACAGGTAGTCGGAGAAGTCGACGAACTCTCCTTTGTCCTTGCGGGCGGCGATGATCGAGCTGACGACAGTGGACCCGACGTTGCGCACGGCGCCGAGTCCGAAGCGGATGTCGGAACCGACGGAGGCGAAGTTCACCACCGAGGTGTTGACGTCAGGTGGCAACACGGTGATGCCCATCCGGCGGCAGTCGGCCAGGTAGATCGCGGCCTTGTCCTTGTCGTCGCCGACGCTGGTGAGCAGGCCGGCCATGTACTCGCTGGGGAAGTTCGCCTTGAGGTACGCCGTCCAGAACGAGACCAGCCCGTAGCCGGCGGCGTGAGACTTGTTGAACGCGTAACCGGCGAAGGGTAAAATGGTGTCCCACAACGCTTTCACCGCTGCGTCGGAGAAGCCGTTGGCGCGCATGCCTTCCTGGAAGCCTGCGTACTCCTGTTCCAGAACCTCCTTCTTCTTCTTTCCCATCGCCTTGCGCAGAACGTCGGCGCGACCCATCGAGTACCCGGCGACCTTCTGCGCGATGCGCATGATCTGCTCCTGGTACACGATCAACCCGTAAGTCTCGGACAAGATCTCCTGGAGAGGTTCCTCCAGCTCAGGGTGGATCGGGGTGATCTCCTGGCGGTCATTCTTGCGGTCGGCGTAGTCGTTGTGCGCGTTCATGCCCATCGGTCCGGGCCGGTAGAGAGCGAGCACAGCAACAATGTCCTGGAAGCCTGTCGGTTGCATCTTGCGCAGCAGGTCCCGCATCGCGCCACCGTCGAGCTGGAACACCCCGAGCGTCTCGCCCTTGCCCAGCAGCTCATAGGTCGCAGGGTCTTCCAACGGAAGAGTGTCCAGGTCGATGTCGATGTCCCGGTTGGCCTTGATGTTCTCGATCGCGTCACCGATGACAGTGAGGTTGCGCAGCCCCAGGAAGTCCATCTTCAGCAGACCGATGGCCTCGCACGAGGGGTAGTCCCAGCCCGTGATGATGGCGCCGTCCTGCGGACGCTTCCACAGCGGGATCGCCTCCATCAGCGGCTCGCAGGACATGATGACCGCGCACGCGTGCACCCCGGCGTTGCGGACCAGCCCCTCCAGTCCGAGCGCTGTGTCATAGATCCGTCGAACATCCGGGTCCGTGTCGATCAACGCACGGACCTCGGCGGCCTCGCCATAGCGCTCGTGCTTGGGGTCGGTGATACCGGCGACAGAGATGTCCTTCGCCATCACCGGCGGCGGCAGCGCCTTGGAGATGCGGTCGGCGATGGCGAACCCGGGTTGGCCGAACTGCACCCGTGCAGAGTCCTTGATGGCCGCCTTGGTCTTGATGGTGCCGAAGGTGATCACCTGCGCGACCCGGTCGACACCCCACTTCTCGGTGGCGTAGCGCACCATGTCGCCACGGCGGCGGTCGTCGAAGTCGATGTCGATGTCTGGGGCCGAGGGTCGTTCGGGGTTGAGGAACCGTTCGAACAGCAGGCCGTGCGGAAGCGGGTCGATGTTGGTGATTCCCAGCACGTAGGCGACGAGCGACCCAGCCGCCGAACCACGACCGGGGCCGACCCGAATGCCGACCTCCTTGGCGTGCTTGACGAGGTCGCCAACCACCAGGAAGTACGCAGGGAAGCCCTTCTGCTCGATGACGTCCAGTTCGAAGTCGGCCCGCTCGCGGTAGCCCTCGGGCGAACCGTCGGGGAATCGACTGGCCAGTCCCGTGGTCACCTCCTTGCGCAGCCAGCTGCCCTGGGTCTCGCCCTCGGGGACGGGGAAGATCGGCATCCGGTCCCGGTGTGCCCACACATCGTCGTAGGGCTGCACCCGCTCGGCGATCAACAAGGTGTTGTCGCACGCACCGGGAACCTCGGCGTCCCAGAGCTCGCGCATCTCCTCCGCGGACTTCAGGTAGTAGCCGTTACCGTCGAACTTGAACCGCGTCGGGTCGCTCAGCGTCTTGCCGGTCTGGATGCACAGCAGCGCTTCGTGGTTCGTGGCGTCGGCCTTGGTGACGTAGTGACAGTCGTTGGTGGCCAGCGGGCGAAGGTTCAGCTTTCGACCGATGTCGAGCAGGCCCTCACGCACCCGCGTCTCGATGGACAGTCCGTGGTCCATCAATTCCAGGAAGAAGTTGTCGGCCCCGTAGATGTCGCGCCACTTCGCGGCCGCCGCGAGTGCCTCGTCCGCGTGGCCCAGCCGCAGGCGGGTCTGCACCTCACCGGAGGGGCAGCCCGTCGTCGCGATGATGCCCTCGGCGTGCTTGGCAATGATCTCGGCATCCATCCGCGGCCACTTGCCGAGCTGACCTTCCAGCGACGCGAGGCTGGAGAGCGTGAAGAGGTTACGCAGCCCGGTGGCGTTCTCCGCGACCATCGTCATGTGCGTGTAGGCACCGCTACCGGAGACGTCGTCGGACTTCTGGCTGCGGTCGCCCCACAGCACCCGCTTGGTGCTGAACCGCGACTCCGGCGCCAGGTATGCCTCGATCCCGATGATCGGCTTGATGCCGTGGGACTTGGCCTGGTTGTAGAACTCGCTGGCGCCATACATGTTGCCGTGGTCGGTCATCCCCACAGCGGACATGCCCAAACGGGCGGCCTCGTCGAACATCGGTGACACCTTGGCAGCACCATCGAGCATCGAGTACTCGGTGTGGTTGTGAAGGTGGACGAAAGAGTCAGCCACGGACGCGCGCCCCTTTCCGGCAAAGCTCCAGGATCCGCCGAAGTCTAGGCCTTCGGGGAGACTGTTTTCACCGCCGCCCAGTACGTACGGGCGGTACCGTGGGCAGCCGTGACTACTCCAGACCCGACTGACCTGCGGCTAGTTTCCGCGCTGGCCGAACGCGGCCGCACAACGGTGCAGGAGATTGCCGCGCGTGCCGGTGTCGGCCCCGAGGAAGCGGCCGCTCGGCTGCTCAGAATGGGCCGGTCGGGGATGCCCCTGGTGGTAGGCGTCGAGGGTGATCGCGCCGCCCTGCACACCTGGCTCGGCGCCCAGCAATCACGAGCCCAACAACCACCCCGGCAGGCACCGGCACCGCGATGGTCGCCGCCTGGGCCGCTCTCGCCGGGATCGGCCCAGGCGCCAAGCTCCCGGCCGTCAACCCCCCAGCCGCAGCCTTCGTTGTGGACGGAGCCGCAGTCGGCACCGCCGCCGCCGCGGTGGACTCCCCCAGCCGGCCAGCCGATGGGGTGGGGTGTGCCCCAGTCAGCGGCATGGACCCGCCGAGGCGGGCAGCAGGTCGCCCCGTCGCCCACCGTCGGGGCGACGGTGGGCGACACCCTGTCGTCGGTGGGCGCCGCCGGCGAACGGGTGTCGATCACCCTGGTCGAGGTGGTCGATACCGCCGATGCGCTCATCGCGGCGGCAGGGCACCAACTGCTGCCGGGCAACAGGGCGACTGTGGTGCACACGGAGGTAGCTGCGGAAGCCGCCGGTTACCCGGCCATTCCGGACACCTGCCTCACGGTGGTGCTCTCCGACGGCACCGAGGTAGGAAAATCCGGGATCACCCTCAGCTCGCGACCGCCCTTCCGCAGCGGGATCGCCCCCTTCGACACCATCGGCGGGCACACGGTGTTCGAGCTCGACAGCCAGGCCAGCATCATCGGAATCCGGTGGCGGGCCACCCAGAGTTCAGCCGCCCTGGACTGGCGCACCCGCTAGGTCCCCACGCGTCAGGCGGTCGTTGTTCCCTCCCCGGGCGCGACGGGTCCGGACTCGGGTGGTTCGGTCTCGGCGCCGACAGCGCGCAACAAGGCCTGAACTTGCGCGATCCTCGGGTCAAGTGCCTGTGTCCCGACGATCGGACTGCCCGCCGGCTGCTCGAGCACCGCGTCGAAGCTGCTGTGACGCGACTTGTTGTGCGCCTTCATGCTCAGTGTGGGGTCGTCCTTGTCGAAGCGGACCTTGTGGCTGGCGGGGTCGTACTCCACCTGGACCACCATGCCGACCGTCGGATCCTTGAAGTTGATGGCGATGCGCGGGGTGTCGACCTTCGCGCGAAACAGCTCACCGTCCGGAGTGCGAACGTCCACGACGAACTCGCAGATGGAGACAAGCCCGTCACCCGTGGTCTTCACTGTGCGGCGATCGACGACTGTGCCTTGGGCAGGTGTCCAATGCTTGCCGAACATGGGATGCTCCTCGATCGGCGTTCCGGTTGCAGAACATCCTGGCAGATCAGGGGCACCGCCGGAAGGATCATCAGCAACCGGACCGTCACCGTGCGGGAACGGCACCATCATCCGGTGAGGGTTGCACCACAGTGGTCTGCTCCGGAAGCAATGCGCTCACCGACACGCCACGCGCTGCGCTGTCGGCGGGCGTGACCTCGACCGCACGCACCTCAGGGTGCCCCGCAATCGTGCGTAGCTGTTCGGCGGATCCCCGCACCACCAATGCCAACACGCACGCACATCCAGCGCGGAGCCGGGACGCCGAAACCGCTCCGACCGACGCAGCTCGGTCCGTCTTGGCGTCGGTGAGTTGCTGCAGCCGACTGCCCGCAGCGACCTCGGAGGCGGCCAGTTCGTGGGCCAGGTCTCCCTGGTCGACAACGTCCACTGGTAGCTGCGCGGTCTGCACGTTCTCGATCGGTACTCGAAAGATCACCCGGGCCAGCCGGGCTTGCCCGGGCAGCTCGGCGACTGCCGCTGGACTCAGCTCGGCCCGCAACGACACCAACGCCCAGTACGGGCCGCCACTCGTGGGTGCGGTGGCCGCGGTGCGCGCCACGTAGGCGTCGACCTGCTCACCGCTGTCCGGACCGAGCGTGACAGTGGCCGTGCCCGCACGCCGCACCGGGGTGTTCATTCCCAGCACACTGGCGGCGACAACAACGACCAGGATCGCCAGGAACCATGCCGGTGCTGCTCCCAGACGGAGCTTCATCACTCAGGCGCTGGCGCGCAACACGTCCAGCGCGTGCTGCAGGTCATCGGGGTACTCGCTCTGCACCTGCACCCAGTGCCCGTCGGCGGGGTGGGCGAAGCCCAGCGAGCGAGCGTGCAGCCACTGCCTGCGCAGCCCGAGCCGTTCCGAGAGCGTGGGATCGGCACCGTAGGTGATGTCACCGCAGCACGGGTGGCGCAGGGACGAGAAGTGCACCCGGATCTGGTGGGTGCGCCCCGTCTCGAGGTGCACGTCCAGCAGGCTTGCCGCGGGAAATGCCTCGATCGTGTCGTAGTGCGTGATGCTGGGCTTGCCGTCCGCCAGGACAGCAAAACGCCAGTCGTGCTTGGGGTGACGGCCGATCGGTGCGTCGATGGTTCCGCTGCTCGGATCGGGATGACCTTGTACCACCGCGTGATACCGCTTCTCGACCGTGCGCTCCTTGAACGCACGCTTGAGCACCGTGTACGCGTGCTCAGAGGTCGCTACCACCATGACACCCGAGGTCCCGACGTCGAGCCGGTGCACAATCCCCTGCCGTTCGGCCGCGCCCGAGGTGGCGACGCGGTATCCCGCAGCCACCAGCCCGCTGACCACGGTGGGGCCGGTCCATCCCGGGCTTGGGTGTGCGGCCACCCCAACCGGCTTGTCCACCACGATGATGTCGTCATCCGCGAGCAGCACCTGGAGGCCATCGACAGGTTCGGCGTGTGCCACCGGGGCTCGTTCAGGCTCTGGGAGGGTCACCTCCAACCAGGATCCGGCGGTCAAGCGATCGGACTTGCCGGCTGGCCGACCGTCCAGCATCACTGCGCCGGCGGCCGCGAGCGTCGCGACCGTGGTGCGCGAGAACCCGAGGAGCCTGGCCAGCCCCGCATCGACCCGAAGACCATCCAAGCCGTCCGGAACGGCCATGGAGCGTGTGTCAGCCACGAGCGGTCTCCGACCTGCGTGCTGCGCGGGTCCCGTCCGGCTCATGGCCGAGGAAGGCGAGAAGCACCAGGAGGATGCCCCCTGACACGATGCAGGAGTCAGCGAGGTTGAACACCGGCCAGTACTCGCCGCGGGGGGAGGCCACCGAGACGAAGTCCACGACGTGTCCCTGCAGAACGCCCGGCGCACGGAACACACGATCGATGAGGTTTCCCAGCGCGCCGCCGAGGACGAGCCCCAGCCCCCAGGCCCAGCCGGCCGACCGTAGCCGGCGAGCCATCCGCGCGATCGCGATGACCACTGCGACGGCGACGATGGTCAGCAACCAGGTCATGCCTGTGGCCAGGGAGAAAGCGGCACCCGCATTGCGCACGAGCACGAGGTAGACCGCGCCCCCAAAGACCCGCACCGGGTGCTCAGGCTCGACATTGGCCACCACGGCGATCTTGCTCAGCAGGTCAGCAAACACGACCAGGACGGCGATGACGACCAGCAACCCGATCCGTCGCGGTCTGCTGGTCACGGGTTCTTCTGGTGCACCTTCGACGGTGTCGTTGGGTGTCGGTTCTACGCTCACGGTGTCCATCATCCCCGATGATTCACGGGCTTCCGGTCACACCCCGCCAGCGGGCCAGGCGACCACCCGCGTCAACCGCCCGAATCCGCGCCTCGGTGGCGTCCCGCACGCCCGTGGTGGTCACCACGAGAATCTGGTCACCACGCCTCAGCCGGGTGCCTGTGTCGGGGGTGAATACGTCGCCCTCACGGACGATGAGGCTCACAGTGGCCCCCTTCGGCAGGCGCAGCTCACCCAGGTACACCCCGTGCAGCCGAGACCCCGTCGGTATCTGCACCTGCAGCAAGTCGGCGTGCATGTTCTCCAGGGGAGCGGCATCGACGGACACCTCCTGCATCTCACCGGTGACCGTCACCTTCAGCCAACGCGCCACCCACGGCAGGGAAGTGCCCTGGACCAGGGTGAACACCACGACGAGCACGAAGACGACATCGAGCAGCCGTTCCGCACCGACAACGCCGTTGACCAGCGGAATGGTCGCCAACACGATGGGCACCGCACCCCGCAAACCAGAAAAGGACAGGAACGCCTGCTCACGCCAGGGAATGCGCAGCGGCAACGCCGCGGCCACCACGGACAGCGGTCGGGCCACGAAGAGGAGGACCAGGCCGATGACCAATGCGTCGACGATGGCGCCGCTCAGACGCTCCGGCGCGACGTACAGGCCCAGGAGCACGAACAGGCCGATCTGGGCCAACCACCCGGTGCCCTCGGCAAACGACAAGGTCGCCTGCCGGTGGGGAAGCCTGGCGTTGCCGAGGACGAGCGCACAAACATAGGTGGCCAACAGCCCCGAAGCATGCAACAGCTGACCCGTGGAGAAGCTGAGTACACACACGGCGACCGCGGACAGCGGGTACAGCCCGGTGGAAGGCAAGGCGATCCGGCGTAGTGACCATGCCCCGCCGAGGCCGAGAAGGGCGCCTACCGCCGCCGCAACACCGAGCTCGTAGATCACCATGGCCGGTGTCCACCACGCAATGGGGTCGGAGCTGGCCAGCAGTGAGACTGCGATGACGACAGGCGCGTCGTTCATTCCGGACTCGAGCTCCAGTGCACCCACCAGCCTGCGGCGAACCGCAAGGTTGCGCAGCACGCTGAATACCGCGGCGGCATCGGTGGAGGACAGGACAGCACCCCACAACAGCGCGATCCGCCAGTCCAGGCCAAGCAGCAGGTGCACAGCGGCACCGACGACCGCGATGCTCACCAGCACCGAGACCGTAGACAACGCGATACCCAGGTTCAGCGCGGGCCGCACGGCCTTCCAGCGGGTGCTCAGCCCACCTTCGGTGAGGATGAGCACCAGAGCAGCCATTCCGAGCTCTTCGGTCAGCCTGGCATCGGAGAACCGCAGGCCGAGGCCGGCCTCACCGATGAACAGTCCGATGGCGAGGAACAGCAGCAGCGCGGGCATCCCGATCCGGGACGACGCCCGCACGCCGAGCACCCCGACCAGCAACACAAGAGCGCCGCCTCCGAGGAGGTACTCCAGCTGCACGCGCAGACCGCCCTTCCTCGTCGATGGGTGGGGATTCAGTCGACTTTTCCCCGCGTCCGGTGCCAGTGTCCCAGCATCGGGACAGGCACGTTCACAAGACACAGGTTCCTGGGTCACTACGGTAGGGGTGGTGAGCAGACGCAGACGACATGGACACGGCAAGCTTCTCGTAGCTGGGGCGGTGTTGGCCTCCGGCGTGCTGACGGCCTGTTCGGGCACGGCAGCCGACCACGCACCCGTGCCCACCTCCGCAGGTCCAACCCCTGGCGCGGTGACTGTGGCGGTACCCGACGTCGTGGTCACGGTGACCAACCCCGGTGCGGAGCCGCGCACCACCCTCGCGCGTCACGCCACACCGGACGCCACCCAGCAGGTGTCGCTGACCGCGAACTCCGCCATCACCCAGACCGTCGGAACCAACGCGTCGACGGACCAGTCCTCCCCTGACGTCACCCTACCGATCGCCGCCAGCCAGCACGGCGCCGCCGACGCGCCCACCCACAGCGTGGGGCTCGTCGTCGACGTGCCGAGTTCCCCGGACAGCACGCTGGCCGCGGCCTTGCTCAAAGCCAAGGGGTCGAGGGCGACCTTGGTGGCCGGCCCCGACGGAGCGGTCAAGCAACTCGTCCTCGACCCGCCCGCAGACCTCAGTGACGCGGGCCGCTCCGCGGTGGAGCAGGCTCTGCGACAAGCCGTCCAGTTCGCTCCGGTCCTACCCAGTGTGTCGGTCGGCGTCGGGGCAGTGTGGACCGTGAGCCAGCAGATCAACAGCCTTGGTCTGGGCGTGCGCCAAGACACCGTGCTCACCCTCGCCGCCGTGCGCGGCTCGACGGTCACTCTCGCTGTGCAGGTCACCCAGACTCCGCTCACCCCCACCTGGACGCTGCCGAATGACCAGGGGACGTTGAACGTCGACTCCTATGCACTGGCCGGTACCGGCAACCTCACCGTCGACCTCACCAAGCCGCTGCCGCTGGATGGACAGGTCCAGCTCACCGGCGACCAGGTGTACAGCCGACCGAAGGATGGTCTCAAGATCACGCAGAAGGTGTCGAACGGCGTCAGCTGGAAGAGCTGAACACCCTCACAACCCCAGAACGACCTGGCTGATCAGGAACGCGTTGAGGCTGACGACGACGGTCGCAATGGCCGCGGCGACCCAGGTGGTGATCCGCCGGTTGGTCTCGGCACCCATCAGCTTCCGGTCCCTGGTGAACATGATCAGTGGGATCAGCGCGAACGGGATACCGAAAGACAGCACGACCTGGCTGAGGACCAGTGCGGCTGTGGCATCCACCCCCAAAGCAAGAACCACGAGCGGCGGTACGGCAGAGACCGCCCGGCGCACCCACAGTGGGACCTGTCGCTGCAGAAACCCCTGCATGATCATCTGCCCGGTGTAGACACCCACGCACGACGACGCGATGCTCGACGCGAGCAACGCGACCGCGAACACCAATCCGGTCACCGCGCCGGCTTGTGCGGCAAACGCGGCGTGCGCAACCTCGAGCGACGCTCCCGCATCGCCGGGCAGGCCCACCGCCGACACCACGATGATCACATTGACCGCGCCCGCCATCGCGAGCGCCAACAGGACGTCCCACCCACTCGCGCGCACACGCCGCCGCACCTGGCCGGCGAGCCGCTCATCCATGTGCTGGGTGAGTCCCGAGTGCAGGTAGATGACGTGCGGCATCATTGTGGCACCGACGATGCCGGCGGCCAGGTAGGCGCTGCCGACGCCGTCGAGCCGGGGAACGAACCCCGCGGCGACCTCACCGATCCCGACCGACGACGTCACGGCCTGGTAGGCAAAGGCGACGACGACCACAAACAGCAAGGTGAACACCACAGGCACAAAGCCGTCGCGCCCCCGCACTCGAAGCATGAGGATGGCAAACACAACGAACACCATCAACAGTCCGCCGGCGAGGAGCGGGACGCCGAAGAGCAGCTTGAGCGCAATGGCGCCGCCGATGAACTCGGCCAGATCGGTCATGATCACGACGAGCTCGGCCTGCAGCCAAAGAGCGATGCGGGTCCGCTTTCCGAATTGGTCCCGGCACATCTCGGGGAGACTGCTTCCCGTGGCGATGCCCAGCTTCGCGGACAGATACTGCACCACCATGGAGAGGGCGCTGGCCAACGCGACCACCCAGACCAGCAGTGTCCCGTACTTCGCGCCCGCAGTGACGTTCGTAGCGAAGTTCCCCGGATCGACGTAGGCAACGGAAGCCACAAATGCCGGCCCGAAGGCGGCAAGAACCACCCGGACGCGTGCTCTCCTCGACTGAGCAGGCGAAGAGGCGCGCTGCTGCACCGGAGTCTGCGGAGGATTCACGCTTCGTACCGTATTCCAGTCGAGCGTCACAGGCGGGTTCCCCGGCCTACCCCGCAGTCGTGCCGCGACGCCACCTGGAGGCCGAGCAGCGCGCAAGGAACCCACGCGCGCTGCTCGGCGTCGTCACTCGAGCGGACGTCCGCCAACGCGCACAAGCGCGGCACGTACGCCGTCGCCCAGCTCGACTCCATCAGCCAGCTCGCCGTCCAACGTCAACTCAACGGCAAGCACCTCGCCGGCGATCAGCTCCCGGTGCCGTTGCGCCCACTCCCGACGCGAGTCCGGTACCGCCAGCACAACCCGGATGCGGTCGGACACGTCGAAGTCCGCCGCTCGCCGCGCATCCTGCAGCTCTCGGATGCGGTCCTTGGCCCACCCCTCGGCCTCCAGTTCCTCACTCAGCTCGGTGTCCAGCACCACCAGCCCCTCCCCGCCGGGCAACGCAGCGGTCGAACGAGGCTCCACCGCCACCAACCGTTCGGTGAATTCACCGTGGATCAAGGTCACGCCTCCCGCAAGGACGGTGCCGTCGGGCTGCGGCGCCCATTGCCCCGCCTTCACAGCCTTGATCACCTGCTGCACGTCCTTGCCGATCCGCGGCCCTGCTGCCCGGGCGTTGACCACCAGCTCGAAGCGTCCGTAAGCGGCGACATCTGTACTGAGGTCCACGGCCTTCACATTGACCTCGTCGGCGATGATCTCCACATAGGGCCGCAACCGCTCTGCGTCGGCCGCAGCGACGGTGAGCAACGCCAGCGGTAGACGCACCCGCAGCTTCTCCGCTTTGCGGAGTCCGAGCACCGTAGAGCACACCACGCGGACCTCATCCATCGCGGCAACCAGCTCGGTGTCGGCGGGCAGCTCGGCCGCCGTAGGCCAGTCGGCGAGATGCACCGACCGCTCACCGGTCAGACCCCGCCAAATCACCTCCGTGATCAGAGGCAGCAGTGGCGCCGCGAGCCGGCAGACCACCTCCAGGACGGTGTGCAGGGTATCGACGGCGTCGGTATCCGCAGCCCAGAAACGGGGCCGTGAGCGTCGGACGTACCAGTTGGTGAGTGCGTCGCAGAAACCACGGAGCTCCTCGCAGGCCCCGGCAATGTCGTTGCTGTCCAAGGCATCCGTCATCACCTCGCGACACGTCGCCAGCTTGGCCAACACATAGCGGTCCAGGACGTGGGCGGAATCGGTACGCCAAGTGCCGGGCTTCTCCGCGTAGAGCTGCAGGAAGCTCCACGCGTTCCACAGCGGCAGCAGCGCCTGCCGGACTCCCTCGCGGATGCCTTGCTCAGTGACGATCAGGTTGCCACCACGCAAGATGGGCGAGGACATGAGGAACCAGCGCATGGCGTCGGAACCATCGCGGTCGAACACCTCGGTGACGGCAGGGTAGTTGCGCTTGGACTTGCTCATCTTCTGGCCGTCGTCCCCGAGCACGATGCCGTGGGCTACGACGGTGCGGAACGAAGGCCGGTCGAACAGTGCGGTGGCCAGCACGTGGAGCGTGTAGAACCACCCGCGGGTCTGGCCGTTGTACTCGACGATGAAGTCGCCCGGGTAGTGACTCTCGAACCACTCGCGGTTGTCGAAGGGATAGTGCACCTGCGCGTAGGGCATCGATCCGGACTCGAACCAGCAGTCGAGCACCTCGGGCACCCGGCGCATGGTCGCGCGCCCCGTCGGATCGTCGGGGTTCGGACGGGTCAGCTCGTCGACGTAGGGACGGTGCAGATCGCTCGGGCGCACCCCGAAGTCGCGCTCCAGCTCCTCGAGCGAGCCGTAGACATCGGTACGGGGGTACGCCGGATCGTCGGAGATCCACACCGGGATCGGGCTTCCCCAGTAGCGGTTCCGGCTGATCGACCAGTCACGGGCGCCCTCAAGCCACTTGCCGAACTGGCCGTCACGGATGTGTTCGGGGACCCAGGTGATCTGTTGGTTGAGCTCGACCATCCGGTCGCGGAACTGCGTGACTGCCACAAACCAAGAAGACACCGCCTTGTAGATGAGCGGATTGCCACAGCGCCAGCAGTGCGGGTACGGGTGGTCGTAGGTCTCCTGGCGCAGCAACCGACCCGAGGCCTTGAGATCACGGATGATCGGCGCGTTCGCATCGAACACCTGCAGTCCGGCGTACGGGGGCACCTCGGCGGTGAACCTCCCGCCAGCGTCCACCGGCACCACAGGCTCGATGCCGACCGCGTCGGCGACGAGCTTGTCCTCCTCACCGAAAGCCGGAGCAATGTGCACGATCCCGGTGCCGTCAGTGGTCGTGACGTAGGCGGCAGAGAGCACGCGGTGCGCGTTCGGACGACCGAGAAAGAAGTCGAACGGCGGGTCGTACTGCAGTCCCACCAGCTCCGCCCCCCGGTGGTGGGACAAGATCTCCGGGTCCTCCCCCAGCTCGCGTGCGTAGTGGGCCAGACGCGCCTGCGCCAGCACGTAGCGCACGCCGTCCACCCGAACCTGCGCGTAGTCGATGTCGGGGTGCACAGCCATCGCGAGGTTCGACGGCAGGGTCCACGCGGTCGTGGTCCACACCAGGGCGTTCGCCCCATCCAGCGGGCTCCCCGCTGCACGTAGCGGCATCGCCACAGTCACCGCAGGGTCCTGCCGCTGGCGGTAGGTGTCATCCATCCGGGTCTCGTGGTTGCTCAGGGGTGTCTCGTCCTGCCAGCAGTACGGCAGGACCCGGAACCCCTCGTAGACCAGGCCCTTGTCCCACAACGTCTTGAAGGCCCACATCACCGACTCCATGTAGTCGGTGTCCAGCGTCTTGTAGTCGTTGTCGAAATCGACCCACCGGGCCTGACGGGTGACGTAATTGCGCCACTCGTCTGTGTAGCGCAGCACGGAGGACCGGCACGCCGCGTTGAACTCCGCGACGCCCATCTGCTCGATCTCGTACTTGTGCTTGATGCCCAGCTGCTTCTCGGCCTCGACCTCAGCGGGCAGTCCGTGACAGTCCCACCCGAACCGGCGCTCGACTCGCTTGCCGCGCATGGTCTGGTAACGGGGAACGACGTCCTTGACATAGCCGGTCAGCAAGTGGCCGTAGTGGGGCAGCCCGTTGGCGAAGGGAGGCCCGTCGTAGAAGACGAACTCTTCAGCCCCGGCGCGGTGGTCGATCGAGGCAGCGAAGGTACCGTCTTGTTCCCACTCGCGCAGCACGCGCTCTTCCAACGCGGGGAACGACGGGCCACCCGAGGTTGTGACGCCGTCCTGGCCGACCGTGAGATCCACCTTGGGGTAAGTCATTCGCGTGCGCTCCTCGTGCCAGTTTCGGCACGGGGACGACACGAGCGCTCGTGCACTCATACCGCGGTACCACCCCGCTTGCTCCACATGCTGCGCGTGGAGCCACTCGTGCGGGCTGTAACGGGCCCACCCGTCCGGTTCTACTGGGGACAGTCACCTCGTGTGGCGCCCTGTTCTTCCGGAAGCTCCCCGGTGATGGCCGGATCAGTGCCAACGTGAGTTTAGCGCGCTCGTGATTGTGCAGCGAGCGTCGTGGAGGGGGCACACCGCGCGCACCCCGTGAAGCCAAGCTCCACCGCCTCCGCCACGGGCAATCCGAGAGTGGACCTGTTCGTGAGCCACGTACAGGTGGGCAAGTGGAACCGTGGGTGCTCGTCCACCACCAGCACCTCCGTCGACAGACCACCAACCACAAGTGCGTCAGCGGAGTCGACGTCTTCCTCGTCCGGCTCGCGATCCTCAAGCCCCGACGCGCGCGCGTTCGACTCCTCGGCAACCAGCAGTACCTGAGTGTTCTCCGCGTCTGGCGCAGACGTGGTCGCGTCATCCTCTGCAGTCACCGAGTCGTCGGCGACGTCGGCCACGATGAGGGGAACCGTTTCGATGGGTGCCACAGCCGACACTGCCGCAGTGTCCTCAGCCGCCACCGTGTGCTCCGAGCCAGTCGGCACCTTCGTGTCCGCAGGGGATGTTTCCACCCCCTCAGGTGCCCGACCACGGCGGATGGTATCGACGACCAAGACGACTGCGGCCAGTCCGCAAGCCCCGATACAGCCCCACGCCCAGGCTGTGTTCTCCGTGACGAAAGAAACCACGAGGAACAAGCAACCGACGACGACGGCCCCTAGCGCGAGGATCAACACGTCAGATCAGCGCTTCAGTTTCCCTGCTCGGTACGCGCTCCCGAAGCATTGCCCGGCCGGCCACCGAGGGTGTCCGCCCCGCGACGCGCGCTGTCGGCAGGTGAAGCAGCGCCGCGCTGGCCAAGCTCGTGCAGCTGGGACTCTAGGTAGGTCTTGAGCCGGGTGCGGTACTCGCGCTCGAAGGTGCTGAGCTCCTCGATGTTCTTCTCGAGCCCGGTGCGCTTCTCGGTGATCGAGCCCATCAGCTCCGCGTGCTTGCGATCCGACTCGGACTGCAAGGCGTCGGCCTTCTCCTTGGCCTGCCGCTGCATGGTCTCGGACCGGGTCCTGGCGTCGCTGAGCATGGCCTCGGACTTCGACCTGGCCTCGCTCACCATCGACTCGGACTTGGACCGGGCCTCGGCAACCATCTGCTCGGACTTGGTCTTCGCCTCGCTGAGCATGCTCTCCGAGCGCGACTTTGCGTCGCTCAACATCTGCTCGGACTTGGTGCGTGCGTCGCCGACCAGCTGCTCGGCGTCGGCCTTGGCTTCGCCCGTGAGACGGTCTGCCATCTCCTGCGCGAGGCCGAGAATCTTGGCTGCCCGCACGTTGTGATCACCAGACTCGGCGCTCGGCGCTCCCGCGGCAGCAGGCGCCTGCGTCGGCGCCTTGCTCATGTCCGGCTGGTTGACGGCAGGCGGCACAGGTGGAGCCACTGCGGGCGTGGTGATTGCCGCGGCACGGGAGGCGCTCGCTTGAGCCTCCCTCCGCGCGAGCTCTTCCTTGCTCGGTCCAGCGTCGTGAGACCTGGTTGAGCCCTGGCCCGCGCGGGAGGCAGAGGCGCTCACCTTCAGCTGCTGGTCCAGATCCTCCACGCGCTGCTTGAGCTCGTTGTTCTCTTCGAGCAGTCGGGTCAGCTCGTGCTCGACCATGTCGAGGAACGCATCGACCTCGTCCTCGTTGTACCCGCGTTTACCAATAGGCGGCTTGCTAAACGCGACGTTGTGTACGTCAGCGGGAGTTAGCGGCATCGTGCGTTCACCTCAGGCATTCGTCGGCAGTCTAGATAAAGTTGGGTACAGCGTTGCCTAGCACGGCACTTCAGTCTCACGATAGCGAGGCCATGCCGACGTACTGCATCAGTATGCCCACGGCGAACAAGAGAACCATAATCGACACATCGAGTCGAACTCCCCCGATGGGGATCGTAGGAATCAGCTTGCGGAGTAGCCGTACAGGCGGATCTGTGATCGTGAACACCATCTCCAGCAGGATGGCCATCACACCCCTCGGATGCCAGTCCCTCGCCAGCGACCGCACAACCTCCACCACGATCCTGGCGATGAGCAATAGCCAGAACGCGAACAACACGTAGTAGATGATGATCAGCACGGGCACCCCACCACTCTGCCTGATCCTCCTGGCGTCCGCCTAAAGGAAGGCCCGAATACGGCGAGCAGATCAGGAGTGGTTGTAGAAGCCGTTCTCGACGATGTGTCGCTTGACCTCGGCGGATACGTCTACGTTGGAAGGTGAGAGCAAAAACACCTTGTTCGTCACCTTGTCGATCGAGCCCCGCATGGCGAAGGCGAGCCCCGCCGCGAAGTCGACGAGTCGCTTGGCGTCCGAGTCGCTCATTTCGGTGAGGTTCATGATCACCGGCGTGCCCTCGCGGTAACGCTCGCCGATGGTGCGCGCCTCGTTGTAGGTACTGGGGTGCAACGTGGTGATCTTGGCCAACGGGTGGCCTTCCTCGGCAAACGGCTGGCTGTGCTGGGCCGCTACCGGGCGCTCGGCCATCGCGTCCACCGCAAGCGCGCCGCGGGTCGGCTGAACCGGCATACTTGCGCCGCGCCTGGCGTTCAACGGCTCCACTCGAGGGCGGCTACGTGGCGCGTCCAAGGTCGGCTCGTAGGCGGTGGAGTCGTAACCGGCGGAGTCGCGCTGAACTCCCCGGGCACGTGACGGTCCCCCGGCAAACGCCGGCTCACGGTACGAAGGCGCTTCGGGACCGTCCGTGTAGCCCTCGGCATATTCGTCGTCATAGTCGTCGGTGGGCACCATGCCGAAGTACGCCTTGAACTTGTGCAGGGAGCTCATGAGAACGACCTTCCGTGAGGGTTGAATCGTGCATCCGCCGACTCGTGCGAGGTGCCGGGGATGCCCGGGTGCATCACGTCGAGGCTATCGGCCGCGAACCAAGCAGCGCGGTACCGACACGCACGCAGGTTGACCCGTGTCGCACCGCTGCTTCGAGATCCAGGGACATGCCGGCAGAGAGCTGATCTGCGTCCGGAAACCTCACCCGGACGGCGACCCACAGCCGGTGCAGTTGCGCGAAGGCTTCGTCCGGATCGGAATCGCGTGGCGCGACCGCCATCAGTCCTCGCAGCCTGAGGTGATCTGTCTCCGCGGCTATGTCGGTCAACGCGTCCAGCTCGCTCCGCGCGCAACCGCCGCGAGTCGGATCGTCATCGAGGCTGACCTGGATCAACACCTCGAGTGGCGTCGATCGCTCACCCTCTTCGAGCGACTTGCCCGCGGCCCGGCCGAGCGCGGTCAGCAGCCGCTCGCTGTCCACCGACTCCACCCGGTGCGCCCATCGCGCCACCTGCCGCGCCTTGTTCCGCTGGAGTCGGCCCAGCACGTGCCAGCGGGGGTGCGAGTGCGGACGGAGCGCCCTGAGTTCGGCGACCTTCGGCGTGGCTTCTTGCTCGCGTGCCTCACCGAACGCCGTGCAGCCGAGGTCAACAAGGTGCGCAACATCAGCGGCGGGAAAGTTCTTCGTGACCGCCAGAAGCTGCACGGCATCCTCGGCCCGGCCCGCTTCTGCGCAAGCCCGCCGTAGCCGCTGGTGCACCGCGTCGAGTCCGGCGGAAATCTCGGCACCGCGAGCATCCGCCGGACCTGCGCTCGATGCCCCCATGTTCACCATCACTGCACCTCGGACCAGATCACCCCGGCCAGCCGGCCGGTCGGCGCCTGTCTGCGGTGACTGAACAGCTCCGCGGACTCCATCGTGCAGCGCGGGTCCTGGGCGACTGCGGCGATGCCCTCAGCGAGTAGCGCACGCCGCAGGCCCGCCCTGACATCCAGTGCGGGTGCTCCTGCGCGAGTGCGGCTGGCGCTGCCTGGCAGGTGCGCCTCGACGTCTGCCTGCATGTGGGCGGGAACCTCATAACACCTGCCGCACACAGCGGGGCCGAGCAACGCGGAGATGCGATCCGTGCGGGCACCGAGCGAGCGCATTGCTTCGAGTGTGCGTCCGATGATGCCGATTCGGGCGCCTACCCGGCCCGCGTGCGCTGCCGCGATCACTCCGGTCCGCTCGTCGGCAAGCAGCACCGGGACGCAGTCAGCCGCCATGACGACCAGCGCGAGACCTGGCACTGCCGTCACGAGCGCGTCAGTGGCCGGCACGGGTCCCTCTTGGGGGCCGTCGACCACCGCAACCGTCCGGCCGTGTACCTGTTCCATCCAGACGAGTCGTTCCGGCGGTAGGCCGATCCCCTCGGCGAGCCGCTGCCGGTTGGCCGCTACGTCGACGGGGTTGTCGCCGACATGGTCACCGAGGTTGAACGACTCGTACGGGGCGGCGGAGCGCCCCCCTGAGCGTGTGGTGACGACCCGCCGGACCCTGATGGTCGCCGCTTCACTCACCGGCGCATGAACGGTGGCACGTCCACCTCGTCCTCACCACCGTCGTCCTCGACGGGGGCGGTACGACCAGAGCCGAAACCGCCGGGACGTTGTCCGGTACGCGGCGGGAGACCGCCTGGTCCGTTCTGGGCCGCGCCCTGGCCCGGTTCGCCGACAGCCCCCGCGCGGGAGGCCTGCTCCCGGCGTCCGTCGTCGAATGCGCTGGGCCGAGTGGGAGGCAGGCCCTGGTGGGACCCCGCAGGCTGCCCCACTGCACCCGCCTGGCCTGGAGCGACGTTGCCGCGCGACGCGACCGCGGCGGGTTCGGTCGGCCGACGGGCTGGCCCGTTGTTGTCGAAGCCGGCGGCGATGACGGTCACCCGTACCTCGTCTCCGAGCGAGTCGTCGATGACCGTTCCGAAGATGATGTTCGCGTCCTCGTGAGCAGCTTCCTGCACGAGTGATGCTGCCTCGTTGATCTCGAAGAGGCCCAGGTCGGAGCCGCCCGCAATGGACAGCAGCACCCCGTGCGCACCCTCCATCGACGCCTCGAGCAGTGGAGAGTTGATGGCGGTCTGCGCCGCCTGCACGGCCCGGCCGTCTCCGCGGGCTGAGCCGATGCCCATCAGTGCACTACCCGCCCCGGACATCACGCTCTTGACGTCGGCAAAGTCGACGTTGATCAGGCCAGGGGTGGTGATGAGGTCGGTGATGCCCTGCACACCGTTGAGCAGCACCTCGTCGGCGGAGCGGAACGCGTCCATCAGGCTCACGGCCGCGTCACCGAGCTGCAGCAGCCGGTCGTTGGGGATGACGATGAGCGTGTCGCAGGACTCACGTAGGCCGGCGATGCCGTCCTCGGCCTGTCCCCCGCGACGCCTGCCCTCGAAGGAGAACGGCCTGGTGACCACACCGATGGTGAGTGCGCCGAGTTTGCGGGAGATGCCCGCGACGACGGGTGCGCCGCCGGTTCCGGTGCCGCCACCCTCGCCCGCGGTGACGAAGACCATGTCGGCGCCCTTGAGGACCTCCTCGATCTCGTCCTTGTGGTCCTCTGCGGCCCGGCGACCAACCTCGG
>JADGOX010000290.1 GCA_017882745.1 Mycobacteriaceae bacterium | reverse complement strand
GAGAAGCGGGACCCGGTGGGGATCGCGGCGGGAGCCGCATGGTTCACTGCTGTCCACACCCAGGCATTCGCCTGGTGGATCGGTCGTTGTCGGGTGGCCGCCGTGATCAAGGCTGCGGCGTTCGTCACTGACGTGAGTTGGTCATAGGCGGGCAAATCGGGTTGGTCGGGGATCACCACCATGGTCGTCCCCCAATGGCGAAGCGCTTTTTGCACCGCGTCGACGTCAGAGGTCGTGACGGTCTCGAATGCGTGCGCGGATACGGACGCCTGCGCAATGATGACTTGGGCCCTGCGTTGCTTGCCGGCTCGGGCGAGGACTGCGCCGGGCCCGGGCCCTCCGACCGCCGAGTAGGGCATACCGTCCACTGCCTGCCAGGCGTCGGCGCTCTTGATTCCCGAAGACGGAGTCGGGAGGACGAGGAGCACTTGGCGCTGGTTCAACTGCGGTGCGACGGTCTGGAACCAGGTGGGAAGCACCACCGGTTGGGTCGTCATAGGGACAGACTGAGCGAGGTAGACGGCGGGCGGGACGATGGCGATCGCACCCACGATCAGACCGGCCGCACTTCCCGACCATCGCGGCAACCGCGACGACCGGCCCTCAGGTGCCTGCACAGGGGGAGTGACCAGCGAAACATCCCTGCGCCGGTTGACGGCTTCGTAGGTATGTTGGACGACCAATGCCAACATGACCGCGACGGCAAGATAGGTGATCAGCACGAACCGTTCGGCGATGACGTTGTTGAATTGCGGCAGGTTGGACAGCAAATGCCACGGCATCCACGTGTTCGGTCCGGCTCCCAAGGACAGCACCAAGGTGATGATGGCGATGGAGCCGAACAGCCAGAGGCGTCGGTCGCGTCGCCAGACGATGATCCCGCCGATGACGACGGCAATGATTCCGAGGCCGAAGTAGTGGGAGGAAAGTATCGGCCCTTGATACCCGCCGATGCGGTGGTTCCAACCGGCACCGAAGATGCCGCCCGTGCGTGCGGGGGCTGGGAGGAAGTACTCCTTGAGGGGGGTCTGCGCGAACGCGTAGATGGAGTCGGGCCAGATGGCTCCGGACAGCCGGGCGGGGCCATCGAGCGCGAACCACAGCGGATACGCAAGGAGGACGAGCGCGGTGATCACGCCCGCAGTGAGACCCACGACGGCGTACCTGGCACGCTGGCGGAGGATCGAGGGGTGCCGCACGGCGGCGTAGGCAACGACCAGGACGACGCCGATGAATCCGGTGGCGACCATGATCAGCAGGACTTCCGTGCCGATGAAGAACTGCAGCGTCACAAGAAGTCCGAGAAGCAAGCCGGTCACGACCGGACGGACTCGCTGTCGGACGAGCAGTTCATCCAGGCAGGCGACGAAGAGGGGAGGCACGACCGCCATCCCGAGCATGAGATGGCCATCGGCGAGGTAGACCAGGATGAACGAGGAGAAACCGTAGAACAGACCGCCGATGAAGGCAGCCGGTGCCCATGTCACCCAACGTCGCAGCAGGACGAACATGGCCAGTGCGGAGAGGACCGGACTGAGCATGAGGGTCACATTGAACGTGGCGATCGGACCGAAGATCCAGCTGATCGGAGCTAGAACCACCCCGATGGCGACCTCGCTGGTATTGGACAGGAGGTTCACCCCGCCCGGATGGAAGATGGCCGTCGAGTACAGCGGGTTGAGACCATGGGAGATGGCATAGGCCGGCCATTCGAGGTACCAGATGAATGTGGAGCTGTCCCCGCAACCGCAGGTTGTGGTCGACGCCGGATGGTTCGACCACGCGTTCCACCACACCATCAAGGAGAGCGCCAAGTAGGAGCCGGCAGCGAGCAGCAGCGGCTTCGGCAAACCCGAGGGTGAGGCGGGGCTGGGCTTGGCCTCGGGTCGGTCGCTGGGAACGGCATCGAGTACCGCGGCGGATTCCTCTGTCATCTGGGTGAGGCCGCCCGTCACGTCCGCCCAACGCCTTCTTGTCGCATCTGCCGGCCCCCGCGTTCATAGATGGTGCCAGCGAAGTTAGCCCAACGGCGATGCCACTGCAGGCGTAGGACACCTCCACGAAGGCCCGGCCGGCAGGAACTTCCGCCCTGGGTGCGCGCCTGCGGTGCGGGTGGCGCCCCAGCGGGGCAGCACGCCTGCGGTGTTCGCTGCATGGAACTCGGGGACAAACTCGAGACGGTTGGTGCACCGTTGTCGGTGGCTTCCGTGACGAGCGGCTCGACGCGAGCTTGCTCCGACTACGCACTCACCGGTGAGGGCGACTGGTGTTCCTCCATCAGGTGGAAGCTGACCGGCAAGAACAGTGGCTTGGCCACCTTCGAGAAGTGTGATGGGACGTGTCCCGGTGCGACGAACAGTCAGGCTGATGCACACACATTGTGCCGACAGTATTTCGGGACCGACATGGCATCGTTCGATCTGCCCGACCAGACCTTCTGCAGATGGACCCGGAAGGTCCTTTCGGCGTAGGAGGCAGCCGAACTCCAGGCGCCCCCGTCACGCGGCCAGCGCAGCCTCGAAGCGCGCCATTGAACGGTCCACGATATTCTCGCCGAACTTGTCGGGGGCAGGTTGGTACATCGTCGCGCTGTAGCTGACCACGTACTTACTGAGCCGGACGATCTGCACGACGAAACCGAGTTGCTTCGTAGTACCGGCGACGTCGATCGTGACGACGACCTCGTACGCGGTGGTGGCATCGCCGGCTGCCGGCACCCCGAGGCGCTGGACGTCGGCGGTGACAGTCGCGGTCGGGCCGCCCTCCGCATTGATCGAGGCGACTTGTTCCTTCAGGAGCTTGTCGAACACCTGCTGTAGACAGGTTGACGTCTCTGACGCGGCATACACGGCGTAAGCGGTCTTGGCCTGGGCCTCCGACGAGTAGCCCACCACCTGGTTGCTCGCGTCGTTTGCGCTATCCGCAGGCATCGCACTATCAGAGATAGGTAGGCGATTTCAGGTTGGTGTGCAGCTTCTCGACATCCGACTGAGCTACGAATGCGCGGCACGCCGTAATCGATTGGGCCACCTTCTTCGTTTGGGCATCGCTGGTCGAGGCGCCCGGTGTCGAGGACTCGGTCCAGCCGGCCGGGAAGTCACTTGTCCGCAGGAGCACGGTGGCCATCGCCGTCTTGTTGGGGGCGGTTCCGGCAGCGGTGGTCGATGTGGTTGACGAGTTCGAGGAACTGCCGCCACTGCTACACGCAGATGAGGTGATGCCGAGCGCCGCGAGTGCCAGGGCCAGGCCGATCAATCTCCGTCGTTTCGGATGCAGCGAGGTCACGGTTACTCCTGCGGTCAAGTGGGTCACCCCATGCCTCCTATGCTGAAACGCACGGTCCGCGGTGAACGGGGGAGAAGGTCACATTTGTCGCTGATCGCTCCAGCGGGCAGGCGAGGTGGCAGGTACCGGGGGGGTCCGGACCTGCCACGATGGCGGGAGAGAGACCGGATGTGCCAGCATTCAACGAGATGAGGGATCAGCTGGCTGGTCGGGCAGCGGCACTGAGGGCATGTGAGGGTTCCGGGGTGAGGTCTACGAGTCGGGCCATGCTGGTTCTGGCCGCCGTCGGGTCAGTGGTGATGGCCTTGCTCGTAGGCGTCGTGCCGGCATCGGCCTCTACCCCCACATGGTCGGCCGCGGGCCCGTCG
>JADGOX010000289.1 GCA_017882745.1 Mycobacteriaceae bacterium | reverse complement strand
CTCTGATAGATGACACCGCCGATCACCACCACGGCCACCAGCACGAGCACCACTGCGGCGATCACCGTCGAACTCCGACTGGTTACCGGACGCTTCTTGGACTCTTTGGGGCTCACGCTGAATCCTCTGGGTCGCTGCCTCGACCCGGGTGGTCTCGGCTTCCCTTCCAGAATGCCACTCCGACCTCAGTGCGCGACCCTGCCCCGAGCGCCAAGGGACTGTGGGGGCGGACAATGAGCCACACTGCAAGCACCAGAAATCCCAGATCACGAGCGAGCTCAGCAAGGTAGTCACCAGCACCGACGTCGGCTGCTCCCCCGGCGCCGAAGCAGCCGCAGTCGATCGACAGCCCGCGCGCCCAGGCCGAGGCCACTCCGAAGAGGAACACCACCTGCAGCACCGCCGAGCACGTTGCGGTCTGGCGAACCCCCACTCCGAACAGCAGCAGCAGTCCGAGGCCGATCTCGATGAAGGGCAGCGCGGTGGCAAAGGGGGTGACCGCCGCCTCCGGCAACAGCTGGTAGGCGCGAACCGCGACGACGGTCTGCAAGGGGTCTACCGCCTTCAGCCACCCGGACGCCAACCAGACCACGGCAAGTCCGAGTCGAGCGAGCAGGCTTAACCACCGGGTCCAAGACACCCCCTCATCCTAGATGCGCCCCGGGGGCAGGGCAGGCTCACCTTCGTCCACAATGGAACGAATGCACGCTATTCTCGAATCGTGACAGCAACCGCGATGACCGGCACCGACGAGATCGGCCACACCCACGCGGACGTATCAGGTGGGCGGTTGCGCGCCTCGGTGTTCGGGGCGATGGACGGATTGGTGACCAATATCTCACTGGTCGCCGGTGTCGGCGCAGCAGGGGCCTCGGCCCGCACGGTGATCCTGACGGGCGTGGCAGGCCTGGTGGCCGGGGCGTTCTCCATGGCGCTCGGCGAGTACACCTCGGTGTCCACCCAGAACGAGCAGGTCGATGCCGAGACACACACCGAACGTCGCGAGCTCCGGGACAACCCTGCGGGCGAAGAAGCCGAGCTGGTGGAGATGTTCACCGACATGGGCATGACCGGCACCACCGCCACGTCTGCCGCAAGAGAGGTGCACGCCGACCCCGAGCGGGCGATTCGCATCCACCTCACCCACGAGCTGGGAATCGACCCCGAAGAGCAACCGTCCCCCATGGTGGCGGCCGTGTCCTCGCTCATCATGTTCGCGCTGGGCGCGGTGGTTCCGCTGATTCCCTACCTGCTGGGCTTCAACTCGCTGTTGGCCGGGCTCGTCGTCGGGGCCGTCGGACTTGTCGGTGCGGGCGCTCTGGCCGCCAAGTTCACCGCCAAGGTGTGGTGGAAGTCCGCATTGCGCCAGCTCGCCTTCGGGATCATGGCCGCAGGAGCCACCTATCTGGTGGGCATGCTCATCGGTGTTGGTCCTACAGGTTGAGTTTGGCCGGACTTGCCCTGCCGGGCAGAGTCTCTGGCGCACGCAGCCACAGGAGCGCGGCCAGCAGGGCGATGGCACCAGTCACGCCGAACGCCGCCGAGTAGGACAGGTGCTCGGCCAGCAGTCCCGCTCCAACCGGGCCGGTGATCGCGCCGACGTCGGAGGCCATCTGGAAGCCGGCGAACACGGGGCCGCCCCTTCTGAGCGAGCCGACAACGTCGGCGACGGCAGCCTGTTGCGGAGGGTTCAGCATTCCTGATCCGACCCCGGCCAGAGCTGTCGCAGTGAGGAAGGTGAGTGTGCTGGTGGTGAACCCCAGCCAGATGGTGGCGCTGCCGGTGACGAGCAGCCCGCTCAGGACCAGCTGCTTGCGGCCCCACACGTCGGAAAGCCGTCCCGCGGGGAGGAGAACCACGGCGTTGCCGACGGCGAACACAGACAACGCCACCCCCGCGAGGTTGGCGTTCGAGCGCAGGACCTCGGTGACGAACAAGGGGATCAGCGCGATCCGAACCCCGATCACCGCCCACCCGTTGGCGAAGCTCGACGCCAGCGCGGAACGGTAGGCAGGGTGGGCCCAGGCCTCGCGCAGCCGCATCACGGGCCGCTGGTCCGCACTGTCCCTCGGCGTGAACTCCGAGCCACGCAGCTGCGTGTACACCACGGTCGCCGCGACGAGGAGGGCGACGGCATAGATCACGAACGGCACCCGCAGACCGAAGCGCAGTAACGCACCACCCACCAGCGGACCGGCGATGCTACCCAGCAGGAAGCTCGTCGCGTACAAGCCCGTCACGCGGCCGCGAATCGCCGGCGGGGCAATCCGCACCAAGAGCCCCACCGCCGCAACCGTGAACATCGTGGAGCCGATGCCACCGAGCCCTCGGAACACCAGCAGCTGCCAGTAGCTCTGCGCGAAGGCACACGCACCGGTGGACAGTGCGACGATGAGCAGACCGACGAGGTACACCGGCTGCTCGCCGAGTCGCTGGACCAGCCGACCGCTGACGGGTGCAAACGCCAGGCGCATGAAGGCGAAGGCACTGATGACGACCGATGCGGCGGTGACGCCGACGTCGAAGGACCGGGCGAACGCAGGCAACGCCGGGGCAACGATGCCAAACCCGATGGCAACGACGAACGCGGCGACGACGAGGACCCAGATCTCCCGCGGCAGCCGCGCCGAAGCCGGACGGACCGCGTTACTCAGCGCAACACCTCGGCGACCATCTCCTGCGCCTCCTGCTGCACCTGCGCCAGATGCTCGGCCCCTCTGAAGGACTCTGCGTACACCTTGTACACGTCCTCGGTGCCCGAGGGCCGAGCCGCGAACCAGGCGTTTTCCGTGCACACCTTGAGCCCGCCGATGGCCGCGTCGTTGCCGGGTGCGCGGGTGAGCTTGGCCGTGATCGCCTCGCCGGCGAGAGTGTCCGCGTGCACCTGCTCAGCACTGAGCTTGCCCAGACGCGCCTTCTCCTCCCGGCTGGCCGGTGCGTCCACCCGCGCGTATGCGGAGTCGCCATGTTCGGCGGCCAGTTCGGTGTAGCGCTGTGAAGGCGTCTTCGACGTGACTGCTGTCATTTCGGCAGCGAGCAGGGCGAGCAGCAGACCGTCCTTGTCGGTCGTCCACACCGTGCCGTCGTGGCGCAGGAAGGACGCGCCCGCGCTCTCCTCACCACCGAAGCCGACGGAGCCGTCGAGCAGCCCCGGCACGAACCACTTGAACCCGACGGGAACCTCCACCAGCTCACGTCCGTGCTGAGCCACCACGCGGTCGATCATCGAACTGCTGACGAGTGTCTTCCCGATCTTGGTCGTCGGCGACCACTGTGGACGGTGGCTGAGCAGGTAGTCGATGGCCACAGCGAGGTAGTGGTTCGGATTCATCAGCCCGGCATCAGGGGTGACGATGCCGTGCCGGTCGGCGTCGGCGTCGTTGCCGGTGGCCAAGTCGTAGGAGGCCCGCACGGCGACCAGAGAGGCCATGGCGTTCGGCGAGGAGCAGTCCATCCGAATCTTGCCGTCGGTGTCCAGCGTCATGAACCGCCAGGTTGCGTCGACCAGGGGGTTGACCACGGTGAGGTCGAGGCGGTGACGCTCGGCGATCTCACCCCAGTAATGGACGCTGGCCCCGCCGAGCGGATCCGCTCCGATGCGCAACCCGGCCGCACGTACGGCGTCCAGGTCGAGAACGTTGGGAAGGTCGTCGATGTAGGTGCCGAGAAAGTCGTAGCGCTGTGCCGCTGCGAGCGCCGCGCTCAGCGGCACACGGCGGACGCCGGCCAGTCCCCCACGGAGAATGTCATTGGCCCGCTTGGCGATCCACCCGGTCGCCTCGGACCCGGCCGGCCCACCGTGGGGTGGGTTGTACTTGAAGCCGCCGTCGCGGGGCGGGTTGTGCGAGGGGGTGACCACAATGCCGTCCGCCTGCGCCGCTGGACCGCCGCGGTTGTGCCGCAGGATCGCGTGGCTCACCGCAGGCGTCGGCGTGTAGCTGTCGCGGTCATCCACGGCCACGGTGACCTCGTTGGCCACCAGAACCTCGAGCGCAGTGCTCCACGCCGGCTCCGACAGCGCATGGGTGTCACGCCCGATGAACAACGGGCCGGCGGTGTTGTGCTGAGCGCGGTACTCGCAGATCGCCTGGGTGGTCGCGAGGATGTGCGCCTCGTTGAAGGCGCCGTCCAGGCTGGAGCCGCGGTGGCCGGAAGTGCCGAAGACCACCTGCTGCGCGGGATCATCCACGTCAGGGGTCACCGTGTAGTACGCCGTCACGACCGCAGCCACGTCGATGAGGTCAGAAGGCTGCGCAGGCAGTCCTGCACGTTCGTGCGCCACGGTAGCTCCTCAGGGTTGAGTCAGTGCACGCCCATCTTGTCCTGCCCGACCCCGCCCAGGGAAATGCCCATCAGCACAATATGGCCTTGCCCACAGCAGCGACTGCGGGCAATCTGTTGGCACGTCCCGGTGCAGCGTCGCGTCGGGGGTGAGGAGCCCACATGGAGCACGACATCACCACTGCAGCAACGCGAGTGTTGCCGCCGGGCCTGCCCGAGCACCTCAGCTATCCGCTCACTGATGTCGGAGCCGTACTCCGCGGCTCTGCCGTCCGATATGGCGACCGGGTCGCCTTCCACCACGACGGCGCCGAGCTCACCTACCGTGAGCTGCTCGCTCGCGCCGCTCAGGTCGCCAACGGGTTGCGCGCCCAGGGCATCACCGAAGGCGAGGTGGTGGCGGTACACATGCCCAACTGTCTCGAGTACCCCGCCGTGTACTACGGAATCCTGCTCGCCGGCGCGGTGTTCAGTCCCGCCAATCCCCTGCTGCCACCCGAGGAGCTCGCCTTCCAGCTGTCCGACAGCGGCGCGGCTGCCGTCGTCACCTGGGGCCTCGCAACGCAGGTACTGGCTGCCGTCCGCGAGAGGATCCCTGCCCGGCTGGTGATCACGGTCGACGCCGAACTGCCCGACTCCATTCCACTGAACACCCTGCTCGAGAACCAGCCGAGCACGACACCACCGCTGCACATCGACCCCGCGACGCAGCTCGCACATCTCGCCTACACCGGCGGTACCACCGGACGATCGAAGGGCGTAGAGCTCACCCACCGGAACGTGATCTCCAACCTGGTGCAGTGCGCGTGTTGGGGCAGCGGATCCGTGCCCGTGCTCACCGAGGACGGCGACCTGCTTCTCGACCAGATCGGCTCCGTGGACGAGTGGCCGACCCGGCACGGCTCCGGCGTGATGGTGAACCTCACGCCATGGTTCCACGCCATGGGTGTCATCGGCTACCTCAGCGTTCCGCTCCTCTTCGGGACCACCACCGTGATCCATCAACGGTTCGAGCCGGGGGCGTTTCTCGCTGACCTCGAACGCTTCCACGCCACGATGATCGGCGGCGCACCACCGGTGTTCGTCGCCCTGTTGCGCCATCCCGATCTCGCCACTCGCGACCTGTCGGCCGTGCGGGGTATCTCCTCCGGGGCGGCCCCACTGCCGGTCTCGGTGCTCGACGCGCTCACAGCACGCTTCCCCGATGCAGTGATCGGCGAAGGGTACGGCCTCACCGAGGTGACGATGATGGCCACCGGGAACCCGTCCTGGCAGTCGGGCATCCGCAAGGTGGGCACCGTGGGCGTCCCCATCCACGACACCGAGGTACGGCTGGTCGACCCCGACGGCTCGGAGGTCCCCGCCGGCGAACGCGGCGAGGTGTGTATACGAGGACCACAGGTGATGCAGGGCTACCTGAATCAACCGGAGGCCACGGCGGAGGTACTGCAGGACGGCTGGCTACGCACCGGCGACATCGGCACGCTCGACGCCGACGGCTACCTGAGCATCGTCGACCGCGCCAAGGACATGCTGCTCTACAAGGGCTACAACGTCTTCCCCCGTGAGCTCGAAGAACTGCTGCACGCCCATCCCGCCGTGACCGCAGCAGCGGTCGTGGGCAGGCCGGACGAGGACGTCGGTGAACTTCCCGTGGCGTTCGTCGTGTTGGTGGTCGGCTCAGACGTCACGGCTGAGCAGCTCCGGGAGCACGTGAACAAGCTGGTCGTGCCCTACAAGAAGCTCCGTGAGCTGCACCTGGTCGACAGCATCCCGGTCTCCGCGGCGGGCAAGGTGCTCCGCCGCGAGCTGCGCGCCACGCTCCTGGTCGAGACAGTGGTGGGCACATGAGCGTTCTGGTGAGGCAGGAGGGCGAGACCGCGTGGATCACCCTCGCCCGGCCGGAGCGGCGCAACGCCCTGGCCGAGGACATGCTGCAGGCGCTCCTCGACGCGCTCGAGCAGGTGCGCAGCACGAAGGCCACCGGCATTGTGCTCGCGGCGCAGGGGCCGGTCTTCTGTTCCGGTCACGACTTCGCCGACGTACACGGCCGTGACCTCGCGTCTTCTCGCGAGCTCCTGCAGCTGTGCACGTCTGTCATGCGCGCGCTGCAGACCGGTCCCCAAGTGGTTGTCGCGCGGGTGCACGGCTTGGCGACCGCAGCGGGCTGCCAACTCGTGGCGAGCTGCGACCTCGCCGTCGCCGGGGAGTCCGCGGGCTTTGCGTTGCCGGGGGGCAAGGGCGGTTGGTTCTGCCACACCCCCGCGGTGGCAGTGGCCCGCAACATCAGCAGGAAACACCTGATGGAGATGGCACTCACCGGCGATGTCATCGATGCGCAGACGGCAGCTCAGTGGGGTCTGGTCAACTACACCGTGCCCGACGGCGAGCTCGACGCTGCCGTGAAGGAACTGCTGGCCCGGGCCACCCGTGGTAGTCGCTCGTCCAAGGCGCTGGGCAAGCAGACCCTGCGGGCGCAGCTGGACCGGCCGGAGGATGACGCCTACGCGCTGGCGATCGAAGTGATGGCGGCCGCCTCGCAGACCGTGGACGCTGTGGAGGGCCGCGACGCCTTCTTGGAGAAGCGCCGGCCGGTGTGGCAGGACTAGTGGATCCTGCCCAACAGGCTTTCGGCACATTGGGCCAAGAACGACTCAGGCCCGGTACCTCGACGAGGTACCGGGCCTGAGTTGTGGGGTGGAGGTGCCGGGAATCGAACCCGGGTCCTCCGTCGCCTCAACAGGGCTTCTCCGTGCGCAGTCCGCTACGCCTCTACTCGGATCTCCTGATCATGCAGACAAGTCAGGATGACGATCCCAGTCGCTGTTTGGTGTCCCCTGCGGATCCGCGACCGATCCGCAGGGTAAGAGCCCTCTAGTCGATGCCAGGGTCCGGGGCGAGGGCACACCCGGTCTGACAGAGTCGCTACTCGCTCAAGCGGCGAGGGCGAACTCGCGCTGATTGGAATCGGCGCTTATATTTTTGCAGTGACGCTTGTGGTGGTCTCCTGCCTGCACCAGCACGCTTCCCCTGAATCAACGTACGGAGTCGAAACCGTTCACCCCCATACGTTCCCGACGAAACTCATCAGGACCACCAACAATAGCGCGTCTTGCGCCACCCCGCCACGTCCGGATCGTCCGCGCCGCCTCAGGCAAGCCCCAGCAGCCGAGCAGGGGTGTCGTGGAGCACAGCGCGCAGAAACCCGTCACCGAGTCGCTCATCGGCCACAGCCCACCCGGCGATCGCTTGCAGCTGGGTGGCGTAGTCGTAGGGAATGTTGGGGAAGTCAGTGCCCAGCGCGACCCGGTCGGCGTGGTCAACAAGTCGCACCGACCAGTCAGCGGGCAGCGGGGCCATCTGCTGACTGAACGGGGTCCCCACCATCGTGGTGTCCAAGTGCACGTGCGGGAACCGCTCCAGCAGGTCCAGCGCCGCGTCGAACTCCGGCATACCCGCGTGCGCAAGCACGGCCGTGAGCCGGGGGTGCGCACCGAGCACCTCGGCAAACACGTCCAACCCGGTGTGTGCCCCAGGGATCGGACCGTGCCCACAGTGAATGATGACAGGAATGCCTGCTTCGGCCAGCAGTCCCCACGCCTGCTCGAGCAGCTCGTCGCGAGGGTCGAAGGCGCCGACCTGCACGTGCACCTTCATCGCGCGGGCGCCGGACTCCAGCGCGCTGCGCACGTAGTCGGTCACTCCGGGCTCCGGGTACATGGTCGCGGTCGGAACCGACGCGGGAACTCGTGCGGCGAACTCCGACGCCCACTCGTTCAACCACGCCGCCATGCCCGGCTTGTGCGGATACACCAGCGGAGCGAAAGCCACGACACCAAGATCCTCCAGCGCCGAAAGACGCTCGGACTCTGGCAGCTTGTAGTGCACCGGCCACGCAGTGCCGTAGTTCTCACCGGCGTTCTCGAAGTAGTCCCACACCTTGGCCATGACGCGTTCCGGCAGAAAATGCAGGTGAAGGTCGACCAAACCCGGCAGCCCGAGCCCGCGCGTCCAGCCAGCGACGTCCGCATCGGTGGCGGGCCCGGGCACCATCTCCAACGACTGTGGCGTTGTCAGTGCATGCCCTTCACCCGGCGGCCCAGCTCGCGGGTCACCTCACGCTCCATGTCGCGCTTGGCCAGGTCCTGACGTTTGTCGTGCGCCTGCTTGCCCTTGGCCAGAGCCAGCTCCACCTTGACGTAGCCGTTGGAGAAGTACATCGACAAGGGGACCAGGGTGAGGCTGCCCTCCCTGGTCTTGCCGACCAGCCGCTCGATCTCGGACTTGTGCAGCAGCATCTTGCGGGTGCGCCGGGGAGCGTGGTTGGTCCAGCTGCCCTGCGTGTACTCCGGAATGTGCAGCCCGCGCAGCCAGATCTCGCCGTCGTCCACGGTGGCGAACGCGTCGACAAGAGACGCCTTGCCCTCGCGGAGGCTCTTCACCTCGGTGCCCACCAGGATGAGCCCGGCCTCGAACACATCGAGGATGGTGTAGTTGTGTCGCGCCTTTCGGTTGGTCGCGATGGCCTTGCGGCCCTTCTCCCTCATGCCTCCACCCTAACCACTACTGCCGGACGTACAGGCGCAGCGTGACGTAGGCGGTGACGGCCGACAGCCCGATACCGACGACAGCCAGCACCGGTGCGACGTAGAGCACGTCGCTGGTGGTGACCTGGCCGATGATGTTGGACGCGTAGAGATCCTTCAGCACCCCGTCCAGGAACATCGACTTGGCGCCGAACAAGCCCGCAATGGCCAGCACGGACCCGATGAGGCCGGCCGTCACCGCCTCGAGAAGGAAGGGCAGCTGGGTGTACCAACGGGTGGCGCCCACCAGCCGCATGATGCTCACCTCGGTACGTCTGGTGAACGCCGCGATCTGAATCATGTTGGAGATCAGCAACAGTGCCGCCAGGGCCTGGATCACCGCGATGGCAAAGGCGGCGTTACGCACGCCACCGAGCACGGAGAACAGGCGCTGAACCAGCTGCGCCTGGTCCACGACCCGGTCGACTCCCGGCCGCATGCTGAAGGCCTCGCTGATGACGGCGAAGCGCTGCGGATCGGTGAGCTTCACCCGGAACGACGCGGGCAGCGCCTCGGGCCGGGCCAGCTGCACCAGCTCAGGCTGGTTCGCGAAGACCTTCTTGAAACGCTCGTAGGCGTCGGCCCGGCTCTCGTAGTCCACCGACTGGACCCCGGGGGTGTTCTGCAGCTCGGTGCGCAGGTTGGCGCAGATGGGTCCGGAGCAGCCGGGGTCGCTCGTGGAGATGTCGTTGGTGAGGAACACTGCGACCTCGACCCGGTCGAAGTAGATCTGCTCGGTCTTGTTGGTCATCTGCACCACCAGCAGACCAGCGCCGAGCAGGCCCAGCGAGATCGCCGTCGTGATGATCATGGCGATGGTCATGGTGATGTTGCGGCGAAGGCCGGTGAAGACCTCACTGAGTACAAAGCTGGCGCGCATCGGGTTCGGCCCTCCGGGATATCTGGGGTGTAGCTGGCAGCAGCGTGGCTAGGTCTTCAAGCCAGCCCTATCGAGGGTGCAGTTGGCGGAGGATCAGCGGCCTACTCCGTACACGCCGCGTGCCTCGTCGCGCACGATCTTGCCCAGAGAAAGCTCCACGACACGGCGGCGCATCGAGTCGACGATGTGGTTGTCGTGCGTGGCCATCAGCACGGTGGTGCCGGTGCGGTTGATCCGCTCCAGCAGCAACATGATGTCCTGGCTCGTGTCGGGGTCGAGGTTGCCCGTCGGCTCGTCGGCCAGCAGCAGGAGCGGCCGGTTGACGAACGCCCGGGCGATCGCAACCCGCTGCTGCTCACCACCGGAGAGTTCAGAAGGAAGCCGGTCGGACTTTCCTGCCAACCCGACGAGGTCGAGCACCTCGGGTACGACCTTCTGGATGGTGCTCCGCGGCTTGCCGATCACCTCGAGGGCAAAGGCCACGTTGTCCGCGACACTCTTCTGCTGCAGCAGCCGGAAGTCCTGGAACACACATCCGATGCGCTGGCGCAGCTTGGGCACTCTGCGGGCGGAAAGCTTGTTGACGTGAAAATCGGCCACGTAAATGTCCCCGGACGTCGGCGCTTCCTCGCGGAGCAGCATGCGCAGGAACGTCGACTTCCCGGAGCCGGAAGCGCCGATGAGGAAGACGAACTCCCCCTTGTCCACCTCCAAGCTCACGCTATCCAGCGCAGGCCTGGTTGAGGACTTGTAGGACTTGGAGACGTTCTCGACGCGGATCACGAGAGCCCATTCTAGCGACAACCGAAAGGACTAGACCTGAGGCTCGCGCATTCGCCAACGAATGCCGGCTTCGAGGAACCCGTCGATGTCGCCGTCGAGCACCTTAGACGGGTCGCCCACCTCGTACTCCGTACGCAGGTCCTTGACCATCTGGTACGGGTGCAGCACGTAGGAGCGCATCTGGTTCCCCCAGGAGCTGCCCCCGTCGCCCTTGAGCGCGTCCATCTCGGCCCGCTCTTCCTTGCGTTTGACCTCCAGCAGCTTGGCCTGCAGCACCCGCATGGCCGAGACCTTGTTCTGCAGCTGGCTCTTCTCGTTCTGGCACGTCACGACGATTCCTGTGGGAATGTGGGTGAGCCGGACGGCCGAGTCGGTGGTGTTGACGCTCTGCCCGCCTGGGCCCGAGGAGCGGTAGACGTCTACTCGAAGGTCGTTCTCCGCGATCTCGATGTGATCGGTGGTCTCCACCACAGGCAGCACCTCGACCTCGGCGAAGGAGGTCTGGCGGCGGCCCTGGTTGTCGAAGGGGCTGATCCGAACCAGCCGGTGGGTCCCCTGCTCCACAGAGAGGGTGCCGTAGGCATAAGGCGCCTTGACGGCGAAGGTGGCGCTCTTGATGCCGGCTTCCTCGGCGTAGGAGATGTCGTAGACCTCCGTGCCGTAGCCGTGCCGCTCCGCCCAGCGCAGGTACATGCGCATCAGCATCTCCGCGTAGTCGGCGGCATCAACCCCGCCCGCCCCCGAGCGGATGTTCACGAGCGCGTCCCGCTCGTCGTACTCCCCGGACAGCAGCGTGCGCACCTCCATCACCGCGATGTCTGTGCGCAGCGCGGCCCGCTCGCCGTCGGCATCCGCCAGCGCGGACTCCCCCTCTGCTCCTTCCTCGCCCTCGGCCAGCTCGTAGAGCAGCGGGAGATCGTCCAGTCGCTGACGCAGGGCTTCGATCTTGCGCAGATCGGCTTGCGCGTACGAGAGCTGGCTGGTCACCTGCTGGGCGTGCTCCTGGTCGTTCCACAGGTCCGGCGACGCGGCTTGCTGCCCCAGCTCGTCCACCCGGCGCCGCAGCTCTTCTACGTCCAGCACCGCTTCCACGGTGCGCAAGGTGGTATCCAGCTCGGCAAGATCAGAAATGACGTCGGGGTGCACAAGTAGCCAGGTTACCGGCCGAAGCCACCGGCTAGGTCTTCGCGACCTGCTCGACGAGCTTCGCCATTGCCTTGAGGTGGTTGACGGAGAACTCGGCCGCCAGCTTTCCGAAGGGATCCTGCGCGGCCTTGTGCACGGCCTTGGCGCTGGACAAGCGTTCCGCCACAGCCGTTTGGGCGTCGTTCACCAGGGCCGTTCTCTGCTTCGGCGAGAGCTCACCGGCGCTGGCCAGACGCAGGACGAGCGGACTGCGCACGGCGTCGGGCGGCGTCGTCGGCGTGTCCTCGATCAGCCATGCCTTGAAGGCTCGCTTGCCGCTGGCAGTGATCACGTACTGCTGGCTGGAGCGCGCACCCAGCTTGCCCAGGCGGAGCAGCCCCTCATCGGCCATCGCGGGCAGCTCCCGATACACCTGACTGCGGGTGAGGCCGAAGAACCCGCTGTAGCGCTCCACAGCCAGCGCCATCAGCCGTCCGCCGGTGGCGGGGCCCTCGCGCAGCAGACCGAGCAGTGCTGCTGCGGTCGAATTCAGGTGAGTCTGCGATGCCATGGGTTCCACCGTGCCACCGCAGCCGGCTCCCGTCCACTCCGGACGGTCCATTTCGGACCAGCAGGCCAGTGCCTCTCACGGCCGGCACCGCGGCCGGTAGCGTTCCTGACCGTGACGCACCCGGAATTCTCCGACGACCTGACCCTCGCACACCGGATTGCCGACGCCGCGGACGCCATCACGATGTCCCGCTTCGGTGCGCTCGACCTGCGTGTAGACACCAAACCCGACCTCACCCCGGTCTCCGACGCGGACCTGGCGGTGGAGAAGGCGGCACGCGAGGTTCTCGCGGCGCAGCGGCCTGCGGATGCCGTCCTGGGTGAGGAGTTCGGTGGAGAGGCCGTCTTCTCAGGCCGCCAGTGGGTGCTGGACCCGGTGGATGGAACGAAGAACTTCGTCCGCGGGGTTCCGGTGTGGGCCACGCTGGTGGCGCTCCTTGTGGACGGCGTGCCCGTCGCCGGTGTCGTGAGCGCCCCCGCCCTGGGTCGCCGCTGGTGGGCCAGTAAGGGAGACGGGGCGTGGGTGCGGGTGCTCGGCGCCCCCCATCGCCGGCTGAGCGTGTCGGCCGTCAGCGAGCTGTCCGTGGCGAGCTTGGCGTTCTCGAGCCTGTCCAGCTGGCGCGATGCGGGCTTGCGTGAGCAGTTCATCGGGCTGTCCGACGACGTGTGGCGGCTGCGCGGCTACGGCGACTTCTTCTCCTATTGCCTGCTCGCCGAGGGTGCGGTGGACGTGGCCGCGGAGCCGGAGGTGTCCCTGTGGGACCTGGCACCCTTGGACATCCTGGTCCGCGAGGCCGGCGGGACGTTCACCGCCTTGGACGGCTCCCCAGGCCCACACGGTGGCAGCGCGGTCGCCAGCAACGGGGTGCTGCACGCGGAGGTCTTGTCCCGCCTGCGCTGAGCACGCCGTCCGCGGCGAGTTCGCTCACTGCGTGGGCCCGGCGCTGCGGCCGCTGGCATGCTGGAGCGGTGAGCGCACTTCGCCGGACCGGGACAGTCGCCGCCGGGTGGTTCCTCGTGGTGGTGGGTGTAGCTGCCCTGATCCTTCCCGGCCCGGGGCTGCTCATGTTGTTCGCTGGGCTCGCCGTGCTCTCCCAGGAGTACGAGTGGGCGGCGCGCAGGGTTGAACCCGTGAAGATCCGGGCGTTCATAACAGCGGCTGAGGGCGTCAAGACCTTGCCGCGGGTGGCCGCGAGCACGCTCGGCGGCGCGGGACTGGTGGCAGCGGGCGTTCTGTGGTCCCTGGATGGCCCGGTCCCGGAGTACTGGATCTTCGGCCCCGACCTGCCCTTCGGCGGCCTGGTGACCGGTCTGACCCTGGTCCTTTCCGGGTTCATCGTGTGGGCGCTGATCATCTACAGCTACCGCAACTTCCGCGGCCGCTCCGCAGATGAGGTCCGCCGGCTGGCCGGCGAAGGTTCGTCGGAGGATCGCGACTGACCGTGGGAGTACGCGGTGAGATACACCACTTTCTTCCAGGACTCACATAGGCTCACGGCGTGTACACACGAGTGCCGTGGAACACCGGTTCGGCGACCATTGTCGCGGCCCATTTGAGGAGTCGGTGAACATGACCAGTCTTGTTGTGGAACAACGGAAGACCGGTTGGGACGTCATCCTTGGCGTCCTGCTCGTCATTGCCGGCTTCATCGTCCTCGGCGACACCGTGTTGGCCACGGTGGTGTCGGTACTACTCCTTGGCTGGCTGACCCTTGT
>JADGOX010000288.1 GCA_017882745.1 Mycobacteriaceae bacterium | reverse complement strand
TGGGTCGCAGCAGGGCGGCTCCGAACGCGGCCACCGCAAGAATGCTCAATGCGATCTCAGGGCCGGTTCCGAGCCGAGTCGCTAGCGTAGCCGTGCTCCGCAAAGGCACTTGCGCGACCAACGCGGCGGGGGCGAACAGGGAAGTCTGCGACACCACGGTGCCGTCGGGGCTGATCACTGCGCTCACCCCGCTGGTGGCGGCAACCAACACTGCTCGGCCGTGCTCCACGGCCCGTACCTGAGACATCGCCAACTGCTGGTAGCTCATCTCGGTGCGGCCGAAGGTCGCGTTGTTGGTGGGCACCGTGATGAGCTGTGCCCCCGCTCGTACCGAGTCGGTGACCAGGTTGTCGAAGGCCACCTCGTAGCAGGTGGCGACCGCAAGCGGCACCCCGTTGAGGGTCACCACGCCATTGCCATGTCCGGGAACGAAGTATCCGGCGAGGCCGGCGTAGGAGGAGAGGTGCCTGAAGAAGGACCGGGCGGGCAGATACTCACCAAAAGGCACCAGGACCCGTTTGACGTGCTCCTCCCCCGGGCCGGTAACCGGGTCCCAGACGATGGATGCGTTGCTCGTGGTGCCGTCGCCGTTCACCAGGACCGCGCCCACCAGGATGGGCACCTTGATGGCCCGGGCCGCGTCGGCGATGGCCCAGGCGGCATCCGGGTTGAGCAGGGGGTCGATGTCGGAGGAGTTCTCCGGCCAGATGACCAGTTGCGGCTGCGGCTTGTGTCCGGCGGCGATGTCCGCAGCGAGCCGCTTGGTCTCCGCCACATGGTTGTCCAGCACAGCACGGCGTTGAGCGTTGAACTCCAGGCCCATTCGCGGAACGTTGCCCTGGATCAGGGCAACCGTGGTGACGGCGCCCTGGTTGTTGGTGGCGTGCACGCCGGGCAGCAGCGCGAATGCGAGGAGCACCGGCGCGAGCACGGCAGTGGCGGAGGCGATCACGGCCACCCACCGACGGGAGCGGGAGTGCAGCACCAGCGCCCCCAAACCAGTTCCGATCAACGCCACGGCAAAGGTGAGCCCTGGGGCTCCTGCCAGGCTCGCGAGCGGCAGCAATGCGCCATCGGACTGCCCGAAGGCCAGCTTTCCCCAGGGAAACCCGCTGAGTGGCACCCTCGAGCGCAGCCCTTCGGTGGCGACCCACGCGCACGCAACCCACAGTGGCGCGCCCGGCAGCCGCGTCAGCACCGCGCTCATCGCACCGAACACGCCAATGGCAACTGCCTCTGCGGCAGCGAGAGCGAGCCACGGTAAGGGACCGACGTACACCCCGACCCACGGCAACAGAGGTACCAGGAAACCCAGACCGGCCAGGTAGCCGTATCCGAACCCGGCACGTACGCCCCTGCCTCGTAGCACCAGAAACAGCACCGCGATCCCGACCGGCGCCAAGAACCACAGTGGCCGTGGCGGGAAGCTGCCGAAGAGCAGCGCCCCACCTACCAGTGCAGCCGCACACCTCATTAGGGCGGCCTGGCTGGGCACGTGAGCGATGGAACACCTCCGAGCGTTGGGTTTTGACTGCACGCGAGCGTACGGACGCGTAGAGACGCGCTCAGCGTTGAAAGATCGTCCGCCCGCGATGCACGGTGCGCACACACTGCGGCAGCGCTGCTCCGGGTTCCAGCCGTGGGAGGGGTGCCACGCCGGCGCGCGGATCTGTCGACCAGCGCTGCACCGCATCCTTGGGTGCCGCGACGACCAGCTCCTCGCAGTCCCATACCGCATAGGAGGCGGGGGCGCCGGGGACCAGCGTGCCGGCAATCCCGTCGCGTACTCCCCCGGCCCGCCACGCGCCCCTCGTGGCCGCAGCGAAGGCGGCACGTGCAGAGATGGCGCTACCGGGGGTGCGATGGTGCACGGCGGCCCGCACGGCCTGCCACGGGTCCATCCTCGTCACGGGGACGTCGGAGCCCAGCGCCAGACCGACTCCCGCGGATGCCATTGCCGCGAACGGATTGAGGCGCGGGCCGCGTACAGCGCCCAACCGCTGCGCGTAGAGCCCATCGGTTCCGCCCCACAGTGCGTCGAAGCCCGGCTGCACGCTGGCCAGCACCCCCCAGGCACCCAGCCGCGCGGCCTGCGCCGCGGTGATCATCTCCACATGTTCCAGGCGGTGCCCGCACGCCGCAACAGCGGGTCCGCCGAACTCGTCGACGACCTGTGCGAACCCCTCCACCACGGCCTCCAACGCCGCGTCGCCGATAGCGTGAAACCCGGCCTGCACGCCGAGCTCGGTGCAGGCGCGTACATGCGCCGCGATCCCCTGGCTGTCGAGGTAGGACGCACCGGTGTTGGTGGCTGAATGCGGGTCGTCGCAAAACGGCTCGCTCAGCCAGGCTGTGCGGGAACCCAGTGAACCGTCGACGAAGAGGTCACCGGCCAGGCCATGTGCCCCGGTGCGCTCCAGAACCTCGCGCGCGTGCTCCGTGCTGGTGACCGCCTCCCCCCAGTAGCCGCGCACCTGCACGCCATGTTCCAGAGTGGCCAACTCCCCGAAGTCGGCGAGGCCAGCGATCTCGGCTCCCCCGCACTCGTGTACGCACACCACGCCGTGTGCGGCCGCGTGATCGAGCATCGCGTGCTGCGCGGCACTGCGTTGCTCGGGGCGCAGCGCCCCGCGGGCGGCCGCACGCACCAGGTGATGGGCCTGCTGGCTCAGCGGGCCGTCGGTGGACCAGCCCGGCACTTCCTGGACGCCGCCTGCGTGGTTCAGAAGCGGCGTCGACGCCACCGCGGAGTGCACGTCGACGCGCGACAGGTACACCTCACGTCCGGGCGCACAGGCGTCGATCTCGGCTCTGCTGGGTGGCCGCCGTTCGGGCCACAGCGATTCGTCCCAGCCTTGGCCCCAGACAATGCCGTCCGGCTGCGCGGCTGCGTACTTTCGTACCTGCTCAAGACACTGCGCGAGGGAACTGCTTCCGTCGAGATCGAGCCCGCGCAGGGCCAGACCACCCGAGGTGCTGTGCACGTGCGTGTCGACGAAACCCGGCGCGAGGAACCGGCCATCGAGCGGAATCAGCTCCGCGTCGGGGTGCAATGCTCGTCCAGGTCCGTCCAGGCCGATCCAGACGATGGTTCCGTCGGTCACCGCCATTGCGGTGGCGTCCGGTGCAGAGGGGCTGTAGATCCGACCGCCGAACAGGAGTTGCGTGCTCACGCTGCGCGAGTCTGCCCCAGCGGTGGCGTGTCGCCGCGATCGGGCCTAGTGCGACTGCGGAGGTTCGATGACCTCTGCGTCGATCACCTCTGCGTCAATGACCTCGCCGTCGATCACCTCGCCGTCAGACCATGCGGGACGCGTTCGAGTCCACATGCCACTCCCCACCAACTGCACCCGACGCGCAGCCGAGGCCTTGACGACGGGGCGCAGGAGCCAACGGGTCGGCGGCAGGATGAGCAGTATCCCGGCCACGTCACTGACGAAGCCCGGGAGCAACAGCAGGAAGGCGCCGACACCGAGCAGGGCCCCGTCGGCCAGCTCGGTGGAGGGAGACCTGTGCTGGCTCGAGGCCTCACGCAATGCTTGCATGGTGCGTCGGCCCTCGCGGCGCAGCAGTGCGCCGCCGAGCACCGAGCCCAGAATGAGCAGCGCGATGGTGGGCAGCACGCCGATCGCTCCACCCACCCAGATCAGCGCGGCCAGCTCG
>JADGOX010000287.1 GCA_017882745.1 Mycobacteriaceae bacterium | reverse complement strand
GATGGCCGCTTTGCGGTAGGTCGCCGGCGTGGTGGCACCGGCCTCGCATCACACGGTGGCCCGAGCTGCCAGAACCCGGTCGAGCGCTCGGCGAGAGAGGTGCTCTTGGGGCCTAGGTGGTGTCCGGTTGGCTACGGCTGTCGTCGGTTGACGTCGGCTGTCTGCTGGGAATACGCCCGGAAGTTTGTGGGGGGACAGGCATTGTCGCTGGTCACGGGCTTGCAGCCGGTGGTCTGTAAATCCATCGTGAAAGCTTCGAAGGTTCGAATCCTTCACCTGCCACCGAGTGCGTGAGAGGGCCTCTGACCCGCGGAAACGTGGTCGGAGGCCCCCTTCGTATACCCAGTGGGGGTTATCGAAACAGCGCCGTTTTGGCGGTCCTCAGGGCTTTGGGTCGCAGGCCTGTGACCTGCGGAAACGCGTGAACTTGATCGGGTGGCGCTGGGTTCGCCCGGAATACGCCGGGAAGTTCGGGTCCGTGCCACCGTGTTAGCCGGACTCTGCGAGCGATGACCTGCGGGCACGTCGGGGGTGGGGGTATGTAATCGCTGTGGAAGGTGACATCATCGCGATTGGTCGGCGGCAGTATCGGTCCCTTTCGAGCGGAGACCTCTCGACTGATAGCTCAAGTTTGTCGTTGGACCATCCAGTCGACAATGCGTCCAGCAGGCTGACTTGCGGTGTGCTGTAGGACGCCGCCCGATCGCGGGAATCGTCACCGGACAGGTGCTACGGGACGATCATGGAAGGACACGGCTGCTGACCTGCGGCGTTCTCGTAGGGGTTCCGCTTTCGGTGGCCATAGGACGCCCTGAGGGTGAATCGTGCAGCCGACTTCGGACGTCCGTGCAAGCGACTTCGGAAACTGAGAGAGGCGACGACGACTTTCCCAGGAACGCCACTTCCAGCATCCCGGCATTGCATCGGCGGCGATCACCCTGCGGGGCTGATGGGTAGCGATCACCGGCGACTGCTGGCACTGGCTCGTCGCCAGGGCCACCGACGGTGTTCATCGTCGGTGGTGAGCCGGGACTACGCCCGTGGCTGTTCGCCTAGGACACGATCTAGCAGGTCCGGGGCTTGGTCGCCTGTGACAGCGGGCCTAAACAGGAATCCTTGACCTGTCGTGCAGCCGATCTCTCGCAGGAACGCGAGCTGTTCGCCCGTTTCGACACCCTCCGCGACCACGGCCAGATGGAGCGCCTGGCCCATCGCGACGACGGCTCGCACGAGCTCGTCGGCGCGGTCGCCGGTGGTCAGGGCGCCGATGAACGCGCGGTCGATCTTGAAAGCGTCCACCGGGAACCGGTGCAGCATCTCCAGGGACGAGTACTCGCGTCCGAAGTCGTCGATGTGCAGCTGCAGTCCGGCGTCGTGCAGCTCGCGCATGAGGCCGAGGGCCACCTCGGGTCGGCGTTGAATAGCGGCCTCGGTGATTTCCAGCGTCAATCGGTTGGTAGTGAGGTTGTTGCGTTTGAGGCTTCCGAGCACGTGGGCGACCAGGTCGCCGTGCCAGAACTCACGGTCCGAGACGTTCACGGCGACATTGACGACGTCGGGACCCCAGGCGACGAGCTGGCGGCAGACCTCGTCCAGGACCCAGTGTCCGAGCTCGACGATCAGTCCCACCTCGGCCATGAGCGGAAGGAACTCCTCTGGCAGGAGCAGTCCGCGTTCGGGGTGGCGCCAGCGCACCAATGCCTCGAACCGGTCGGTGTGACCCGTGGCGAGGTTGACGATCGGCTGGTAGTGCACCTCGAACTGGTTCTCTTTCAGCGCCGACCGGATCTCGGCGCCCAGGCGCGTCTGATGCAAGGCGCGGGCGTGCATCGTCGCGTCGAAGAAGGATACGGTTCCCTTCTGAGTCTCCTTCGCGTGGTACATCGCCGCGTCGGCGTCCCGCAGCACATCCTCCGCGGAGGCGTACTCGATGGCGCTGGTAGCCACCCCAAGACTGGCCCCGATCGTGAACTTGTGACCGTCCAGATCGATCACTCCCGACAGACCCCTCTGAACCCGCTGCGCGACCATCCCGACGTTCTCAGGTTCCACGTCGTGCAACAAGAGCGCGAACTCGTCGCCGCCGAACCGGGCACCGGTGTCCACCGCCCGCAGCTCACGCTCGATGCGGGCGCCGACCTCGATCAGGACTAGGTCGCCCATCTGATGGCCGAGGGAGTCGTTGATGGCCTTGAACCCGTCCAGGTCCAGGAAGATCACAGCGAACGGGGTCTTGGAACGGTGAGACATCTCGACTGCCTGATCGAGGCGGCTAAAGAACAGACGCCGGTTCGGCAGACTGGTCAGGGCGTCGTACAAAGCGTTGCGGCTCACTTCCTTCTGCAGACGCTCGGACTCCAGAGAGGCGCACAACAGGGCCGCCCAGTGTTGGTAGGCCTTGCGAATATAGGCCGTGCCGATGTCTCCTACGACGGCGAGCACTCCCCAGTCACGTTCCGTGGTGCTCACCGGCACAACGATGCATTCCCCGTGGGCAGCAGTTTGAGCTGCCTCGATGAGGGCCGTGGGCGGAAAACGTTCCGGAGCCGTGACCGTGCCGACCAGGTCCGGCAGAACGCCAGCGGGGTCGTATGTGCCAGCGATGCGCAGCCGACCGGACGATGAGTCGTCCTCCCACAGCGCCAGCACGCCTGCATGTACTTGCGTGCTCGCGAGCCAACCGAGGTGTCGCGGATCGACGTTGCTGATGTCGAGCAAGTCGGCCTCGACCACGAACTGCCCATCGAGCACACCGTCGGCTGCTTCCGCGTGCTGTAGGAGCGCGCCAGCCTGCAGTTGCCACAGCGCCGCTGTCATCTGCGCTGGGCCAGCGAACGCGGTTCCGCCACTGCACCTCCAGGGCGTAGTCCTGAAGCTGTACTGGACGTACTCCGCCATCACGAACGTGATGCGGCGCAGGACGTCCAGGCGCGGGGTGAGACCACGAAGCGACGCCACCAGCGCCTCGATCTGCGAGGTCGTGACCTGGTCGCCTTTTCCCAGTAACGTGTCCACCTCACGCACAGTGGCCTCCACCGCGGCGCGTACCGGGCTGTCGGCCGCAACGTGGCCCGTGAGTAGCGCCCCGCAGAGGATGTCCTGGAGCTCGCTCAGCCCAATCTCCGCACCGATCGGTTCAGTTGAGCACCCGCACGAATCTCGCAGCGCGAGAACTCCTGGTTTCGGGGTGTACGTCGTGTACTCCACCGTCTCCCCGCGCAACGCGGCCAACACGAGCCGGCCGGCGAGCGCACCACATTCGTCGAACCGCTGGTCGACGCTCGACAGGGTCGGAACGGTGAAGGCATCCGCTTCGATGTTGTCGAACCCCACGACCGCGATGTCGGCCGGAATGGTCACGCCGGCGTCGGTCAGGGTGCGCATCAGTCCGATCGCGTTGCGATCGGTGGCAACCATCACCGCAGTGGGGCGCAGGGGGGAGTCGAGCAACGCCCGGGCCGCTCGAACGCCGCCGGCTCGGGCGTTGTTGTGGGCGGCGAACACAAGCGCTGGATCCGCGCTCAGGTCGTGGGTCTCCAGTGCCTGCAGGTAACCTGCGTAGCGGCCGCGCACGTCCGGCTGGGCAAGATTGCCGACGAACCCAATCCGCGTGTGGCCGTGCCCGATGAGGTGCTCGACCGCAGCGAAGGTCCCCCCGCGGTTGGCTGGCAGGATGACCGGCGCGTCGAAATCCGCCATATCTGCGCTCATGAGCACCACCGGTTTGCCGGCATCATGCAATTTCTGCAGATAGGAAGCACCAACGGCCGACGCGATCGAGACGACGGCGTCCACCTCGGACCACGCGATCGGAGTGGCGAAGTCGCCCGCCGCGCCCGGCTCGCCCACCTCACCGCTGCGCGTGCCGGCATCCAGCGTCTGCACCAGCACAGGCCGCACGCCCGCGCCAGCAATCTCCCGGGTAAAACCGGCGAGAAGCTCCCCGAACCAGTACCCGCCTATGCTAGGGGTCAAAACGAGAACGGCCGCCGCATGGCTCAAGGATGGCCTCCTTTGCCAGGGGCACCGTCACCCGAGGGCGCCCACCCTAAGCATAAATCATACAAATCGAACAAATGCTGTCAGATCGACCATCGGACTACAAGACCATCGGACTACAAGACGCCTCCTGAGGATTCAAGCGCGCGGGAATGCTCGAACCATTCAGCAGAGAAATCAGCCATCGGGACACACTCCACGCCATGTCCGACTTCGATAGCGTTAACACGCCACACCACGGTTAAACGCATAAGTGGGGTGACGTTGCTTCCGACGGTTGTCGTCACTCCAGCAGACCCACCGGTCGTGTAGAGGGCGTCCTGCCCTCACGGCCCGAGAACTGCGATGGAGTCGCCATTCTTTCGCGTCAGGGAAGCACGCGGCTGTCGTTCTTGAGCATAACCATGCTTGACGCGGCGACGTCGGCCGTCAGCTGCTGGTTTGCCAGGGTGCTGACCAGGCCTTTGTCGTCGCTGAGGTTGTTCGGGTGGTCGAAGAGTCCGCTGTCGAAGACAGCGAAAAGTACTCGCCGGACACCTTCATCGAGCACAGACT
>JADGOX010000286.1 GCA_017882745.1 Mycobacteriaceae bacterium | reverse complement strand
GGTCAGGCGACTTGGTGCGCATCGGGGCGGGGCGTTTCTGTGGATAACTGCGAGAGTCCTTTGCTGGCGGCCAGCGCGCGGTGACGTTGCTCGTCGGCGGCCTGGCGCCGGGCGTGGCCGATGGCGTCGCGAACTGACCTGGCGAATTCCCCGCGTGGGTTCCAGCCGCGTACGGTCATCTCGAATTCGGCCTGGTTGATGAGCTCGCGGGCGGCGCCTCCCCGCAGCTGCCGGTCCAGTTGGGTGAGCACGTCCACGATGCGGCGGACCGGTTCTCCGGGTTCCTCGAAGCAGATTCGGACGAGGTCTCGGCCAGGTAGCTGGGGTCTGGGGGCTTCGGTGGTGGCGCCGAGGCAGGCTCGACGATCGAAGGCCGGCAGTCCCGAAATGCCTTGGTGTTGCAGCCATTCAACCGGATCAACCCCATCGGGTAGCCGGCTCACCAGAGCCGGCTGGCCGCGTTCGATGCAGAGCGCTCGGAGCCAGCGGTCGGTGCCCTCACGCCCGGCGCGGTCGCCGTCCAGCGCGATGATGGGCCGCTTCGGATGCAGCGAGAGGACCGCCTGTGCTTGCACGGCCGAGACGGTTACCCCGCTGGTGGTGGCGGGTGCGAACATCGAGTGCTCGCCGCCCAGGGTTGCTGTGGCGGCGATGGCCAGCGCGTCCAGGGCGCCTTCGACGATCACGACGTTCGCGTCGCGGTCCAGGTCGTAGTGGGTTGGCCGGTAGAGAGCGGTCGACTTGTCGAACGTCGGCGTCCTGGTCGGGTTGCGGTATTTGGGCGCCCTCGGATCGCCGGTGGTGTCCCGGCCGATGAACCCGTCGACACCGCCGCCGGCCCGCCGTACCGGGACGATGAGCCGGCCACGGTGGGTGTCGACCAGGTCGCCGTTGCGGGACCGCTGGGCGAGCTCGAGCTCCAGCAGCTCGTTGTCGGTGACCCCCCGACGCAGCAGGTGCCGGGTCAGGGCAAGCCAGTCGGGCCTGGCGCAGCCCACGATAGGCTCTCCTCCGCCTGCTGCACACAAGGCCCCGACGTCGATGCCCCGTGCCTCGTGCAGGTAGGCCTCGGCCACGCTGATGTTGGCCGGGGTCGTGAAGAACTCCCACGCGAGCTGGTTGATGGCCTGGGCACGCTCGGCAGTGCTCGTGTGCGCGGCGGTTCGAGCTGGCCGCGGGACCCGGCCCATGCTGGCCGGCTGCACGCCGCCGAACACGGTGCCTGACTCCAGGGCTCGCACGGCGTCAACGAAGGCGAGCCCAGTGAACCGGGCGACGTACTCGATGACGTCACCACCGGCACCGCACCCGAAGCAGTGAAACCGGTCGGGCACCCCACCGACCGACAGCGACGTCGTGGAGTCTTCGTGGAAAGGGCAGCAGCCCATGAACCCATGGCCCCGCCGGGCCAGCTCGACACCACTTGCCGCCACGACGGCCTCGATCGGGTGGGCGCGCCGAAGCGCCTCAACGTCAAAGCGCTCGCGGCCGTGGTGTCTGCCAGAGAGATTGGTAGCAGGGACCTCACCGATATCGGCCTTGTTCTCCCGGTCCATGGCTGACTGCCCTTCGGGGCGAGACCCTCCCGCCATGCACCGCCTACCGGGTGCCCGGTACACGATGAGGTCCTGAGGTCAACTGCCCGTCAACGCGGCAACAAGACGAAGGGTTCGGGGAACCGCGGGCGCTCTGACCAGACTGCCCAACGTCCACAGGAGTGAATGGATTCGATCTCCGCCCATGGGGGGCGTCGGACACCGGTGCAGCGAGAGTTCAATCCGGTCCGCTGGGCTCGCCCCGTAGAAGGCGCGTCTGCGGGAATCTTCACCGGGCGGGGCTTACGGACACTACCTCTAGCGGTAACGCCTTGACCTGCGACGTTCTCGTATGACGTTCCGCTATCGGAACGGTGGGAACTACCGGGCTATGCCGAAGACAGTGCGTCGATGGACCGAATGTGGCCCGCTGACCGAGACCGCGGTCATCGAGTTCCAGCAGGGTGCCTCGCTGACACCTGATGGTGTTGTCGGGCCACTGACGTGGCAGGCGCTGCCTGACGGTGGTCCCGTGTCCCTGCTGGCCGAGGGCTCGACCGGTGACGTCGTGGCCGACTTGCAAAGCGTGCTCACCAACGGCGCACCCGGCCAGTGGGGCACGACGCCGCAGGGGATCGACAGAGACTACGGTCCCGCGCCTTCGTGGTGGCATTCCGGACCTGGGGCGGGGTCGGCGTTGACGGGGTGGTCGGTGACCAGACCTGGGCGGTCTCGCTGCATGCGACGAGTGCCACGCTGGAGTCGGCCGTGGGCCTGACTTGGGTGATCGTCTGACAGCTATGGACCCGACGACGGTGCCTGACCGGAGGAAGCCTCAGATCTCCTTGAGTAGTGACCGTTCACCGTTGAGATTTACGCCTCGGCGAGCTGGTAGGTCAGTGGCCGGGGGTCGGTTGGCATGACTGCTGGGGTGGCGTTGAGCTCTTCGGTGAGGAGTTGGAGGGCGCGGGCGACTCGTGGGC
>JADGOX010000285.1 GCA_017882745.1 Mycobacteriaceae bacterium | reverse complement strand
GGCGTGGTGACAGTCACGGCAATCTGCTCGCGGGCGGACTCCTTGCCGTTGGTGGTGGTCACGCGGAAGACCACCGTCTGCACACCGTCCACCGGCGGGGTCTTCACCGTGGTCTTGCCGATGACCAGGGTCGGATCGTCCACCTTCTGCACCGGCGCGGGCAAGGGCTGGGTGGTGACGAGGTCAGCGGTGCGGATCCGGTCGATGACCAGCTGCATGCTTTCGGTGACGGGCGCCTCGGCGTCGGTGGAGAGGGTGTCGGCCTGTTCCAGGGTCAACCCGCGCTCGGTGAGCAGGTCGCGGACCGTGGCCGCGGTGGTGAGCACGGGGTGCGTGACGCCCGCGTCGACCACCGTCACGTTGTGCGGGTTGGTGACGTCCAGGGCGATGCCTTCCAGCGGCAGGCGCTGGGAACGCGAGGCGGACATCTGCACGTGGGGCCCGTCCATGCGGAGCTCGGCGATGGCGTCCTCGACGGTGAGCGCTGTGGTCCACACCGAACGCTTCGTACCGTCGATGGTCAGCTGGATGTGGCGGCCGCGGTGCAGGACGATGGTGTCGCCACTGCCGATCGAGGCTGTGGCCGAAGGCGCGAGAGTGTCGTGTTCACCGACGCCCAGGCCGGCTGCGCGAAGCACCCCGCCGACATTCGACGACATCGTGGTAACGGAGGTGCGCTCGCCGTCGAGCTCGACGGTGACGGACTTCTCCATCGCGAATGCGGTTCCTGCCCCGGCGATCAGCGTGAGCAGCAGCGCTGCGATCACCGAGCGAAGGACCCCGGCACGGCTGAGGCTTACGCGTTCGCGCAGCGGCACAATTATCCTGACGTCGATGTCCCCGGGCAGGGGCAGGGGCCGTCACATCGAGCACAAGTTGCGGCACCTGGGATATCCCCATCCCGGCTAATGGATCACGGCACGGTAACGGTTCGGTCACCATCATGGCAAGGCCAGAGCTCAGAGGATGAGTTTCCTCACAGCCCGTAGACCCGTCGCGCGGTGGCACTCGTGAGCACAGCGAGCTCTTCCGGCGTCTCGTGGCGCAGCTGCGCCAGAGCTCGCACGGTGTACGGCAGGCAATAGGGCTCGTTGGCCGCGCCGCGATGCGGGTGCGGGGTGAGAAACGGTGCGTCCGTCTCCACCATCAGCTGCTCCGCTGGCACGATGACGGCTGCTTCGCGCAGCTCGTGGGCGTTGCGAAAGCTCACCGTGCCCGAGAAGCTCAGGACGTAGCCGGCGTCCACGCACTGGCGCGCCACGGTGGCGTCGCCGGAGAAGCAGTGGAAGATCACCCGCTCCGGCGCACCCTCCTCGCGGAGGATGCGCAGCACGTCGGCGTGGGCCTCGCGGTCGTGGATCATCACCGGCTTTCCCACACGCTTGGCCAGGTCGATGTGCCAGCGGAAGGCCTCTTCCTGGCTCGCCTTCTCGGCGCAGCCCTCCAGCTTGCCGGGCCAGTAGTGGTCCAGGCCGGTCTCCCCGACCGCCACCGTGCGGGGATGCCGGGCCAGGGCCTCAAGCTCGGTGCGGGCAGCCTGGTCCAGCTTGTTCGCCCGAGTGGGGTGCAGGGCAGTCGCCGCCCACACCCGCTCGTCGGCATCGGCGGCCGTCACCACCCAGCGTGCGGAGGCAAGGTCGTCGGCCACCGTGACAACCTGCCCGACGCCCGCGGACGCGGCGCGGTCGACGATCTCGTGCACGCTCGCGGCATCGGTGGCACCGCACGCGTCGAGGTGCGTGTGGGCGTCGATCAGAGGGCTCAGCGCTTCTGGAGCCGGGGGCGCCGACCTCACACCCCTCACGAGCTGATCGGCGCCCAGTCCGGGCCGGTCTCCCCGAGCTTCGGATCCAGCTTGGCGAAAAGCGGCGTCGGCTTGACCAGCGGGGTTCCCGCCGTGATCTCGGTGCGCGACCAGTGCGCCTGCTCACCCGCGTAGTCCCCCATGATCACGGGGTAGGAGTGGCCGACCTCGGGCAGACCCACGCCGACGGGCTCGCTGGGAATGTCGTCGGTCACCTCACGGATCTCCGGGAGGGCCGCCCACACGCCGCTGCCACCGAGCGCGGTGTGGACGGACTGCGCGGAGTGCGGCAGGAACGGCGTGAGCATGGCGTTGGCATCGGAGACGACCTGCAGGGCGGTGTGCAGCACGGTGGAGAGTCGCTCGGCGTCGGCTGGGTCTTTGGCGAGCTTCCACGGCTCGGTCTCCGAGATGTAGCGGTTGGCCAGGGTGACCACGCGCATGGCCTCGCTCGCAGCCTGCTTGAAACGGCTGCGCTCCAGGAGTGCGCCCACGGTGCCGAAGGCCTGATCGGCGGCGGTCAGCAGCGTCACGTCGATCTCCGAGCGGGTGCCCGGTGTGGGGATGACACCGAAGTTCTTGTGCGCCATCGAGAGCGAGCGGTTGACGAGGTTGCCCCACTCGTTGGCCAGCTCGAAGTTGGTGCGACGGACGAACTCGTCCCAGGTGAAGTCCGTGTCCTGGTTCTCCGGGCCCGCCACGGAGATGAAGTACCGCAACGCATCCGGGCCGTACTCCCGCAGGAAGTCGCGGACGTAGATCACCGTGCCGCGGCTGGTGGAGAACTTGGAGCCGCTCATGGTGAGGAACTCGCTACTGACCACCTCAGTCGGCAGGTTCAGCTTCCCCAGGGCGCCGGGCTGACCGCCCAAGGAGCCCTCACCGTTGTGTCCCAACAGCTCCGCCGGCCAGATCTGGGAGTGGAAGGTGATGTTGTCCTTGCCCATGAAGTAGTAGCTCAGGGCCTTGGGGTCGCACCACCACTCGCGCCAGGCCTCCGGGTCACCGGTGCGGTGCGCCCACTCGATGCTGGCCGAGAGGTAACCGATGACCGCGTCGAACCACACGTAGAGCTTCTTGTCGGGCCGGTCCGACCAGCCCTCCAGCGGGATCGGCACACCCCAGTCGATATCGCGGCTCATGGCCCGTGGGCGCAGGTCGGCGATGAGGTTGAGGCTGAAGCGCAGCACGTTCGGGCGCCAGTCGGTGCGCGTCTTGAGCCAGCCACCCAGGGCGTCGGCCAGCGCGGGAAGGTCGAGGAAGAAGTGCTCGGTCTCGACGAACTTCGGTGTCTCACCGTTGATCTTGCTGCGCGGGTTGATGAGGTCGGCCGGGTCGAGCTGGTGGCCGCAGTTGTCGCACTGGTCGCCGCGGGCGCCGTCATAGCCGCAGATGGGGCAGGTGCCCTCGACGTAGCGGTCGGGCAGGGTGCGGCCCGTGGAGGGGCTGATCGCGCCGGTGGTGGTCCTGGGCACGAGGTAGCCGTTTGTGTGCAGCGTGCGGAACAGCTCCTGCACCACCGCGTAGTGGTTGCGGGTGGTGGTGCGGGTGAACAGGTCATAGGAGAGGCCGAGGTCCGCAAGGTCCTTGGTGATCACCCGGTTGTAGCGGTCGGCCAGCTCACGGGTGCTCACGCCCTCGTTCTCTGCCTGGACCAGGATCGGCGTTCCGTGCTCGTCGGTGCCCGACACCATCAGTACCCGGTTGCCCGCCATCCGCTGGTAGCGGGAGAACACGTCGGAGGGAACGCCGAAGCCGGAGACGTGTCCGATGTGGCGCGGGCCGTTGGCATAGGGCCAGGCGACAGCGGTGAGGACGGTGTTGGACATGGCGTCCAGCCTATCGACCACGGCGGCAGTGCTCGCCCGTCCCTCAACCGTGGGACAAGGAACATGTTCAGTGCACAGGTGCGCACACCATCAGATAGGGTCTGTGGCACACATCACTGTGGCCTTCGGCCTCGAGGACTGGACTACATTGAGACGTCGCCTGCGTCATCTTCCCGCCATCGCCGTTCTCGCAGCGGGACTGACCGCGCTGGCCACGGTCCCCGCCCAGGCCGCAACGGCCACAGTGGCGCCTTCGGCACCGTTCACCGCGGCCGAGGGCGACTTCTACGCCCCACCGGCAACGTTGCCCACGCACAACGGTGATGTCATCCGTCACCAGAACTCCAGGGTCATCACCGACCCACTGACCAACAGCGCTCCCCCGGCCACCGCCCAGCGGATCATGTACCGCAGCACCGACACCCACGGCGTGCCGATCGCGGTCACCGGCACCGTGTTCTCCCCCACCACGGCCTGGCAGGGGCCCGGCAAGCGACCGTTGGTGAGCTATGCGGTGGGTACCCAGGGCCAGGGCGACCAGTGCGCGCCCTCGCACCTGTTCAACCAGGGCCTGGAGTACGAGACCCTGTTCATCTCCCAGCTCCTCGCCAAGGGCGCTGCGGTCGTCGTGACGGACTACGAGGGCCTGGGCACCCCGGGAGTCCACACCTACATGAACCGTC
>JADGOX010000284.1 GCA_017882745.1 Mycobacteriaceae bacterium | reverse complement strand
ATAGCGGTGAGTTTGAGCCAGTACTGAAACGCCTGGACCAGAGTGATGGCCCGCATTCCACCGCTCATCACGTTCACCACCACCACCACACCCACCGCGACCGCCCCTGCCCAGCTGGGCAGACCGGTGAGGATCCGCAACGTCAGGCCCGCCCCTTGCAGCTGCGGCACCAGGTACAGCCAACAGATGAGCACCACGACGAGTGTCGCGAGACGCCGCAGCTTCGGCGAACCCAACCGGAACTCCGTGAAGTCCGGAATGGTGTACGCGCCGGAACGCCGCAGCGGTGCAGCAACGAACACCAGGAGCGCGAGGTAGCCGGCGGTGAATCCGACCGGGTACCAAAGAGCGTCAGACCCGTACTTGGCCACCAGACCCGCGACCCCGAGGAACGAGGCGGCCGAAAGGTACTCGCCCGAGATGGCCGCGGCATTCCACCGGGGTCCAACGCTCCGCGAGGCGACGAGGAAGTCCGAGGTAGTGCGGGCCATGCGCACGCCGTAGGCGCCCATGCCCACGGTGACCAGGCAAACCAGGACAATGGCGAGCAACGTGATGCCGGTACCGGTGTGCATCCCAGGTGCCGCTCAGTCGTCCACGATGTCGGCGAAGTCCTGCTCGGTGCGCTCGGCCAGCCGGACGTACGCCCAGCCGACGACCACCAGGACCGGGTACACCAGCAGCCCGAGCACCAGCCAGGGCAGCCGAATGCCGAGCACGCTGATCTCACCGAGCTTGGGCAGTAGCGCGAGCAGCAGCGGCAGGGCTGCCAGAGGGACGACGACGAGCCCCGCCATCCGCAGCGAGAGCCCGAGCTGAGCGCGGAGGAGGCCACGCAGCAGAACCTCACCTACCTCGGTCTGCTCCTCCACCTCGGCCCTGGTGCCCACCAGCCGACGCGATCCGTGCCGTTCGGCCAGCACCACCCGTACCCGGGTTGGCCCGGTGGTCAACGCGTGGTCCAGCTCTGCTTGACCGTCCGGACCAGCCGGTCCTTCAGCTCGCGCGTGTGCCGACGGCTGACCGGAAGCTCGACCGCGCCGCGGGCACCACGCTGATCCAGTCGCACCACGTAGCCGTTGCCCGTCATCCGCAGCTCGGTGACCAGCGGTAAGGCCACGAGGTAGGAACGGTGCACCCGGAGGAAGCCGGCGTCACGCCAGCGTTCTTCGAGCACCGACAGCGGTATCCGCACCAGGTGATTGCCGGTGAGCGTGTGCAGCCGGGTGTAATCGCCCTGGGCTTCAACCCAGCGAACGGCCGAGCGTGGCACCAAGGTCGTGGTCCCGCCCAGCTCCACCGGAATCACGTCCTCGGGGATACCTGATGACGTGCCGTTCGCCGTGGTGCGCAGCCGGTGGATGCGTCGCAAGGACTCGGCGAGGCGTTCGGCGCTCAGCGGCTTGAGGAGGTAGTCGACGGCTCCCACGTCGTAGGCGTCGACGGCCCTGTCGTCGTGAGCGCTGACGAAGACGACAGCGGGAGGCTCGGCGAACGCGGAGAGCACCCTCGCGAGTTCCAAGCCGTCCAGGCCCGGCATCCGGATGTCGAGGAACACGACGTCGACAACACCCGCCTCCGAGCCGCTGTGCAGCAGCCTCAGGGCAGCGGTGGCATCAGCAGCCGTGCGCACCTCACCCACCAGCTCGTCGGCGCGCAGCAAGTACGCCAACTCGTCGAGAGCAGGCGGTTCGTCGTCGACTGCGAGCACAGACAGGGTCGCGACGACTGGTGGGTACCCTGCTGGTGAGATGTAGGTCACGGCCACCCAATGGTGCCACGGGCTGGCCTCGGTCGGTTACACGCGGCAGATCAGAGCCCGAAGCGGGACCACGCTGCCCGTTGCTCCAGGGCACCGACCAGCGCGACTGCGGCACCCGGAAGCCCCACGGAACCGGGCATCAAAGCCGCAGGCAGTCCGAGCCGCGCCGCCAAGGACTTCCGCGCGTGCACCACCTGCAGCTCAGCGTCCGGGTAGCGCTCGGCCAGCACGTCGCGCATGGTGCCGAGGCCATCGGCCAAGCCCAGCTCCACGGCCTTGCGCCCAATCCACACCTCGCCGGTGAACAGCTCCTCGTCCGTGCCGACGAGCTTGTCGCCCCGGCGCTCGCGGACCCAGGCGCCGAACTCGGTGTGGATGTCGGCCTGCATGCCGAGCAGCCACTCCACGTCGTCGTCCTTCTCCGGAGAGAAGGGGTCGAGTCGGGCCTTGTTGGTGCCCGCGGTGTGCAGGCGGCGCTCCACCCCGAGCTTGCTGATCAGCCCCTCGAGACCGAACCCGGACGAGACGACTCCCACGGAACCGAGCAGCGAGGTCGGGGTGGTGATGATCTCGTCGGCCGCGCACGCCAGCCAGTAGCCACCAGACGCGGCGAGGTCCTCGCAGAACGCGATGACGGGCACCTCATGCTTGGTGGCTAGCTGACGGATCCGGCTGCCGATGAGCTGGCTCTGCGTTGGTGATCCGCCGGGAGAGTTGATCGACAGGGCGACCGCCTGGACCCCGTCTGCCGTGAACGCCCGCTTGAGGGAGCCCTCGACACCGTCCGCGTTGAGCAGTTGACGACCGAGGCCCGCAGCGCCGGCGGCGATCATGCCATGCAGCCGGACCACGGAGATCACCGGTGAGTGCTCGCCGGACAGCCGTGCGGGTAGTCGATCGGTCAGCTGCTTCGGTACGCCAATGCCCCAGTACGCCATACGGCCACGATACGGAACCTCAGGTGCGAACTCCCGGGCGGAACTTCGGCACCCGCATGCTCACCTTCGTCCCCGCACCGAGCGCCGTCTCCACGACCAGGCCGTAGTCGTCCCCGAACGCCGCACGCAGGCGGTCGTCGACGTTGCCGAGGCCGACGTGCGCACCGGAAAAGTGCGCCTGCTCCTCGTCCAGGTCGCGAAGTCGGTCCGGGTCCATGCCCGCGCCGTCGTCCTCGACGCTGATGAGGCACTCCGCCCCCGCGTCCTCGGCGACGATGCTGACGGTGCCCCCGGCCTCGGACGCGGACAAGCCGTGGCGCACAGCGTTTTCCACCAGCGGTTGCAGGGCAAGGAACGGCAGGACCACTCCGAGCACCTCCGGGGCCACCTGCAGCCGCACCTGTAGCCGTGGGCCGAAGCGGGCGCGTTCCAATGTCAGGTAGCGGTCTATGTTGCGCAACTCGTCCGCGAGCGTCGTGAACTCACCTGCGGTGCGGAAGGAGTAGCGGGTGAAGTCCGCGAATTCCAGCACCAGCTCCCGCGCGCGTTCGGGGTCGGTGCGGATGAACGAGGCAACGGTGGTCAACGCGTTGTAGATGAAATGCGGGCTGATCTGCGCCCGCAGCGCCCGCACCTCGGCGCTGGCCACTCGGGCGCGCGAGTTGTCCAGCTCAGCCAGCTCGATCTGCGTGCACGCATAGCGCGCCACCTCGCCGGCGGTGCCCACAAGTCCCGGTCCGGCATCGGCGCTACTCAACGCTCCGAGTACGCCGACGACGCCGGTGTGCTCCAGCACGAGGGGAACGACGACGAGCGCCCGCACCTCGCAGTCCAGCTGGCCACAATCGATCTCGGCATGGACGAGCAGCTCGCGGCGCCCCGTGGACGCCGCCCGACGCGCGGCCGCGAGGAAGTGCTCGGTGTGGACCTCTCCGGAGCCGCTCCAGGCCAGGAGCGCGCCGGCTTCATCGGTGAGCGCAGTTGCGGCCGTGCCCAACAACGCCCGCAGGTGCGGCGCTGCCTCAGCGGCCGACTCAGCCGACAGCCCCCTGCGCAGGGCGGGGGCCGCCAGGGAGGCGGTGTGCAGCGTGTCGTGCACTGCCCGCTCAAGTGGCGTCGCGAAAGAACGCTGTGCGCGCAGCCGCCTGACGAGCAGGACCACCGCAACAGCGACCAGCAGCATCGCAGCAATGCTGAGGGTGCTGGCGGAATACAGCTCGGGGGGCACCGGCACAGTGTGAGCCTTCGCGGTCAGTCGTAGGCGATGTCCTCGCCGTCGCCCCGCTCACCGAGCACGACGACGTTGTTGGTCACCTCGTCGAGATCCTCGGTGTAGGTGTTGGCCAAGGGACGGTCCGGCCGCTCCGTGGCCCCGATGTCGGGGATTTCCTCGGCCAGCCGCTCGTCCAGAGTCTCACCGTCGCGCTCCTCCCGAGCGGTGGTACCGATGCGGTCAGCACCCGCCCAGTCGTCTGGGGCGTCGGCGACTCCATCGCCCACGCCCTCACCGAGCTCGTCGGAGTCGAGACTCTCGCTGTCTTCCAGCATCTGGTCGTTCGGGTCGTTGTCGTCGTCAGCCATGACCCCACCCTATTCGTACAGTCGCAGACCGCCGTCACCGAAGCAGTCGTGACATCCGGCGATCAGCCAGCGGCTTGCCACCCGTCTGGCACCTCGGGCAGTACTGGAAGGACCGCTCGGCGTAGGAAACCTCTCGCACGGTGTCCCCGCACACCGGGCAGGGCAGCCCGGTCCGTGCATGCACGCGGAGTCCCGAACGCTTCTCCGCCTTCAGCCGCGCCGCGTCCTGGCCGACGGAGCGTTCAACCGCCGAGCGCAGTACGTCACCGAGCGCGGAGTGCAGCCGCTCAACCTGCTCCGCAGTCAGCTTGCCGGCAGTAGCGAACGGCGAGAGCTTCGAGACGTGCAGGATCTCGTCGGAATAGGCGTTACCCACGCCCGCCATCCAGGACTGGTCCACCAGCAGCGTTTTCAACCGCTCACGTCGCCCGGCGAGCATGCTGGAGAACTCCGCCAGGTCGACGGCCAGGGCATCGGGGCCCAACCTGGCGACGCCGGGGACCTCATCCGGGTCCTTCACCACCCACACCGCGAGTCGTTTCTGGGTACCCGCCTCGGTGAGGTCGAATCCTGGTGCGCCCGGTGGGGGTCCGCAGTGCACACGCAGCGCCAGCGGACCCTTGCCGGGCTTGGGCGGTGTGGCACTGAGCGAGTCCGACCACCGCAGCCAACCAGCCCGGGACAGGTGCACCACCAGGTGCAGGCCGTCGCAGTCGAGGTCGAGGTGCTTGCCGTGGCGGTCAGCGCCCGTGACCTCCCTGCCCACCAGTGCACTCACCGGTGGGTCGACGGTCTTCAGCACGGTCAGAGCGGCGACGTCCACTCGGCCGATGACGGTACCAACGGCGTGGGTGCGCAGATGATGCGCTAGCGCTTCGACCTCGGGTAGCTCGGGCACAGCGGAAAGTCTGCCCGCTCAGCCCGGTTGTCGCTATCGCGGGTCGCTGTCGCTGGTGGCGTTGGCGGCGAGTTCCGAGGGTGCGGTGACGGCGTGGGTCTTGCCCGTGTACGACTCGAGTCGCATTCGCTCCGTCATGTGGGGGTAGT